>DASRQT010000664.1:0-11205 GCA_035696485.1 Polyangia bacterium | reverse complement strand
CGACGAGGTGTTCCGTGATGACTGATCAGAGGTGGGGTGGGTTGGCGAAGAAGATCGAACCAGACTGGGGACCGGAGCGCGAGCACCGGGCCCGGTTCAGGATTGCGCATCGAGAGGCGCGCCGGCGCACGACCGTGCGCGTGGGCGCATCGCTCCTGACACTGGTACTGGTGGCGGGGGGCGTTCGCGCATTTGTTGGCCTGCGAACGAAGGGCCCGGCGCCGGCCGACACGACGCTGTCGGCGGAGGCGGTTCCGCCGGCCGCCCTGGCCCCGGCGGTGACGGTGACGCACCTTTCGCCCGAGACGGTGCTGGAGGCAATGCCGGATCACCATGGACGCGGGTTCGTGCTTCGTTCGGGCGGCGCGCGCTTCAACGCTCCCCATGATCCGAAACGTTCGTTCATCGTGGTCGCGGGCGACGTCGTGATCGAGGACCTCGGCACCACGTTCACGGTGCAGTACCTCTCCACCGATCGGCTCGACATCGCCGTCGAGCAAGGGCGCGTCAAGGTGCACGCGCGCGGGGCGGACCGCGAGATCGCGGCCGGGGACAGGTTGGAGGTCTCCGTCTCACAACCGGCGGCTGAAAAACCGAGCCGTCCGCCGGCGGCACCTGCGACTTCGTCATGGCGCCCGCTGGCAGAGAAAGGTCGCTACGACGAGGCTCACCTCGCGCTCAAGAAGGCGGGCCCGAACGCCGTGCGCGATGAGACCGCCGATCTCCTGCTGGCGGCAGACGCCGCCCGCCTCAGCGGATACCCTGCCGAGTCCGTGCCCTACCTCGAGCGCGTCGTGCGCGCGCATTCACGTGACCCGCGTTCCAGTCTGGCATCGTTCACGCTCGGACGCGTGCTCCTCGACGAGCTTGGCCGGCCGCGCGAGGCGGCCGACGCCTTTGCCCGCGCGCGAGCGGTGGGCGGACCTCTGGCCGAGGATGCGCTGGCTCGCGAGGTCGAGGCGGCTTCTCGCGCCGGCGACATCACCCGTAGCCGCGAGCTGGCGCGCGAGTACCAGACGCGCTATCCGAACGGACGACGGGCCAAGGCCGTGTCGAGATTCGGTGGGATCGACTGACCGCGAGAATCGCGACGGCAGTCAGTGTCGCGCTGGTGGTCGTCGCGGCTGGGGCAATCGGCGAGGCCCGAGAAGAAAAGCCTCGGGTGTCGATCGCCGTCGTCGGCTGCGACGATGCCCTGGCCCGGGAGGCACAGCGGATCGCGGCGATCGAGCTTCGCGCCGTGCTGGTTGATGCGACGCCGGACATCGCCACGACGTTCGTCACGGCGACCTGCGCCGCGGAATCCGCCGACCTGCGGGTGCTTGATCCGACGACCAGCAAATCAGTCGAGCGCTCGGTAGCTCTGGCGCAGGCGGCGCCGACCGCGCGCGCGCGCTTGCTGGCGCTGGCGATCGCCGAGCTGGTCGCGGCCAGCTGGTCGGAGCTCGAGAGCAACCCGCAGCCGAAGGCGCCGCCAGCGGCCCCGCGGGCCCCCGAAGTGGCGCGCGAGGCCGCGCGCGGCGTGATCGCTCGTCCCCCGATCGAGCTGGCGGCGGTGGTGGATGCCCACCTTCTCGCCAGCCGCGATCTGATCCTGGGCGGTGGCGCCCGCACCGAGATTTCGCTCTCGCCAAGGTTCTTCCTGGGGGTCGATGCCCTGGTCCATCACGGTGAGCTGTCCCGAGCCTCCGGGACCATCGCCGTCACCATGCCCAGCGTGTCGGGCGCGCTGGGTGCGTCGTTCGACGCCGGGTCGCTGCGGCCCAGCGTGAGCCTGGGCGCGCGTGCCGGCTATGTGTGGATGAGCGGCGTCGCCAGCAACGGCGCGATGGGGACGGGGTACCGTTGGCAGGGGGCCTGGGTGGGGCCGGAGCTGACGGCTGAAGTGAGGCCCTGGCGCCAGCGGCGCGTCCACCCTGTGCTTGCGCTCTCGGTCGGAGCGCACCTCCTCGGTGTCAGGGGAACCGTCGAGAACGGACGGGACGTGATGGCGACCGCGTTCTGGGCGGGCCTTAGCCTTGGCGCCGCGGTACGGTAGCGATACGGAAAGGGAGGCGGCCATGCGGCAAAAAGAAACCGGCCCGCTGAACCGTTCATCTATCAGGACCTCGCGCATCAGGACCTCGTGCAGCTTGCTGCTCTTCTGCCTGACGGCGTGGGGGTGCGTTGAACAGACCGGCCCGGTGCTGAGCGGCATCCCGACACCCGACCCGCTGGGGCCGCTGCCGTCGCCAGAGCAGCTGGCATGGCAAGCCCAGGAGCTGTCGGCGTTTTTTCACTTCGGCATCAACACCTTTTCCGGCAAGGAACAGGGAGATGGCACGGACAGCCCGACCATCTTCAATCCCACCACGCTTGATCCGGGTCAGTGGATGGCGACATTGCGGGCGGGCGGATTCCGCCAGGCCATGCTGACGACCAAGCACCACGACGGATTCACCCTGTGGCCAAGCAAATGCACGACCTACTCCGTGGCCGCCAGCCCCTGGCAGGCTGGCCAGGGCGACGTGGTCCGTCAGTTCGTCGACGCCGCCCACCAGGCCAACATCCGCGTGGGGCTCGCGCTCTCGCCCTTCGACCGGCACGAACCAACCGCCGGAACCCCAGCCTACCAGGCGGTCTTCGAGTGCCAGCTCACCGAGCTGCTCACCAAGTACGAAGTGGTTGACGAGATCTGGCTCTGGACCTCCCCTCCCCCCGCGCCCCCGTTCGACTGGAATGCCGTCGAGAAACTCGTGCATCAACTGCAGCCGCATGCGCTGCTCGACATCGGCAACCTCGCCTCGGTCGCGGGCGCTGATATTCGCAGCGTCGGCGGCTCGGTTGGTCCCCAGGCGACTTCCGATCAGACCAGCGTCAAGACGATAGTGAATGGGGCTCCGGTACCGGTTTGGTACCCGGCTGAAACGGTTACCTCGATTCGCCCCTCTTGGTTCTGGCACGCCGCCGACGATGTGCGGGTCAAGACGCCGACCCAGCTGCTCGACATCTATTACACCTCTGTCGGACGTAACACTGTTCTGCTGCTGGGCCTTCAGCCCAATACGCAGGGATTGCTCCCCACCCCCGACGTCACCGCGATGGACCAGTACGCCGCCGCGATTCGCGCCATTTACCAGACCAACGTGGTGGCGGCGCGACCCGCGTCCGCCGATTCGGTGTTCAAGAACGCCCCCGGCCGTGCGGCAGCCATGGCCGTCGACGGCAAGATCGACACGTTCTGGGCCGCCGGCGAGGGCAAGACCAGCGCGCGGATCGAGTTCGATCTCGGTGGGCCGACCAGCTTCAATGTCGTGAGTATCCAGGAACCGATCGCGCTGGGTGAGCGGACCACGCAACATCACGTGGAGGCGAAGGTGAGCGGGACGTGGACGACGATCGCGACCGGAACCGCGATCGGCCAGCGCAAGCTGCATCGGGTCGGCGCCATAACAGCCACCAACATCGCCTTGGTCATCACCCAGGCGCGTGGCGTTCCTGCCATCGCCGAGTTCGGCGTTTACCAATCACCGGCTCCCTGACGCCGCCCCCCTGCGCCCCCACTCAAGAGCGACGGCCGACTGACCGAGATATTGAATGAAGTGTGCCCTTCCCGGCCCGTTGACAGCGCTGTGCGGCATCGAAACGGTTAGCAATGGCAATCCTTGCGCCTGGAGTGCCTGTCTGTTGCGCAAAGGGGCGTCTACCAGTCACCCCTTTGCGCAACCGGGGGCGACCAACATGTTGAGAATACTGGAAAACCGGATACCCAGGTGGGGTTGGACTCTGACCTTGTGCTGCCTGCTCGGTGCGTGCTCGACGACGCCGGCGGGGACCGTGAACGGCGGCCCCGACGGTGCCGCACCCAAGGGCGACACCGGGTCGGGCCCGGGCCCAGGCCCTGGCTCTGACCTTGGTCCCGCGCCGCAGGAGGATGTGGGTCAGCCTCCCGTCGACGCGATCACCGAGGCCGACGTGCCGGCGGCGAAGGACGTGCCCGCCAGCGCCGGCGAGACCACCCCACCACCCCCGGACAGCGCCCCTCCGGTAGCCGTCGGAAGCTGGCCGCAAGCCGGTGGTCCTGACGGCACGTTCCGCGTCAACGTCGAAGGGGCTCCGACCACGTGGAGCGTGGCCGCCAACAAGAACATTCTCTGGCGCACGGATCTCGACAACGAAGGCCAGGGCGGAATCGCGGTCGCGGGCGATCTGCTCTTTCTGACGACCTACCTCCCGTTCTCGGGCAGCAAGACCAGCCTCTCCATCGAAGGCTACGCCATCGATCGGACGACCGGGACGATCAAGTGGCGGACCAGGCCGCTGGTTGGCAATGGCCTGTCGGCAGGGATGGCGTATCAGTACAGCGACGCCACCTCCTGGACACCGATCACGGACGGCAGATACGTCTGGTTCTTCAATTCGACCGGTCACATGGGCTGCTGGGACACCACGGCCAAACCCGACGCGGCGGGATTTCTGGCGCCGGTCTGGGAAGCCGACTTCGCCGGGCAGGCTGCGTCATTCCCCTACAACCGCCAGCACGAACCGTTCATCGTCGGCAACGACGTCGTGATCCTGTCGCCGCTGGGCAGAGGTGTGGGCGATCCGCCAGGCAAGACGGCCGGGTGGAACTACCTGCACGGCATCGACAAGATGACCGGCAGGACGACCTGGGTCGCCGACGACGCGTCGACCTTCTACAACACCGCGGTCATGGGCAAGCTGCCCAATGGCACGCCCGCCGTGCTGCACGGTCGTGGCGGCCCCCACGGAGTGCCGGAGCGGCCCGTCGGGTTGAGCATGACCAGCCTGGCGCCGGGGAGCATGGGCAAGTCGCTGTGGCAGTACGTCTCTGGTGGGCCACCCATGTGCACCGGCGGCAGCGCGACGACGCCCGGGATGTGCACCGGCGGTTCGGGGACTGCGCTCTACAATACGGGCTATGATCAGAAATACGCCTACTGGTTCACGGAGCCGCAGAACGAAATCCTGACCGTGCTGGACGTCATGACTGGCAAGCCTGTGCATGGATGGTCGCTGTCCAAGCTGGTCGACATAAGGCGCTGGAACACGGCGATGAACAAGTACGAGACGTTGTCAGGCGTCAACGTCAACACCACGCCCGACTGGACCTACAGCGGGATGATGCACGTCGTGCCCGACTGGTTCTCGAACGTCGTCGCCAACGGCTATATGTGGTTCTTGACCGTCAGCAACAACAACGACCGCTGGGGAACCCACACCGGTCCCCCGCACTGCGTGGGCCGCGTCAATGCCGAGACCGGCAAGGTCGAGTACCTGGAGCTGCCGGTCGGCGTGCAGCGCGCTGCCAACGCCCCCGAGGTGCTGATCTACGGCAGGAACATCACGACCACGTCGACGGACGCCAAGGGCAACGACATCGCGGAGGACGCCGGGCGCTCGCACACCGACGGCTGGTCGATCCCGGCTTTCTATGCCGCCCCGATCGTGCTCGGCAACAAGATCTACTTCGGCACCACGCTGGGGATCACGTACGTCATCGATGCCAACGCCAAGGTTCTGGACGAAACCGCAATCCTGGGATACGGCGATCTGGGTCCGCTGGGACAAACCTGGAGCCTGGCCGGCCCGGCCTTCGCCGGCGGCGTGATGTACCACCACAGCAGCAAGCAGGTTGTGGCGATACGCCAGTGACAGCCAGTGACGGAATGAAAGACGGGTAAACGGAGCTGACAATGAAGATTCACAAAAGGTGCACCGCGATCCTGTTCTGTTCCCTGCTGGTGGCGTGCAGCGGCGAAGTCGGTTCCACGGGTCAACCGCCAGGGGGAGGGGGGTCCAACCCGTCCGGCGGCGGCGGAATCGGCGGCAGTGTAGTCGGCGGCGGCGGAATTGGCGGCGGTCCCATCATGCCGGTCAATTGCCAGCAGCCGCAGGCCTCGGCGCTGCAAGCCCGTCTGCTGTCGCCGAGTCAATACTCCAACTCGGTGCAGGACATCCTGCAGGTGACCGGTGATCCCGCCAAGGGCTTCACCGGCGGCGGCCTTTCTCGGCTTGACGAGTCCGCGGTGGAACAGCGCGCGAACGCCGCAGCGGCGGTTGCGCTGTCGGCCGCGAAGACGTTGTCGATGTGGGCGCCTTGCTCTCCGCCCGCGGTCGACGCGACCCTGTGCGAACAACAGATCATCGATCGCATCGGCAGCAAGGTCTTTCGCCGCCCGCTCGGCGCCGAGGATCGCGCGCAGATGAAGACGCTGTTCGACGCAGGGGTCAAGGAGAAGGACTTCGCCACCGGCGTGCAGTGGTTCCTGACCGGCATGCTGCAGGCGCCCGACTTCCTCTACCTGTTCGCGCGCCCGTCCGCGAACGAAAAGGTCGGGCAGGTGGTCCCGATCGAGGCGCACGACGTCGCCAGCCGCCTGGCCTACTTCGTCTGGGACTCCACGCCCGACGACGCCCTCATGGCCGTCGCCGACACGGGTAAGTTGACCGACGCGGCAGAGCTGCGCACGCAGGTGACGCGGATGCTGGGCGATCAGCGCTTCATGCGCGGCGTCTCCAGCTTCTATTCGAGCTGGCTCAATGTGCCGGGATTCGCCGAGGTGGCGCGCGATGACAAGGACTTCACCGGCGCCGTGGCAACCTCGCTGGCGACTTCACTGTTGACGACGGCCACGCAGGTTTACTCCGCGCCGGCGCCCAACCTGTCAACCCTGCTGTCGGGGCAGACATATCAGCTCAACAGCGTGCTGCGCACCTTCTATGGCCGGCCTGCTGGTGGAACCGCCGACGTATTTGCGCCGGTGGCGATGGACGGCGAGGGCCGGCATGGCATCATCACACATCCGGGCCTCATGACCCTGATGAGCCGTCCGGGCGAGAGCAACCCGATCTCGCGTGGCCTGTTCGTCCGGCGCACGCTGCTCTGTCAGCACGTACCGGCGCCGCCCACCGACATCATGATTCCACCGCTGCCCCCGGTCGCGTCAGGGTTGTCGACGCGTGATCGGCTGGACCAGCACACCAAGAACGCCGTCTGCAAGGCGTGCCACGACGTCATCGACCCACCGGGCTTTGCGCTCGAGAGCTTCGACCAGGTCGGACGCTTCCGTAAGATCGACAGCGGCAAGGCGGTGGACACGTCAGGCGACATGACCGACGGCGCCGACGTCGGCGGACCGTTCGCCAATGGTGAGGCGCTGCTGACCAAGATGGCAGACAGTCACGACATCAGAAGCTGTTTCGCGCGGAATTACTTGCAGCACGCCCTGTCGCGAGCCATCGAGGCCGCCGACCAGTGCTCGGCTGACAAGCTGGGTCCGGATTTCGCCGCGTCCGGGGATCTCAAGCAGCTCATCATCTCGATCGCCGCCACCGATTCGTTCCGTTTGCGCCTGGCAGAAGGAGTCGCGCCATGAACGTGCTCAAGTACCAAAAGATCAAACGTCGCGATCTGCTGTCGTGGGTGGGCAGCGCCGCGCTGGCGCTGCCGTTCCTGGAGCTGTTCGAGGGCAACGCCCGCGCCCAGGCGGCGAAGAAATCGAAGTACGCGGTCTTCTGCTACACCCCTGACGGCGTCAACCAGGGGATGTTCTGGCCGACCGGCACCGAGACCAATTTCACGCTCAGCCCGATCCTCACGCCGTTTGCGCCCTACAAGGACAAGATGCTGATCCTGGGTCCGCAGATGAACGGCACCATGCCCAAGGCGGGAGCCGGGCTTGCGTACGCCGGGCCGACCCCACAGCACCAGGCCCCGGTCTGTCTCACCGCTCGGGTCGGCACCGGCTGCGGCAAGGTCGGCGTGTTTTGCGCCGCCGACCCGAACTTCGGGCTCCCTTACACGGCTGACCAGACCAAGGCGGACAACCGCATCAACGGTCCGTCCATCGACCAGGTGATCGCAACGGCAGTGCAGGCCGAGAGTCTATTTTCGTCGCTCAATTTCGGCATGCACCCGATCGGTGGCGATACCCCCTCCGACCTCAACTACGCAATGGACGGGACGCCGCTCAAACGGATGGCTTCGGCGGACGAAGCCTGGAACCGCATGTTCGGTACCGCGATGGGCACCGGGCCCGACGCACTCGCCGCGCAGGCGGCGTCGGATCTTCGGATGCACAATGCGGTCAGCGATTTCCTGCATGCCCGCGTCGGCAGCTTGCGGCCGATCCTCAGCGCCAACGATCGCCGGACCCTCGACGGTCACCTGTCAGCGCTGCGCACCTTCGAGGATCGCAAGGCGAAACTACTGATGGCGAAGGCGAATTCCACCGTTACCTGCAAGAATCCGACAAGGGCGATGGTGCCGACCGACGCCGATTCCGTGCGAACCGGCGCCGACACGCAATTCCTGTCGCCCTTCTTCATGGACATGATCGCAACCGCCTTCACGTGCAATATGACCAAGGTCGCGTCGGTGACCTTCGGATACCCGGGCGGCGGCGACGCCGGCGGCCTGCGAATGCCCTGGCTGGGCTTCAGCGAGGCGCTGCACGCCATCTCTCACCACGGCGGCAACCCGGTCAACATGGACAAGTATCAAAAGATGAACACCTGGATCGCGGGCCAGGTGGCCGGGCTGATGCAGCGACTGGCGGCGGTTCCGACGGGTACGGGAACGCTGCTCGACGACACGACCATCTACTGGTTCAACCGCCACGGCGACGGCAACCCGCACTCGAATTTCGCGCTGCCCAACATCATCCTGGGCGGTACGGGTGGGTACTTCAAGATGGGGCGCTATCTGCAGCTACCGGCGACCAGCCCCACCAAGGTTCTCATCTCGATAGCCAACGCGATGGGCGTCAATGTCCCAACTTTCGGGGAGAAGGCCCTGGTGGACACTGCCGCCCTGAGCGGAATCGCCGCCTAGCGGCAGCCCGCGCTGACCGAGGCTAGGGCAGATCAAGGCTGGCGACGTTGCCAGCGCCGGTCTCCGTGAACCAGCAGCCAACGGCAGCCATGGCCACTGTCACGCAGACTATCGGCGCGGACGGTGATGATTGTTGCCACAGAGCCCCTTCCGGCGGCACCGCCTCGCGCGCCCGCTTCTGCATCCGCCACTGGTACGACAAGGCGTGGCGGGCGATGCCCAAGCACCAGGCGAGAAAGTCTCTCGGATCGGTCGGCCCTGCTCCGGCGAGAATTCTCACGCTCACGTCCTGCAACAGATAGCCGGCCAACTGACGTGAACCGGCGATGCGCCGAACGTACGCGCGCAGTAATGGCAAATGGGCGACGAGAAGAGTTGCGACGCTGCCCGAATTCATGCGTCCTCTGGGAGCAAACGGAAAGGAAGAACGAAATAACCGCCACAACGAAGTGACCGCAATAAACGCTAGATTGCTCGTTCGCAAAACGCGCTGTCAATAACGACAAATTCAGAATTATTTGGGAACGCCATTGATGTCGGCTGGCGCACTCGCCGACTGATTGCCGCTGCCATTCGAGTGCCACACGCGGCAAGGGCGAAAAATCGCGAGAAACGCAAGCCAACCATTTGTTTTGCGCGCAAGAAAACCTTTCCTCGCGAGCGGCCGCAACCGAGCAGGAAGTGTCGCCCCACCGGACGAGCATATTCGAGCAACGAGATCACGGAGACAGGCACTTAAAGAAAGTGCTCATTCATTCATTTTGGTTGGTTGGTTGGCTGTCGTGCTCGAACAGAATTTCTTTGCCATCAGAGCAGTGGTCAACTGGCAAGCAATCGCTGCGCGAGACTCGCGCGAGAACGGCGCTGCGAACCCGAAACCTGCTCCAGAATAGCAAGGCAATTGTTCGCCCAGACGAGCGAAACGGACGCCGATGACGTCGTGCGCTGTTGCGCCGTCCCCAGACAGAAGCCCCCGAGCCGGCGGCCAGTTCGGTGCGTTGAGCCGAAATGCACCAGTCCCTGAACCGAACCGGTGGCTCGCGGTCATTCATTGGTATCCGCGAGGTAACACATATGCGGCCACCCGACGCTGTCCCGGGAGAACTCCCGACATCCGGTTCGGACCATTTAGAAACGTCCGGTCCCGGTATTTCTCAACCCGTCGGCGTCTCCTCTCAAGGCTTCGAAGGTAGCGACGGGAGCGCCGTCGTTGACATGACCGCCAAGGAGCTGGACCGCCTCGGTGTCATTCAGCTGGTCCTGGCGCGTCGCCTCAAGTACTTGAAGGCGGGCACCCTGCTGGGGATCTCTGCCAGGCAGGTCGCCAGGCTCTGCGATGCCTACCAGCGTTATGGAGCCGCCGGGCTGGTCTCACGCAAACGAGGCCGTGTCGGAAATCGAAAGCTTCCCGCCGACATTGAGGCCCAGGTCGTCGAGCTCGCGCGCAGGTTCTACCAGGGCTCGGGTCCCACGCTGGTGCGCGACAAGCTGGCCGAGCGGCACGGCATCAAACTGGCCAAGGAGACAATTCGAAAGATTCTTTCCAGAGCCGGTCTTTGGTCGCCGAAGTCCAAGGCGGTCCCTCAATCGTAGCTAGTTGGTAAGGGCCGGTTAGGGCCATTTAGAACTGTCCCAACTTCGCCTAATCAAACGCTTTTTTTTCCATTTCCAGTGAACCATTCGCAAGGCTGGGGGGCACTCTATGTACATGTCCAAATCTACAACTGCGGCGATTGCGTGTGTCCTTCTGACGCTTGCCTGCAATGGGCAAATCAGTGCGCCTGGGATGCCTCCCGACCCCGGCACCGGCAAACCAGGCCCCGGCGTGCTTCCACCCAATCCCAACACGCCCAAGGAATGCGTCGACGTCACGGACGTGGACGCGACGCCTCTGCGGCGGCTCACGAACGCGGACTACATAAATTCGGTGACCGATCTGCTGGGTGACGTGTCGGCCGTGACGATGGACTTCACCCCCGAGTTGACGACCGAGGACTACCCGTTTCGAAACAAGGCGTCCGAACAGCAGACGCCGCCGGTTCTCACGTTTCAGTACCTGACCATCGCCGAGAAGCTCGCGCAGGACGTTGTCAAGAACCGCCTGTCTCGGGTTCTGACCTGCGATCCCGCCACCGGCGAGCCGGCGTGCGCCAAGAGCTTCATCGCTTCGTTCGCGGGCAAGGCCTTCCGGCGCCCCATCGATGCCGATCAGGCATCCGTGCTGATGTCGGTCTGGCAGGTCGGCCGCGATACCGGCGCCAGCTTCAATGCGGGCGTCGAGGCCGTGATCACGGCGGTCCTGCAGATGCCGGAGTTCTTGTACCGCTTCGAGCTGAGCCCGGCCGTCGCCGGCAAGAAGTTGATCCCGC
>DASRQT010000663.1:0-9863 GCA_035696485.1 Polyangia bacterium | reverse complement strand
CGGTTCAGGTCGAACCGCTGCGGCGCCTGACCAACGCCCAGTACGCCAACACCGTCCGCGATTTGCTGGGCGCGTCGGTCAAGCTGACGACGCCGCTCGATCCCGATTCATCCAGCGGTGGGTTCCGCGTCGGCGGCAGCGCTTCGGAGGCGGCCAGCCGGACGTATCGGGCGGCGGCGATCGAGCTGGCCGGGCAGGCGATCACGCAGCTTCCGCAGCTTCTGCCGTGCATGCCGGCGGCGGGCGCCGAGGCCGCGTGCGCGTCGCAGTTCATCGACAAGATCGGACCGCGCGCCTATCGCCGCCCGCTGGAAGATGCCCAGAAGACGTCGCTCACCCGCCTCTACACCACGGTGGCGGCCAGGTATGATTTCGCGACCGGCATCCAGGCGATTCTGGAGGCGATCCTGCAGTCGCCGGCATTTCTCTATCACCTGGAGCTGGATGAGGCGGCCAAGGGCCCCGGCGTCGTCCCGGTGACCGGGTATTCGATGTCGAGCCGGCTGTCGTACCTGCTGTGGGCCACCATGCCCGACGACATGCTGCGCGCGAAGGCCGCCGCCAATCAACTGGGGACGAAGGCCGAGATCGAGGCCGAGGCGCGGCGCCTGCTGGCCGACCCCAAGGCCAAGGACGGCGCGCGGAACTTCTACCAGCAGTGGCTGCATCTTCTCGAGATTCCCGTCAGCAAGAACGGCATGTACGCGGCGCTTTACACGCCCGAGGTCGCGACCAGCATCCGGGATTCATTCGACGCCCAGATCAACGACGCGTTGTGGATGGACAAGGACAGCCTCACGACGCTGCTGACCGGGCGGATCGCGTTCGTCAACGCGGCGGTGGCGCCGCTGTTCGGCCTGACCGCGACCGGGACGGCGCTGACCAGGGTCACCGTCGATGCCAAGCAGCGTGCCGGCGTTCTGACACACCCGGCGTTGATGGCGCTGGAGGCGACCGACACCGCCAGCCACCCCATCAAACGCGGCGTCTTCATGTGGGATCGGATCCTTTGCCAGCCCCTGCCCGATCCGCCGGCCAACGTGCCGCCGTTCACGCCGCCACCGCCGGGCGTCAGCACCCGGCAGCAGTTCGAGCACCTGACCATGCCCGCGACCTGCCAGGCCTGCCACGTGCGCATCAACCCGATCGGCTTCGTGTTCGAAAGCTACGACACCATCGGGCGCCTTCGCACCACCGACGACGTGGGGCAGCCGGTGAACACGGCGGTCACCGTCACCGGCACCGGGGATCTGGACGGCCCGCTGGCCAGCGCCACCGAGTTCGCCGACCGCGCCAGCAAGTCGGCCAGCTCGACCGCCTGCCTGGTCAGTCACCTCTACCGGTTCACCGCCAAGCGCGACGAGATCAACGCCGACCCACCGGTCACAGAAGCGCTGGCAATGACCTTCAGCAAGTCGGGACAGAACCTGCGAGAGCTGCTGACCGCGCTGACGCAGACCGAGGTCTTTCTCAACCGCCGGAACGAGCCGTGAGTAAAGCAATGCGCACGCACGACATCACCCGACGGCGATTTCTCCGCGACCTGGGCGTCTCGGCGGCGACGGTTCCGTTTGTGGTCGGCCTCGACAGCCTCTACGCCCACGCACAGGTGCCGGTTGTCCCCAAGAAACGGTTCATCGTGATGTATTCCCCCAACGGCATGCTGTACAACTCCTGGCGGCTGCCGATGGCCGGCGCCGACATCGACATCTCCAGCGGAGCTGCGCTGGCGGGCCCGGGCCTGCTCCTCAATCCGCTGCAGAAACACGCCGCCAAGCTGCTGATCCTGGACCGCGTCTCGCTGGTCGGAGCGCGGATGGAGTTCCAGGCCGGGCACCCCGGCGGCCACCAGAAGGGGATCGGAAATCTATTGACCGGGCGCACGCTGGTGGGCGGGAACAACACCGTCGTCGACGCCGGCCTGGCCAACGGCATCTCGATCGACCAGCAGCTCGCGACGACGCTATTCGCGGGCAAGGTGAAGTTCCCGTCGCTGGAGATCGGCGTTCAGGTCGACGAAAATCTCACCGACCGCTACGTTGACAAACGTCTCAGCTACGACGGCCCGGCGAAACCGCGCACGCCGATCTGCGATCCGTACGCGCTCTTCACCCAAGTATTCGGCGACAGCTCGATGAGCACCGCCGCCGCCGACAAACGGCGGTTCCTGGACCAGAGCGTCCTCGACACGGTGGTCGGCGACTTCCAGCGGCTGCAAACAAAATTGGGCACCAGCGATCGCCAGCTCTTGCAGCTTCACAGTGATTCGATCCGGCGAATCGAGACCCAGTTGACCGCGGTGATCAACACCACCTGCCAGGCCACTGCCCTGACGCCGCCCATGACCGATCGGGCCGCGTCGAAGCGCTGGGCGATGCTGCCGGCGAACTTCCCGGCGGTCGCCGACATGATGGCCAGCATCATGGTCCAGGCGGTCAGCTGCGGGCTGACCAACATCGTGACGTTCATGTGGGCGTACAGCGAGAGCAACCTGCAGTACCCGTGGCTGCCGCAGCCGGTGCTCAAGGGCCACCACAACATGTCGCACGCCCAGGACCCCGATCTGGTCAAGGTCGACCAGTGGTACGCGCAGCAGTTAGGCAAGACGCTGGACAGGATGGACGCCATCCCCGATTCGGGTGGCTCCGACACCTTGCTGGATAACTCGCTGGTCATGTGGACCAGCTGCCTCAGCAACGGGGCGGCGCACCACAGCCTCAACATGCCGTTCACGCTGGCGGGCAGCAACGGCGGGTACTTCAGGCAGGGTCGCTGCATTCGCTACAACGCGGGCACCGACCCGGACGCGTCGTCGCCGACCGACGCGTCCAACAGCGACCTGATGGTGTCGATCCTGAACAGCTTTGGCGTCCAGACCGACACCTTTGGCGATCCGCGCTTTGTTCACGGAGCGCTTCCGAACATCAAGAAGTAGCTGCAAGAGGGTGGGTCACAGCCAGCCGAGGAGAGACTTTTGTCGAGCAATACCGGTCTGCCTTTCGTGTCTGGCGTCGCGCTGTTCGCGGCGGCCATGACGATATGGGGCTGCGGAAGCAACGGCGCCGCGCCACCTCCCTCGACTGGCAGCGGCGGCAGCAGTAACCCGACCGGCAGCGGCGGCAGCGTTGGTTCGGGGGGTTCGTCCATGGGTTCCGGCGGCACGGGCGGCGGCACGCCTCAGGGAAGCGGCGGAAGCGGAGGCGCCAGCGGTGGGAGCTTGGGCAGCGACGGCGGGGCGGGAACCGGCGGCGCCGCAGGAAGCGGCGGTGACGCGGCCGCCGGCGTCTCCGGTCAGGACGGTGGACCCGGACCGTCGGCGTTGTGGGCGGGGCTGCGCAATCCCATCTACGCGCACGACGGCTGGTCGGTAAAAGACGTGGCCATGGTGCTGGTCGGCGACACCTACCGCTTCTATTTCTCGGCGTTCTTCGCCGACGCCGGGATGGAGCGATGCCACGTCGCCACCACATCGTCCACCGACCTCAAGACCTTCGCCGCGGCGACGGTGCTGTTCGACGGCAAGGCCGACGGCTGGCTGGGGATGTGCTCACCCGACGTGCAGCTCATTGGCGCGCAGTACGTGATGACGTTCAACTCGTGGGGCGATCTGGCGGGGAAACCGAACCAGCTCTTCTACGCGACGTCGCCCAATCTCGGCACCTGGAGCGCCGCCCGGCCGCTGGGCGCGGCGCTGACCGGCGGTAAACGGGCCATTGATGCCGCCATCGGCAATGACAACGGCCGCCTGTTTCTGTTCTGGAAGGAACGGGTCGGCGCCGATCGCACCCGCCTGGCGGTGGCGACCGCGCTGGACGGTAGCTGGCGTTTTGTCGGCGACGGCCTGCCCGCGCTGCCGGCGACGGGCGGCCGCGACAACGGCCTCACCCACGAGAACTTCCAGTTCTTGCGCATCGACGGCAAGTGGCAGTTGCTGAGCACCGACTACGAACCCCACGCACCCTGGCTATACACGATGGCCGGTGCCGGCACCGACGAGAACGACTGGTTATCGTGGCAGAACGGCGTCAGGGTGCAGGTCGCGGGCGAGGGCTTCAACAGCGATCACCAGGCCAACGCCGCCTTCCTCGTCGACTGGCGAGCGCGCGACGGATACTTCTACCTGGTGTACGCCGGCCGCACCGAGGGCACCTCGCACGCGGGCCGCGGTGACAACAAGCTCGGCCTGTCGCGCTCCAAAGATCTCAAGAGCTGGAGCGCGGCCGGAAAGTAGCAGGCGCCCCTTCCATCTGGTGGCCGGTCAACGCGGCCGCCAACCGCGGCAGCACCTCGCCCGCGGGTTCCGCGACGCGGACCTGGACGGCGTCGTCGGCCCGGGTGGGGCCGAGATTGATCACGCCCACCGGGACGCCGCGCTCGCTGGCCCGGCGCACAAACCGAAATCCAGAATAGACCGTCAGCGACGAGCCGACGACCAGCAGCACCTCCGCGGCGTCGAACAGGTCCCAGGCGGCGCGCACCGTCGCCTCGGGCACGTTGCCGCCGAAGAACACCACGTTGGGCATCAGCACGCCGCCACAAGCGGCGCACGGGACCACCCTGAACTCCGTCACCGCCTCCTCGGGCAGATCGGCGTCGCCGTCGGGAGCGACAGCCGCGGCGTGCTGGACCCAGTCGGGGTTTTCCGTCAACAGGCGCGCCTGGACGCTGTCGCGTTTTTCGATGCTGGCGCAGGCCAGACAGCGGACCTCCGCGAGGGCACCGTGCAGCTCGACGACGCGGCGGCTGCCGGCGGCGTGGTGAAGGCGGTCGACGTTCTGCGTGATGATGCCGGCAAGCGGCCCCGCCTGTTCAAGGATCGCCAGCGCACGATGAGCCGCGTTCGGCTGCGCCGCCGAAAAACGCAGCCAGCCCAGCGTGGCGCGCGCCCAGTAACGCTGCCGGACCTCGGGTCGGCGCAGGTAGGCGTCATGCTGGATGGGCTGCCGCGGTCCGGTTCGCCCTTCGCCGCGATAGTCCGGAATTCCTGACTCGGTGCTGCACCCCGCCCCGGTCAGCGCCACGAAACGGCGCCCGCGCAGCAGGGTCGCCAGGCGTTCCAGCGCGGCGCCGTCGTCGATCATCTGCCCCTGCCGGCACGGTATTGCATGTGCAGCCCCCCTTGATTGTGTAGAAACGTCCCATGACTGTCACGGTCTACCAGTACCCAAAATGCAGCACCTGCCGGAAGGCGTTGAAGTGGCTGGACGCGCGCGGCGTCACCTACCGCTCGATCGACATCGTCAAGCAACCGCCGTCGCGCGCCGAGCTGGATCGCGTGCGCAAGGCCGCCGCCGTCCCGGTCAGAAAGATGTTCAACGTGTCGGGCGAGTCTTATCGAGCCGGTGGCTGGAAAGACAAGCTGGACGCCACCAGCGACGCCGACGCCATCGCCGCGCTGGCCGCCGACGGAAAACTCATCAAACGGCCGCTGGTCACCGGCGACGGCGTGGCGCTGGTCGGCTTTGACGAGGCCGCCTGGACCAAGACGTTCTAGCGCCAGGGCCCGAAAGAGCCTTCAGCGGACCAGGAACCAGTCGATCCGCGCGGACTCCGGCGCGGCGCTGCCGAACTTGATCGTGAAGCCGGCGGCGGTTTTCTCGGAGATGGCGGTCACCGTCTTCCAGGACGGGGTGATCTGGATACCGTACTGACTGTCGGCCTCCGGCTGCGCCAGCTCGACGCGCATCTCGGTGGCTTCTGGAATGACGGCCACGTCGATGCCACGAAGGTTCGCGCGCGGGATTGCGCTCAAACCGGCGACGTTGGTCAACCGGGCACCGCCGAGATCCAGGGCGACACTCTCCGCCAACCGATATTGCTGCGTGCTGGGGTCGAACGTCAGCGCTGCCGGCGGGCGCGGACGCTTGCTGCGGGGTGACAGCCCCTTGCCCTTGCCCTTGAGCTGGCCGACGGCAGCGGCCAGCACCGGATTGTCGATCGGGACGACGCGCGGCGGCGTCGGCACGATGACCGGCGGCGGCGGAACCAGTTGCGGCGCTGGCGGGACGATCGACGGGCGCGGCGCCGCTGCCTGCACGGCACCGCCCGGGGCAGCCGACATCTCGACCGCGGGGCGCTCGGCAAGAAACCAGGCCAGTGCGGCGACCCCCAGCGCGCACGCGACGGCGGTTCCGATCACAGCAGGGCTGGCGAACCAGGTGGGACGCGGCGATACCGGGACGGGCGCAGGACCAACCTCGGTGTTGTCGGTCAGCGCGCCCAGGTCGGAGCCGATATCGTCGGCGATGATGACCGACGGCAGCGGCCCCGGACCGGGCGTCCCCATGGAAAGCGACCGCCGTTCGACCAAATCGTGCAGCATGGCCGCGTCCTGCTCTGTCAGGTCCAGGAACTGGATTGCCATCCCCGTTCCCTCATTCAGGGTCTGCAGGCGGGTGACGCGCCCCTTGAGACGCGAGACGCCATCGGGCAATGCCACGTCGCAGAACACCTCGCTGCCGGGCGCGCACGCGGCCGCGGAACGGACCAGCATGCCGGCGACGCTGAGATTCATCGCCTCGCCCGCTATCCGCGACTGTTCCCCCAGCGCCGCCACCGAGACCGGCGCCATGTAGCGGATCCGCCTTTGTGCTCTCGTCAGCCGTGTCACGACGTAATGCGGCGTTTGTCTCACGTCTGAATGTTTTGCGGGAGACTTTTTTAGCGCTGCGTCAGATCCACCAACTTGGAACGCGAAGCTCGCCAACCCTCGGCACGAAGAAACTCCAGCAGCGCGCGATTCAGCTCGTCGGCGTGCGTCCAGTTGAGACCGTGTGGGCCGCCTTCAACCAGCACAAGGCGGCTGCCCTTGACCAGCTCAGGCATCCGCTGCCCCGACACCTCGAAGGGGACAATGCGATCGGCGTCCCCGTGCACGATCAGCGTCGGCACGTCGATGCGCTTGAGATCGGCACGGAAGTCGGTCCCCCAGGAGGCGATCACGTCATGGGTCGCCTTGGGCGAGGCGCCCGCGGCGATGGTCCAGGCCAGACGCAGGAGATCATCGCTGACGCGCAAGCCGCGCAGCACATCGGCGTTGTAAAAATTCGGGAAAAAATTCGACAGGAACGCCAGGCGATCCTGGGTCAAACCCTGGCGAAGGCCGTCGAAGACGCTGACGTCCACGCCGGGTGGGTTATCCGCCGCTTTCAGGAGATAGGGCGTCACCGCCGCGATAAACGCCGCCTTACGCACCCGGCCGGCGCCATACGCCCCGAGATAGCGCGCCACCTCGCCGCCACCCATCGAGAACCCGATCAGGCTGACCTTTCGCAGGTCCAGCTTGGTCAGGACCCGATCAAGGTCCTGGGCCAGGGTGTCGTAGTCGTAACCGGTCCAGGGCTTGCTGGAATCGCCGAAGCCGCGGCGGTCATAGGTGATCACGCGATACCCGGCGGCAATCAGGGCGGGTACCTGTTTTTCCCAGGACCGGCCGGACAGCGGCCAGCCGTGGATCAGGACCACCGGGTCGCCGGCGCCGTGATCCTCATAATACAGGTCAATGGGGGTTGAGTTCTCGCTGTCGACGGTGATGGTCGCCATGGCATCCTCCTCGCAAGCAAAGGGAAACTGAAGCTATGGCTCCCGCCGGTGAATGCAAGACTAGGCAAGACTAGAGCCCGAGGCAGTCGGCGATCTTGAACTCGGGCGCTGCGCCCGTGACATGGGCGCGGCACGCGTCGCAGGTCGCAGCCGCGTAGGTGGTCGCGAGCGACGCGGGCGCGGCGGTGCTGCGAACGCAAACCGCCGGCCCGACGAAACCGACGCCCTGCCACGCGCACGCGATCGAGCCGGCGTTGTACTCCGTGAGGTTGCACGAGTGGCTGTTGCCGCTGCAGCCTTCGGCGACTGACGCTGCTGTGGAAGGGATGTACGTGGGGCCGGTGATATACGCGTTCGAATCGGCGGTCAGGTTCGGCCAGGTCGCCAGCTCCTCCGGCCTGGGCGTGCGCCAGTCGGAGAACCCGTCCTGGGTCAGCTCGTCGCAATATTTCGCCGCCTGCTTGTTGGTCATCGCGCCGGAAACCATCTTTTGCCAAACCAGGCAGGTTTTTCTGTCGAGCAGCGATCCAGCGCCGACCGGTTCGGTGCCGCTGCCGGGCGTGCAACTGATGGGCGGGGCATCCGAACCACCGGCGTCGCCCGGACCGCCGGCAGCACCGCCGCTGCCCGCGCCGCCGCCCGACTCGTCAGCGCCGCCAATGCCTGCGTCGCGTCCTCCCGTACCTCCTGACGCCGAACCGCCCGCGTCAGAGCCACCGCCAGCACCGGCCGCCGCGGTGCCACCTCCTCCGCCTGCCCCGCCCGGCGTCGACGGCGACGACCCGCACCCTACGGCTATCAGCAGGGGCACTAGGACAACAAAACGCGCGGATATCATTTGTGCCATCCACGGTGTCGGTGCCGCGTTGCCCTGTCAACGAAAACAGGGCCCGGGGACCGCGCCCCGGCCGACCGTCAAAAACCACGGCACAGTTCGACAACCACGGTGGGGAAAAAAATGGCCCGCGCCAAAGATGTTCTGGTAGTCGGCCTCGGCCTGCTGCTGGGCGCCGTCGCTGGATGTGGACCGGGATCCTTGTCGCCCGAATTCACCGATGGCGGTGATGCTTCGAACGTCGACATGGCAGCGCCCGTTCTGGGCTGCGATCGCGCGCAGACCATCCTTGCTGCCTGCCTCGCCTGTCACAGCACGGCCACCGCTGCGACCAATGGCGGGTTTGATATGGAGGTCACAGACTGGGACAAGAAACTGGTCGGCATGAGCACGCCGGTCACTGCCCCGAGCACGTCACTATGCAAGGGCAAGAACCTCGTCTTTCTGGAAGCGCGGACGCTACCGGCCCGGGGCCTGTTCCTGGACAAGATCAGGCTGGCGATGCCTCCGTGCGGCGTCCAGATGCCGAGGTTGCTGCCGAAGCTCGGTACACAAGACACGGCCTGCATTGAGGCCTGGGCAAACGGCATCGTGGCCGCGTCGTCCAAACCGTGACCATCGCGCCCGCGTGTTGGTTGTGACGGCCGATGCAATGCTTATGGTGACCGTGGGCTTTCATGATCTGCGCCGCCATCTTCGACATCGACGGAACACTGGTCGATTCAGTCGACCTTCATGCCCGTGCCTGGCGCGAGGCGTTTCTGCACTTTGGCAAGAACGTCCCGCTGCAAGACGTGCACGCACAGATGGGCAAGGGCGGCGACCAGCTGCTACCGGTGTTTTTCTCGGAGGCCGAACTGTCCCGGTTCGGGAAGGAGCTGGAGGCGTATCGCGGCGCGATTTACCAACGAGACTATCTGCCGCAGGTCCGCGCGCTGCCCGGGATCCGTCCGTTGTTTGAGAAAATCAGTGGCGACGGAATTGCCATCGGCCTGGCGTCATCAGCCAAGGCCGACGAGGTCGCGGTTTACAAGCGCCTGGCGCAGATCGACGACCTCGTGCAAAGCGAAACCTCGGCGGACGATGTGCAGCGATCAAAACCTTACCCCGATATCTTCCAGGCCGCCCTGGCCGCGATGGGACATCCCGACGTCGCCAGCGTGATGGTGGTCGGCGACACGCCGTACGACGCGCAGGCCGCCGGGAAGATCGGACTGCCCACCATCGGCGTTCTGTCAGGTGGGTTCCCCGCCGACTGGCTGAAAACCTCTGGTTGCATCGCCATCTACGCCGACGCGGCAGACCTGCTGGCCCACTACCCGCAAAGCCCCTTCGCGGCGCCATAGATACGATTGGACCACCGTTCTGGGCACAATTGGAAATCCGATATCGATGACAAACGCATGAAAATCGGGGCAGTATCAGCGAATGGTTCGCGGGTGTTCCGCTGTTTTGGTTTTTGCGGCCGCGGCTGCCACGCTGACGT
>DASRQT010000662.1:0-16043 GCA_035696485.1 Polyangia bacterium | reverse complement strand
TGCGGCCCGACAAAGAACGATTTGGCCAGCGCGGCGGCCTGGACGCGGTTGATGGGCGCGCGTTCTCGCGCACAACCGGAGGTGATGAAGACGCAAACACCGGTGACGGCGACCACCTGGAGCAGAACCCGCGGTGCCGTCACATTCCGAGCGCGCAGTGATTTCACATTCCGCTGTATGCCATTTCCCGGAAAAGTGGCTCAGAAGAATGGCGAACACCCCTGACCCCGAAGTTTCGGCATCTTCGGGCGTGGGTCCGCTTACGGATCGACTGGCAAGACTAGCGACGCGACCGGCGAAGCAGGGCCAGCGTCAGCATCAGCGCGGCGGCGGCGCTGGCGGCCATGGGCCCGCCGCCCAGGCTGCACCCGCAGCCGTCCGTGCCCGAGGCCACCGCGTTGTGCGCGGACAGCGCGCTGGCGATGGCGGCCGTGTTGTCGATCTTCTTCACTCCCTCGCCGACCTCCTCACGCTGGTAGGCGATCCCCAGCGCCGGCGTCTTGTCCACGTCGCCTCTCTGAAACGCGCCGCCGCACGGGAGCTTCGGGTCACGCTTGAAGAAGAGGGTCTGACCGCCCTCGACCTCCACGCGGACCGGCGCCTCGCAATAGCTGTAACGCTGGTCGCCGCACAGGACGTGCGCGGTGGCCTTGTGGACGTTGGACACGGTCGGCAGCTCGTCGTTGAAGATGAAGATCGGATCGGTCCCCATCTCCTCGGGTGAAAGGAAAGTCGCCAGCCGCGTCAGGTACGGCTGCGCATCGAAGGTCGCCTGTCCTTCCCGCAGGGGCGTCACGACCGCGGTGTCGATGTCGTCGGTCAGCTTGTTGGCGTCGAACGGCGCGAAGTCAGCCCGGTAGTTGTCCCAGTAGAACTGGTTGTTGTTGTAAAACTCCGACTCGGAGACGCCCATGTCGGCCAGGCGCTTGGGCAGCGGGATGTGCTGGCGCAGCAGGCTCAGCGTCTGCGCGAACATGGTCAGCCCCTGACTGACCACCATCTTCAGATAGGGCGGCGGCGTCACCTCAAGGCGCAGCCGGGCCAGGTTGATGGCCCCGTTCGGCCACAGCTGACCCTTCATCACCGAGGACGCCCCGGCGTATTCGGCGATGAAGGCATTGCCGCCAGCTTCGTTCGCGGCCTGCTTGACCAGGTCGCTGTAGTTGTTGCTGCCGTTCAGCCAGTCGATGCGCGCGTCGTTGAGCTTGATCTCGAAGTAGTTCTTGGGGACGGTGCGCGCGGTGCCCAGCACCCACAGGTTGATCGAGAGATCTTTCTGCGCGGCGATGGCGGTCAAACGGATCGGCACGCACGGCTCGCTGCCGGCGAACTTCAGGACCACCGGCTGGATGGCCTGAACGTCCTTGCCGTTGAGCAGCTTGAGCGCGACGAAGTATTTGTTCTCCGACACGTACTGGTCGATGATCGCCACGGCCGAGTCGGCGACGAAGTAGCCGTTGTCCTTCAGCCACTTCACCAGCTCGGCGTTGCTGCTGGACTTGATGACCGCGGCGTCGAAGGGTCCGACCACGCCGCGAAAGGCCACGTTCACGCCCGAGTCGCCGATGATGCCTCCGGCGGAGCCGCCGCTGCCGGCCGAGGGCCCGGGCGCCCCGGCATTTCTCGGGTCGCCCATCGAATTCACCTTGCAGGTCCCCTCGGTGACCCAGTCGGTGGTGAACGTGGGTTGCGTGACCGCGGCGACGGAGGTGAACATCCGGTCGCTGCCGACGCCGATGGTCGGCAGGGCGTCAACCGGGACGATCCAGGAGAACTTGCTGGCCGGTCCCGAATAGAAGATCTGGATGTGCGCCTCGACGCCGGTGACGACCCCGGCCGTCTTGGTGACCGAGAAGACGATGTTCTCGCCCGTCTGCGCGATGGGCAGCGGCGCGAAGGGATCTGGCGGCGGGGCGTTGCAGAACAACCCGCCGCAGGCATACGCCGGTGACGGCGCCCCCGACGAGAGCATTGCCCCCATCGCCGCCGACAACCCGACGACCTGCCAGAACCTGTTCTGCCCGCGATGGTGCTTGTGCATGGATGGCCCCCGGGCGTTGCCGCCGCTAGTGGTAAACAACCCTGATCCTGTTGTTGTGTGTGTCTGCGATGTAAAGGTTCCCGGCCGGGTCGGTGGCGATTCCGTACGGCCGGTCGAGCAACGCGCTCGCGGCAGGCGCGCCGTCGCCGGCGAACCCGCGCTGACCGCACTGGCCGACGACGCTGCTGATGTTGCCGTCGGGCGTGACCACGCGAATACAGCTGTTCTCGTTGTCGGCGATATAGATGAGGCCGTCGGGACCCACGGCCACGTCGGTGAGGCGGCTCAAGGTCGCCGCCGTGGCGGGGCCACCGTCGCCGGTGGCGCCGCGTTCGCCGTTTCCGGCCAGCGTGGTGATGATGCCGTCGCTGTCGATCTTGCGCAGGCGGAAGTGTGACGTGTCGGCGACGTAGAGATTCCCCTGGCCGTCGATCGCGATGCGCCCCCCCGGGCGCGCGGCCTGGCCCAGCGGGAATGACAGCAGCGCCTTGGTCGCCGGCCCGCCGTCGCCCAGCGGGCAACCGGCGGGATCCATGCAGGCGCCGATCCCGGCGATGGTGTGAATGATGGCCGTGTCGACATCGACCATGCGCAGCCGATGATTGGCCTGGTCGGCGATGATCAGGTTGCCGGCCTTGTCGAACACCACGCCCACCGGCAGGTCGAGACGAGCGGTCGCCGCCGGGCCCCCGTCGCCGGCAAAGCCGCGTCCGCCGTCACCGCAGGTGTCGACCAGCTCCATCGTGGCCAGGTCGACGGTCTTGATCCGGCTGTTGTGCCAGGCGGCGATGACCATCTGTCCCTGCGGGTTGAACGCGACGTTGGTCGGGTGATTCAGGCGACTGATCGCCGGATCATCCGAGTTGAAGCCCAGCTCGCCGACGCCCGCGACCACGCGCAGCTTGCCGTCAGGGTCCAGCACGCGGATGCGATGGTTGTTCCAGTCGACGATGAAGAGGCGCCCGTCGGGGCCCACGGTCACGTCCTGCGGCTGGTACAACCGGGTCGCCAGCGCGTCGGTCTCGTCGGTGCCGTCGCCCGCGATGCCGGTGCCGGCGACCGTGCAGATGTTGCCGCTCACCGGCGGACAGGCGACCTGCTGTTCGCTTCTGTCGTCGCCGCAGCCAGCGGTGACGGTGCCGCCCAGCACAACCACCGCGCACAATCGCAAGACATGCAAACGCGTTGTCATCAGCGCACCACCCTGCGAATTCGGTTGTTGAAGGTGTCGGCGATGAAGAGATCGCCGGCGGCGTCGAACGCGACGCCGAACGGGCGCGCCAGGCTGGCCAGATTCGCCGGGCCGCCATCACCGCGGAATCCAACCTGGCCGCTGCCCGCGACGGTCGAGATGATGCCCGTGTCGAGGTCGACGGCGCGCACGCGGTGGTTGTCGCTGTCGGCGATGTAGAGGCGTCCGTCGGGCCCGATCTCGATGTCGCGCGGATAGTTGAGCGCCGCCTCGGTCGCCGGCCCGCCGTCACCGGAGAATCCGGGCATGCCCGTGCCGGCGACGGTCTCGATGGTGTTGGCTGCAAAGTCGACGCGGCGGATGCGTTGATTCTCGGTGTCGGCGATGTAAAGGCGTTCCTGCTGGTCCAGGGCCAGCGCGCCGCCCGGCTCCGGGTTGTCGCCTGGCTTCTGAAACTTGAGCTGGGCGGCGTCCGGCGGCCCGCCGTCACCGGAGAAGCCGACGGTCCCGACCCCCACCACCGTGTTGATGAGATGCTGTCCTTCCGGATCGATGCGGCGCACGCGGAAGTTACGTGTGTCGAGCACGAAGATGGCGCCGGTGCGCGGGTTGATGACCAGCGACTTGGGTTGATTCAGCAGCGCCGCTGCCGCCGGGCTTCCGTCGCCGGCAAACCCGGGCTTGCTGCCGCACGCCAGCTCGACCAGTCCCGTCGCTGGCGAATAGCGGCGAACCTTGTGATTGTGCCAGGCCGCCAGCAGCAGGGTCCCGTCGGAGGCGATCTGGATGTCGGTGGGGTGGTTCAAGTTGATGGTGGTTCCCGGCACGCCGGGAGGCACCTCGCTGCCCATGTCGGGATTGGGACCGTCGCCGATCTCGTCGGTGCCGATGACCGTCTTCAGCACGGCGTCGGCGCCCGGGTCGGCGCGACGCACGCGGTGGTTCTGCCAGTCCAGAACATACGCCGCGCCGTCAGGCGCAAATTCCACGTCCATCGGCCAGTACAGCGCCGACGCCCGCAGCGCCAGGCCGTCGCCGTTGAAGGCCGGCTCGCCCGTGCCGGCCCAGGTGCAGATGGTTCCTGACGCGGACGTACAGCCAGTGGCAGGGGTGGAAGGGGTGTCGCCACACCCCGAGGCGGGCAGCGCCACCATTAGAGCGGCAAGGGCCGAGACCCGCCGGGCCACATTCCACAATCGATCTGGCAGGGGTGCAGCGGCTGGGTTCATTGGCGCCATCATGAGCTGGATCTCCAATTGGAACTGCAGAATTCGCGGTTCGTTAGCCAGTGCGCAGCAAGACCGGGACCAATGCGCGGCCAACACCGCGATCGTGGGTCCTCAGGCTCGCCAGGCACGGCCATTGTCGTGCGCCCGCGACGGACTCGCGACTTTTCGATCAGGGGTCGTCGACTGAGTCGAAGCGAAGCGGTCAGGGTGCCGGGGGGACGGCATCCCAGAAATTGCTGATGACCGCGCGGTAGCCACCACCGCCGTCCGTGTGGCCGCCGTCCGGCGTGCACCAGATGACGGGGTAGGCGGCCGGGCAGCCCGTGTATTGCTTGCAGGATGGCATGGCCGGCCAGTCGACGGTGGCGGTGCCGACGCAGCCGTTGGTCTGCAGCACCAGATCGCGCGCCAGCGCCGACCCGGTGGCACCGGTGATCGGGTTGGAGGTGTCGCCCGCGCCGGTCAGCAAGATGGCGGCGAACGGGATGCGGCTGGGCGTGGGTCGATCCTTGCGCAGCCCGCCGGCCGCGGTGGCGATGCCGCGGATGACGCCGCCGCGTGCGAATGCCAGGGTGTAGGCCTCCCACGCACCGCTGCTGTATCCGGCGATGAAGACCTTGGCCTTGTCGAAGCAGTAGTTCGCGTCCAGCTCCTTCATGACGGCGTCGAAGAACGGCAGCTCGGGCGTGTTCACGTATTCGTCCTTGAAGCAGGCACCGTTGTCGTAGACGTAGCTGAGCCCGACCTGGATCGCCCCGGTCGCGGCGGTGCCCGGCACGGCGAACGCGCCGTTTTCGCCGCTCATGCCGTTGGTGTTGCCGCAACCGCCGCCGCCGAAGTGAACGGCGTAGCCCTTCTGCATGTCGTAGCCGGCCGGCAGGCGAAGGAAATAGTTTCGCTTGCTCCAGGTGTACCCGGCGACGTTGGCGGGGTGCGCGGCGATGAACGCCGGATCGACGCCGGTCACGTCGATGTCGTGCTTGAGGAAATTCGCCGACGAATCGCCCGCCGGCGCGGCCTTGCCGCAGCCCGCGCTCAGCCCGCGCGCCGGCGTCAGCTGACCATCGCCGCCGCCGCCGGTGGTATCGCCAGCGGTCGCGCCGCCATCGCGCGCGTCGGGACCGCCGCTCTTGCCAGCGCTGCCCGTTGTTCCACCCGTCGCACCACCCCCTCCTCCATTGCCGGCGACGCCCGCGCCACCACTGCCCGCCGTCCCGGCGCCGCCGCTGCCCTTGCCACCGGTTCCCGCCCCGCCGGCGCCCCCGCCGGCATCGGCGCCACCCCTGCCGGCAGTTCCCCCGCCGGTCGATTCGCCACATGCACCCACAAAAAAGGCAGCCATGACCAGGGATCGGACAAACCGGAACGGGGTCTGCATGAGGGGCCTCCCGAATGGGTTAGTGGTCCCTGCCGAAAGAACGATCTCGGAATAAACGCGATTCGGTGCAATGGCCGCTCCGGCGCGCCCCGCTGCGGCTAAACCTGATCGGGGCGTCGCGGTTGCGTCGCGGCCGCCTGGTTCCGGAAACCGCGGTGACCCACGGTGAGGCCAGGTTTCCGGGGGCTTGCGGGGGCCGGTCCCCGTTTTGCTTGGGCTCTGCGACCATGAAGACTCGCCATGCTGCTGCTGCCAGATTCACCGCTGTCCTGGCCACGACGTCGGTCGCGCTTGCGGGTCTGTTCTGGGGCGGGGTGCCCGGCGTTGCGCAGGCGTGTGGGGGGCTGTTCTGCAACCGGCCGCCGCCGAACCCGTTCGATCCGCTGCCCATCGCCCAGAGCGGGGAGAACATCGTCTTCGCGGTCACGACCAACCCCGCGACCCAGGCGACCACGCTGGAGGCCCACATCCAGATCTTTTATTCGGGGCCGGCCGACAAGTTTTCGTGGATCGTCCCCGTCGACGGCGTCCCCGAGGTATCGGTCGGGACCGATCGGATGTTCACGGCTGTCGGGGCGGCGACGCGGCCGGTGTTCAATACCGAATGGAAGACGGAGGGCACCTGCAAGCCGGAGCCGTATCCCCCCAGTTCAGGGAATGTTCAAGACGCGGCACTTTTTCCCGGAGCCGCCGACGCATCATCAGCAGACGGCGCGTCCGGCGTCACCGTCGCCTTCCGCGGCATCGTTGGGCCCTACGACACCGCCGTCATCCACTCGACCAGCAGCGCGGAGCTGGTCAAATGGTTGACCGACAACATGTACTTCGTCCCTGATTCGTCGATCCCGATCATGGATGAATACGTGACCGAAAATAAGTACTTCGTGGCCATCAAGCTGCTGAACGGCAAGGACGTCCAGGCCATCCAGCCGGTGGTGTTGAAGTTTGCCGGCACCGAACCGTGCGTGCCGCTGCGGTTGACGGCGATCGCCGCAATGAAGGACCTGCCGGTGAACATGTGGGTCCTGGGCCAGGCCCGCACCGTCCCGAAAAACTATTTTGAGATCAAACTCAACGAAGCCCGCATCGATTGGTTGAGCGGCGGCTTCAACTACAACGATCTGGTCAAGCGCGCGGCCGACGAGGCCGGCGGCAACGCCTTCATCGCTGAATATGCGGGCACGGCGCGGATCATGGATCGCGCACTGTGGCCCGATCCGCTGATCAATCTCGCGCAGCTGCGCGTGATGACCACGCCGCCGGCGTTCTTGCAGACGCTGGTCGCCGAGGGGCTAACCATGTTCGGGCAGACCCTGCCGCTGTTGCGGGTTTACATCCCCATCCCTGCCGTCCTCAAGGACATGGGTGTGCAGGAAAGGGAGTTCTACAGCAACAACGCCTTTTACTGGCAGCGCTATCAAGCTGACTTCGCGCCGTTCGATCCCGACAAGCTGACCAACGAGATCGACAAGGCGATCGTCAAGCCGCTTCGCGACGGCCAGACCATGTTCGACGCGCATCCTTACCTGACGCGGCTGGCGACGTTCATTTCGCCCGAGGAGATGAATCGCGACCCGCTGTTTATCTTCAACGAAGAGCTGCCGCGGCTGTCCAACGTGCGAACCGCGACCGCGAACATCCTGTGCGGCGAACAGAAGTATCGATCCTGCGAAGCCCCGGTTCGGCTGGACCTGGCCGACGGCCGCTCGGTCTGGTTCCAGCGCAAAGGCAACGCGTGTGGGAACAGCTTCGAACGCGGCGCACTGGACGGCATGCCGGCGCTGGACATCGCCTACCAGCGCGAGGACGTCGGAGAGGGCAACAAGATCGTCGACAACTCCGCGATGATCGCAAACGCGCTGAACGCGCATAACCAGTCGTATTCGCCGCCCGGGGCCGCGGGTGGCAGCGGCGGCGCGAACGGCGGCGGTGGCGTGGGCGTTGGCAGTGGTGGCGCCGCAGGCGGCGGGTCGCCCGGCGGCGGCACGGGCGGCGGCCCGGACGGCGGCGCGGGCAGCAGGTTCAGGACGGCGGGCGGCGGCGGCTGCGGTTGCACTGTCGCGGACGCGCCGCTGGCGGCGGGTGGAAGCGTCGCGCTGGCGCTGGCGCTGGTGCTGCTGTGGCACACCAGACGGGGGCGCCGTGTTTGATCAGGGCATCGAGCCGGCCTCGACCTGCTTCCAGCGCGCCACCGTCGGCTTGCCGTAGTCGCCCGAGGTCATGCCCGCGGCCGGCGCCAGGTCGACCGGCGGACCGCTGGTACCGGTCAGACGGCGACACCAATGGCGCGCGCGACTGCCCGTTCGATATCGCGGAGGCGCGGCGCTGCGAGGGCCGAACCGAGCGGCACGGTGCCGAGCTCGCCGATGGGAAGCGTGGTGATCTGCTCGCACTTGAGCATGCAGGCCTTCGGCACGCCACCTTCGCCTCGGGCGAGCCTGACGTGGGTTGGCGCCTCGCGCAGAGTCGTGGAACAGGGAACGACGATGAGATCACTGGCGCGCTGGTTGCGGGCGTCGATGGACAGCACCAGCACGGGCCTCCGCTTGTCGAGGCGTGCCCAGTAGAGGAACCCTCGTCGCGGCACAGCTCACGCTCGGCGGCGGACGGGGGCACGTTTTGCCGCCGGGGTTGCACGCCTGGACTTGTGGTCGACCTGCAACCGGCGCGCGGCCTTCGACGACGCCACGGCCCAGGTTGCGTCGTCTTCCCGTTCCGTTTCCGTCAAGGCGTCGTAATACGCGGCGGTCTCCTCCTCCAACCGGGCGACCTTGGCTCGGTGAGACAGCTGGCGCAGCCAGCGCTCCATGAAGGCGCTTCGAGTCGTCCCCTCGTTGGCAGCCAGGCGGTCGACCGCGGCGAGGACGTCGGCATCAACGCTGATGCTGACCTTGACCTTTCGGACTGAAGTCATACCGAACATACTACCATTTGTCCTACCGCGATCAACCTCAGTTGCTCCGATTCGCCTCGAATTGCGCAAGCGGAACCATTTGCAACGATCTAAACTCCTTCGTCGATCGCTCAAGGCTGACACGCAGACCACCGGTCGCCGACGTGTCGAACCCGATCGAGAAATCGAAAAAAATAATCTTGAGGTCGGCTGACGGCGTGACGCTGAGTGTTCCGGACGGGGGCTCGCCCTTGAAGTCGAAGGTCACGCCACTGCGGGTCCCGCCGAAACTCGACCGAAGCGGAAGCCGTCTATACTCATTGAGGACACCATCCTGGGTCTGGAGAACGACCGCGACGTCCACCTCGGTGTGCGAAGAACAGCCGAATTCCCCGGAGCTTCGCGCGACTACTTTGCGGGTCTCTCCCGGATTGGACACCAAAACGGTTGCAACGGTGGAGCCCGCCACGTGTCCCAGCGTCACCAGTGACGCGTCGGCGTCGAGCCAGGTGACCGAACCCGTCCACACGCCTTGCGCTTGCGCGAACATCGCGGCCCCGGACGGACCCGCAGGGTCCACGGCGTCAGCCGGGATCACAGTTGCGCTCGTCGTACAGCCTCCCGTATTGATGTCTGGTTCGGATTGACATCCGGCCACGACCAGCATCACGGCGCCCGCGACCCAGTTGCTCATTGGCCGCATGGTAACCCGACCCCAGCGTGTCCGGGTGTGGTCGTGTCACCTTGCACCGGACGTCGGGGCGGGCGACGACACGGCCCATACACCCGTGCCGCGCTTTGCCGTACCATCGCCGCGCATGTCGAGGATCCGAACCCTGTGCGCCGTGACCGGGCTCTATGCGGCGGCCGGCGGTGTCGTCGCCTTGCTGGGATGGGCGCTGGGCGTCCCGCGCCTGACCGACTGGGGCGGGCAGGGCATCACCATGAAGGCGAACACCGCGCTCTGTGCCGCGTTGAATGGCGGCGCGCTCTTGTTGATGGCCCTGGGCGGGAAGCAAAAGGCTCTGGTGCGAATCTTCGCGTCGCTGGTGGCCGTGATCGCGGCGCTGACCATTGTCGAGCACCTCACCGGCGTGAACCTCGGAATCGACACCTTCCTGTTCGATGACGTGCGCGGTGGGCGCGCGACCACGGCGCCCGGCCGCATGGGACCGCCCGCTTCGATATCGTTTTCGTTCCTGGCGGCGGGGTTGTTACTGCTGACGGGCGGCACGCGGGCACGCCGCTGGGCCAGCGTGCTGCCGATCGTTCCCCTGGCGATCGCCACCCTGGGGATCGTCGGGTACCTCTACCGCGCCAGCGAGCTCTACGCCGTTGCCCGCTTCACCGGGGTCGCGCTGCAGACCTCCACCATGATCGCCGCGCTGAGCATCGGCCTCTGCGCCGCCGTCCCGGAGCACGGCTTTCTCCTGGCCCTCCGGGGCGACGACGCCGGCGGCGTCATTTTCCGACGCCTGCTGCCGCCGATCATGTTGCTGCCGTTGATTCTCGGCTGGCTCCGGACCGCGGGTGAGCGCGCGGGCCTCTACGACACGGCCTTCGGCACGGCGGCGCGCACGCTGGTCGAGATGGTCCTGTTCGCGGGCCTCCTGTGGTGGACGGCGAAAGGGATCAGTCAGCACGCCCGGGCCGCGCGCGAGGCCGAGCAGGCCCTGCGCGACGCCGACCGACGCAAGGACGAGTTTCTGGCCACGCTGGCCCACGAGCTGCGCAACCCCCTGGCGCCGCTGCGAACCGGCCTGGAGGTGATCCGCCGGCATCCCTACGACGACGTCGTGATGGCCAAGACCCACGCCATGATGGAGCGCCAGGTTGGCCAGATCGTGCATCTGGTGGACGACCTGCTGGACATCAGCCGGATCAGCCGCGGCAAGATCGAGCTGCGCCTGGCCAGGGTCGAGGTCGCGGCCGTGCTGGCCAGCGCCGTCGAGACCAGCCGCCCGCTGATCGATGCCTTCGGGCATGAGCTTGTGATCGCGCAACCCGCACAGCCGATCGTCATTGTCGGCGACGTCACGCGGCTGGCCCAGGTGGTCGGAAATCTGCTGAACAACGCCGCGAAGTACACCAACCCTGGCGGCCGCATCGACGTGAAAGTCGAACGCCAGGAGCAAGGGCAGGGGCAAGAGCCCGGCGTTCAGGTCCGGATCAGCGTTCGCGACAACGGGGTCGGGATTCCGCCCGACCTGCTGCCGAAGCTGTTCGAGATGTTCGTGCAGGTCGCAAGACCGGTGGACCAGTCGCGCGAGGGCCTGGGTATCGGCCTGGCGCTGGTCAAGCGCCTGGTCGGGATGCACGGCGGCCAGGTCACGGTCCACAGTCCGCCCCTGGCAGACGGCGGCGACCCCTCGGCGCCGCCGGCCGTCGGCACCGAGTTCATCGTGTCACTGCCGGTCGCCGCGCCGATAGCTGCGGCGTTGCCGGCCACACCCGAGCTCGCCGACAGCGTCGCGCCGGTCGCGCCGGCGATCTCCATCGCCACGTCGCCGTCGCCGGGTGGCTTGCGCATCCTGGTCGCCGACGACAACGTCGACGGCGCCGAAGCACTGGCGTCGGTGCTGGAGGACATGGGAAACGAGGTCCGCATGGCCCACGACGGGGCGGCAGCCTTCGAGCTCGCGACCGCCTTTCGCCCCGACCTGGCGTTCCTGGACATCGGCATGCCCAAGATGACGGGGCACGAGCTGGCGTCGCGGATCCGTGCCGAACCCTGGGGCCGCGCCATCGTCCTCGCCGCGCTGACCGGCTGGGGCCAGTCCGAAGACCGCCGCCGGTCACGCGAAGCTGGCTTCGACCACCACCTGGTCAAGCCGATCACGGTCGAGGCGCTGCAGAAGGTGGTCGGGCAGGTGCAACCGGCGGGGTCCTCGGCTCAAGGCGGGTGACTTTTCAGGCGACAAGGATGGAATGTGTCGGGCACTGAAGGCCGCCGTTTTCGCCGTTCTTCTTTTACCTGCTGGATGTGGAGGGGGCGGGGGATCGCAGTCGTCGGCAAAATGTCCGACGTTTGCCCGGATCGCGGCCGGTGATTTCGGGCGCAGCGACCAGCTGCTCTGGTGGACCCTGGAGGTGGTCGCGATCCCCGGCCCGCTCACGTTCAACCGGACGGGGGTGCCGGCGAACGTCCTCGAATATCGGTGGGCGGTGGACATCGACGTCGACCGGAACGGCGAGCCCGATCTGCGCGCCGCGGTCACGCACTACCGGCAGTCGGGCGCGGCGGAGGTGACGACCGCGGACATTCTGTCCGTCACGCAAGAAAATCTCTGGACGGTGAAGGGCCCCGTGTCGTCGTCGAGTGGCAGCCTCAACGCCACCCTGACCGGCAACACATTCCGTTTCGAGGTCAACGCCGCGGAGGATCCCAAGCTCGCTCAGGTGACCGCGCGCGCCCAGTCCACGTGGACGACGTTCCACATGCCCGGGGCGAACTTCACCGACCAGTGCGAGGATTCGCTGAAGTAGTTAGTTGGCGCCGCCGGGCGCCCCGATGGTGGGGCCGATCGCCTGTCCATTGCTGCCGGTGCTGGTGGTGGCGCCGGACGGCGTCGTGACCATACCGCTGGTCGCCTTGTCACCGGGAACGATCACCTTGTTCCCCGACGGCGCCACGACCGGCAGTCCGCCGTCAGGCGGGTAAGGAACCGTGGCCGTCGTCTGCGCTGACGGGCGCGGTGACTGTGTTGCGCACGACACAAGAACCAGCGCGCCGACGACCCCCGCGAGTACCGCGGACATCAAGACTACAAGGATCTTTCGCATGGTTCCGCGTTCTCGATTCAGGTTCTGAGTTCTTCAGCGATGCGACCAAGCACGGCGCGCGGGTCCTTGGTGATGATGTCTCCGTGCGAGATGATCACGCGCTTCAAGCTGGCCAGCCGTGCCCAGCTTTCAAACTGCGCCGCCAGGACCGGCTTGTCCTTCACCTCGCGCATGCGAACCGGCGGCGGGATATGAGGCTTGTCACCGGTCATACCAACCGTCTTGAACAGCCAGCCGGTGAAGCCGGGGCGATTGTCCAGATCGAAGATCAAGTCATTCAGAATCAGCGTCGTGCCGCCCTCGGCTTCGATCATCAGCGCGGCCTCCTGGTCGCCCGTGCCGGGCACGGAGATGAAACGAACCGTGGGGTCCGCGAAGTCAACCTCGGTGGCATCAACTGGAACAACTTCCTGGACCCTATCGCGCGCGCCGGCAGGCGTGACGACCAACAGCCGCGGATAGCGGTCCTTCCAGATCTTCGCGTCCATGCGATGGATGGGGCCGGGCACGACGAGAAAGGCCGGCCGTCCGAAGTCTTCCAGGGCGGCCATCTGTTCCTCGTCCAGGGCGATCGCGCTGTAGATCACCAGCCGCCCGTCGGCCAGTCGCACCACCGTCATGCGGCGCGTGACCCGGCCCATCGGCGGCATGTTCAGGAAACCGGTCACCGACAGCACGTTGTCTTGCACGCGTTCCAGCTTGCCGTGCGGCAGAACGGTCCACTCTCTGAATGGCTTGGCCATGGTTGCCCTCCGTTCATCAATGTAACCACTTACCAGGAGCGGTTCGCCTGGAACCGCGCCAGGGGCAACCGTCGCACCGATTTCGCTCCCGGCAACGAACGTTCGATGCTGATCTGCAACTGGCCGGTCGCTCATGTCGGCGGCGTCAAACGGGATCGTCGTTGTCTCGGTCCGGGGCAAGCAGTTGCAATCGCATCTTCGCACTCCCTTGTGCCGGCGTGGCAGACCGCCGTTGGTGGTAATCTGATGTGGCGCTGAACGACTGGAAGTGCGCGTCCGGAAGGGAAGAGGATGAGGCTGCAAATCATGTCCGACCTCCACCTCGAGATGCACGCGGATCGCGGCGCGGAGCTCATCCGCGAACTCGACCCTACGGGCGTCGACGTCCTTGTGTTGGCCGGTGACGTCACCATGGCCCGGTCCTACGAGGATCTGGAAGACGTGTTCAAGCCGCTGGCGCGAAAGTACCGGCACATCCTTTACGTGCCGGGCAACCACGAGTACTACAGGTCATCGCCAAAGCAGGTCGCCGGTAACCTCGCAAAGTTGATGAGAGAGATCCCGGAGGTCGTGATCCCGGAAAACGGCGCGGTGCTGATCGCTGGTCAGAGATTCGTCGGTGGCACGATGTGGTTTCCCCGGGACTCGATGGGGGAGTTGAACAAGCGCTTCATGAACGACTTCTCCCTGATCCAGGACTTCGAACCGTGGGTCTACGATCAGAACATCGCATTCGAGAAGGTGGTCGCCACCGAGGTGGAAGCCAGCGACGTGGTCGTGACCCACCACCTACCGGCTCCCCAGAGCGTCGCCCCGAGATTCGCCCTGTCGGCGTTGAATGCGTTCTTTCTCTCCGATATGACCTCATACCTGCGCAAGTTTCAGCCGAAACTCTGGATTCACGGGCACACGCACGATCGATGCGACTACATGATCGACAACACCCGCGTGGTCGCCAACCCCCTCGGCTATCCGAACGAGCTCCGAAGCCTGCGGGCGTTCGAGCCGGCGTTTCATGTGGAGGTGTAGCCGCGTTCAGCGGCGGCGCGAGGCGCCGGCCGAAGGGAAGGACGACAGATCAAACGAACCATGCTAGGCTGAACTGTAGTTCAGTGAACGAACTACCTCCACGCCTCATTTCGCAGTAAAGGACAGGTACCGTGGCAGCGCCCAAGATCGATATCTACGGAGGCCGAGATCCCCGGGACGTTTCGGCGTACACGATTCCCGAGGCGGCTGGATTTCTGCGCTTGCCCGAATCCACTCTGCGCAAATGGGTTCGCGGGCAGGCGTATGCGACGAAGGGTGGCGGTCATCGCAGTCGCCCCGTCATTCATGTTCCCGCCAGTCGGCCGTGGACGTTGTCTTTCTGGAACCTTGCGGAAGCCCATGTCTTGGCTGCCATCACTCGCCAGCACGGTGTCGCCCTTCAGAGCGTTCGTAAGGCGCTGGACTATGTCGCCCGCGAGTTGGATATCGAGCGTCCTCTTATCACCCAGGACTTCCACACCGACGGAATCAATCTCTTTGTCGAAAGGCTGGAGAAAATGGTGGACGAGGATCCCGGCGTGAAAGCCCTGGTGAACGCATCTCAACACGGCCAACTTGCCGCGAGGGACCTTCTGGTGGGTGCGCTCAAGCGCGTCTCCCGGGACACCAACGGTCTCATCGAACGGATCTATCCATGGATCAAAACCCTGGATGAGCCACGCAGAATCGAGATCGACCCCCGGCGCGCATTCGGCCGTCCCGTCGTAACCGGGACCCGCGTTCCCGCCGACGAGTTGGCCGAGCGCTTTGCCGCCGGCGATGGCGTAGAAGAGATCGCGCGCGAGTTCCGCATGGATCGCAGTCTGGTGGAAGGAGTTCTACAGTGGGAGATGGCCAGGACTCAGGATGCCGCGGCCGCGTGAAGTTCCTGTCTTCTTCATTGACCACTGCCTAGGTACCGAGAAGGTGGCGGAACGCCTTCGGAAAGCCGGCGTTGACGCGCGCGTCCTGATAGACGAAGGCTTCGCCAGAGAATCCGACGTCGCCCAATCGAGCGCGAAGCGATCATCAAGTCTCACGCTGGCGCCTTCATACTCGTGGCTGCGGGCCTGGGCGGCGACGCCATCGCCAACGCATTTGACCATGCCCTTCCGCGCATGATCCGCATCTGGCAAACGCGGACCCGCCCGTTCATCGCGGCCGTCAACGCACAGGGGGCAGTCACGGTAATCGAGGGTGGGGCTCGCCGGGCAGCGATCAAGCGCCGGTAATCGACTCGTACAGCTGCCGCATGTGGAACAGGTTCCGGCGCGAGAATCCCAGGGTCACGAGTGACGGGTCGGGGTCCAGCCAGGTGATGGTTCCGGTCCAAGTCCCTCGGGCTTTTGCCAGGAGGTCGGCGCCGGACGGGCCTGCCGGGTCGATGGCGTCGAACGGAATTGCTGTTGTTACGACCTTGGGCATACAGCCTTCGGACGAGATTCTCTCGGAGTAACATCCGGTGAACAGTGTCAGGACGGTCGGCAAGCCATACAGTCCCATTTGTGCGAATGTCATTTGAAACTTCAATCAGCGCGTCCGAACGTGCCCGCTGCTAGGCCGCCGTCATCACCAGCGGCCCGCTCTCGGTGACGGCGACAGTGTGTTCGAAGTGGGCCGACAGCGTCCCGTCGTCGGTGACCACGGTCCACCCGTCGCGGAGCAGGCTGACACCCGCGCCGCCCTGGTTCAGCATCGGTTCAATGGCGATCACCAGGCCGGGGCGCAGGCGCAGGCCGTGCCCGGGCCGCCCGA
>DASRQT010000661.1:0-14967 GCA_035696485.1 Polyangia bacterium | reverse complement strand
CGCCGACATCGTGCACGCCGTGCGGGTCGCCGTGACCGGCACCGCGGTCGGCCCGGGCTTCTTCGACTGCCTGTCGATCATCGGCAAGGACCTATGCCTGCGCCGGATCGACCACGCGCTGGCGCAAGCCCGCGCCAGCGCGTGATGGCGCGCTGGCGCGTGACCGATAGAGTCCCCGCGTTAGAAACTGACGATCTCGACCCAGTTCGAGCCCTTACCGGTCGGGTACTTCTGCAGCATCTTCAGCGCGCCGGTGGAGCCGTCGATTTCGTAGACCGAGATCGTCTCTGACTTTTCGCCCGAGACGACCATGTATTTGCCCTTGGGGTCGATCCGGAAGCCGCGCGGCTGCTTCTCGGTCGGCGTGCTCGACAGCCAGGTCAGCTTGCCCGTGGCCCTGTCGACACTGAACGCGCCGATGGAGCTGGTCGTGCGCTCGGTGGCGTACAGGAACTTACCGTCCGGCGTGATGTGCAGGTCGGAGGCCCAGATATCCTTCGACATATCCTTGGGCGGCTGACCGGCGACCGGCGGCAGCCTGACCGATCCCGGCACCAGCTTGCTGTCGGCCGGCAGGATCGCCGCCGAGCTGACCTCGGTCAGAAGGCCGGTCTTGGCGTCAAGGGACAGCGTCGTTATCGTCCCGACCATCTCACTGAGCAGGTACGCGAACTTGTTGTCGGGCGACATGATGATGTGGCGCGGACCACTCCCCAGCTTCAGCTGAACGGTCGCTGGCGTGTTCGCTACGAGCTTGCCGGTCTTCTTGTCGAGGCGGAACTGGAAGATCTGATCGGTTCCGAGGTGCGCCGCAAACACCCACTCGCCGGTGTTATCGGTGATGATGGAATGCGCGTGGCGTCCGGTGGGAACCACCTGGGTCGGCGGGGCCACCCTGCCGTCCTTGCCAATCGGGTTAACGCTGACCAGATTCCCCATGAACGAGGCGGACAGCAGGAAATGGCCGGACTTGTCGACATGGATGTACGGGACGCTCTCCGCCAGCGGCGCTGTCGCCACCTTCTTCAACGCGCCCGTCTTGTGGTCGATGGCGAAGGTAACGGCGGTGAAGGGCTTTGATCGCACGGCCGCGTACAGGAACTTCTTGTCGGGGCTGATGCTCATCGGATTCACGGGTTTGCCGCCGGCCTCGAACTTCTCGCCGGGCTTCAGTGTTCCGTCGGGCCGCATCTCGTACATCCCGATGTTGCCGTCCTCCGGATTAGAAACGTAAACGAACGTAGCAGCTTGCGCGGTGCCTGCGAGCATGATGGCTGCCGACAAAACGATTCCTTGGTTCAGGTTCATGGTGTCTCCTCCCAGACTGGACAGCGGGGAGGATGCCACGAATACGTGAAGGACAACCCAAGAATATCTGGAGATTTGCCGGGGTGCAGCGATCTAGGCGCGCGCGCATTCGACAGCGCGGCCGGTCGGCGCCATGGTTTGGCCATGGTGAACGGATGACCGAACCGACCACGGGACACACGGCCGGGCAGATCTGGGACGCGCAGCTCTATGAACAGCAGGCTAAATTTGTTCATCAGCGCGCCGCCGACCTGGTGTCGTTGCTGGCGCCGCAGCCCGGCGAACGCATTCTCGATCTGGCCGCCGGCACCGGCGAGCTGACAGCGGCCATCGCGGCCGCCGGCGCCGAAGTGGTGGGGGTGGACGTCTCCGAGGCGATGGTCGCGGCCGCGCGCCGGACTTTCCCGGCATTGGAGTTCATGGTGGGCGACGGCCAGGCCCTGTCGTTCGACGGCCGGTTCGACGCGGTGTTCTCCAACGCCGGCCTGCACTGGATGCTGCGCGCCGGCGACGTCGCGCGCGGCGTGGCACGGGCGTTGGTCCCCGGGGGCCGGTTCTGCGCCGAGTTCGGCGGACACGGCTGCGTCGAAACGGTCAGACGGGCCACGGCCGAGACGCTGCGCGCGCTGAACGAGGATCCGGAACCGTGGTTGCGCTGGTACTTCCCCACCGTCGCGCAATACACGACGCTGCTGGAGGCGCACGGCCTTGATACCCGATTTGCCGTGTTGTTCGACCGCCCGACCCGGCTGGAAGGGGAGCGGGGCTTGCAAACCTGGTTCGAGCTGTTCGGGAACGCGCTGCTGACGCATCTGGGCCCACGCCGCGCGGATTTCATTTTTCGCGCGCAGGAGATCTGCCGGCCGCTCCTGTTCAAGGACGGCGGCTGGGAGCTGGACTACGTTCGCCTACGCATCGTCGCCGGCAAGCCGCTACGGCCGCGAGCCAGCGGTCATGCGGTCTAGCGCGACGACGATGTCGGGCAGCCCAACGCTGGAGCGGACCACGCGCAGGGGAGCCAGCTCGGTCTCAAGGTAGGTGGTCTGATCGGCGTCGTCGAAATCCGCGAACAGCAGCGCCGGCAACTGCACGCCGTCGCGGCGAAGCGCGCGCAGAATGAGGACGCCCTGCACCGCGGACAGGCGGCGGCGAACGCTGTCGACCCGGGCGACATCGACGCCACCCGACTCGTCGACCAGGCCATGGGCAGGTGTACGCCGAAAATCGAGGTCCAGCAGGAGCCCGACGGCGTCGCGCGCCAGGACGGCCTTGGCCTCGGCGAAAGATCCGGCGCGGACGAAATCAAAGCGGGCTCCCAGCAGTCGTGCAAACCGATCGACGTACTCCGTCCCGTCTTCACAGACAACGAACACCGGCGGCGAGGTCATGCGCCGACCTCGGGTGAGCCGGCGACGGGGAACGTCGCGCCGATGGCCTTGACGAACGGCGGCGGTTCGGGACGAACAACCACGTGACCGCCCCAGCGGTGCACCAGATCGCGGACAATGCCCAGGCCGCGCTGTCCTTCGCGCCTGTCGATCTCGTCCAGCGTCACCGTCGCGGGCGCGGAATCAGCCACCAGAAACGTCACCGAGCGACGGCCGACGGCATCGCGCGACTGGTCCACGCGCACCAGCACGCGCGCCTCCGGGACGCCGCCGACGGCCGCGGCGGCGTTGCGTACAAGGTTCGATAGAATCGCATACAGGGCCTGCGAGGTGAGGGGAACGTCGAGATCGGTGGTGGGCAACTGCAGCCCGGGTGTCACGGTCTTGGGCGAGGACGCCATGTCGCCATCGCCGCCCGTGATGCCGCGGATCCAGGCGGAGACCTCGGCGGGATCCAGACGGGTCTGTGGCGCCAGCTCCAGCAGGCCCGCCAGGGCAGGGCCGTGCTGCTCACGCAGCTCGCGGTCAATCGCAGCGATGGAGTCGCTGTTGCCAGCCCGGCCGATCAGCGCCTCGACCCGGGCCAGCGCGCGTTGCAAGGGACCAAAGACAGGTTCTCGATGGATCGGGCGCAGCGCCACGCCGGCCGCGGCCGCGGCTCGTTCCAGGCGGGCGTAGACCTCGCCGACCACCTGCGACGTCGGCGTCGGTTCGGTGAGCGCGCGCGCGATCTCCTCGCGCGCCGTGCCCGATTCGCCCAGCAGGCCCAGGCCGCTGGTGCGATGCTTGAGGACGTCGTGTCGGATCTCGGCGATCGCCGCCGCCGCGTCGGGATAGAGGTCAGGCACGCGCGCCAGCGCCGCAGCCACGGTCCGGCCACGCAGGCGCCGCACGAACAGCGCCAGCATCAGGAGGATCGCGACGGCCGCTACCGCCAGGATCAGGGTGCGCAGCTGCGCGCCGCGCGTCGCGCTCTGCTGTCCCGAGGTATCGCGCCAGGTGACGAGGGTGCGCGCGGCTTCCTGGCGCAGCGGATCGGCGGGTGCCGCCGATCGAACGAACCGGTCACCGAGAGCCAGCGCCTCATCCCAGCGTTGCTCGTCGCTATCCAGCCGGGCGAGAGCCCAGGCGGCGGCAGGAATGTCGGCGCGCAGCGCCTGCTCCAGCGCTGGCCGCAAGGGCATCGCTTCAGCGGGAGAGAGCGCGGAGGCGATGCGCGCGATGCGCTCCAGCGCCGCGCGCGCCGCCACCGCGTCGGTCTTCTCTGCGGCGGCCGCCAGCCGGTGGCAGGCGAGCGCCTCGCGCGGGCGCCCCTCGTATTCCTCGATCCGGCCCAGCTCCACCAGCGTCTCGGCGGCCATCCCGGACCGGCACGCGCCGCCCAGAGCGCGTTTCGCCTCGCGCGCGTGATCGCCGAGCAGCAGCTCGCGCGCCAGCGCGATGGTCGATCCACGGCCGGTCGCGGGGCCCTCCAGCGTCCGGCGCAGCGCGCGCGCCTCGGCCAGGTGAGGCGGGTTGACGTCGGAGGCGACGTACGCGGTCAGATCGGCCAGGGCGCCGGCGCTGTCGGCCTCGTCCGCGCGGATCAGCGCGCGGCCAAATCGCGCCTCCGCCGCACCCAGGATCACCGCGCGATCCAGCCAGGGCTTGACCACGTCGCCGGTCGCCGCGTCGGTTCGCACGCGGACAATCTCGGCCGAAAGACGTGCCAGCGCCTCGCCGTCGTCCCACAGCGCCTTCACCGTCGCGGCCGGCACCTCTCCGGCCAGCGAGAAATGAAGCACCGCCGCCTCCACGAAACCCGGCGAATCGGCCAGCGCGGCGGCCAGCGCCGACCGGGCGGCGTCCGTGGTGTCGGCGCTGGCCAGGCGTTGCGCGTCCTCGAACAGCGCTTGCGACTGCCGCGACGGGTGGCGCCTGGGCGGGGGCGGCGGAGCCTGCCGCACGATCGCGCGTCGCTCGGAGACGCGCTGTCGCAGCGCGCGCAGATCACCCCATGACGGCTCCAGCGCCAGCGCGCGGCGCAGCGCCTCGTCGGCCCGCTCCGCCTCCAGCACCCCGCCGTGCGTCGCCAGAATGGTTCCCAGCAACCGCCAGCCGCCGGCGTGCGACGGGCGCAGCTGCAACAGCAGCATCAGATCGCGGGTCGCCTCGTCGTGACGGCCCATCGCATCCAGAACCCGCGCCCGGACAAAACGCGGTTCGGTCGCGGTGGGAGCGCTGTCACAGAGCGCGGTCGCCCGCGCCAGCGCTTCGGCCGCGCGGCCCTGCTCGAGCAGGGTCTCGGCGCCGCGCAGCGCCGCGTCGGTCGATCTGTCGGCAGGCGGTTGCGGCCAGTCGGCCAGGTTTTGCGCGCGTTCCTGATCGGCGATGCCCGACAGCTGGTCCAGCGCGCGCTTGCGCAGCGCCGACTCGGGTTTCTGCGCCAGCACCTCTTCCAGGCGCCGCCGCGCATCGCCCAGGCGACCCACGCTCTGCTCGAAACCGGCCGCGCCGAGGGCGACCACCACACGCCCGCGCGCATCGTCGCGCAGCAGGCCCTGCGCTCGCTTGAGCAGCGCGAGAATTTCGTCCTGTCGCTGCCATCGCTCAGGGCTCTGGGCCACCAGCTCCGAGAGGTTGGCGTAGGCCAGCGCGCGCCGTGGATCCCGGTCCAGCGCCGCGCGGTACATGGTCTCGGCCTCGCGCCGCGCGCCCAGCTTCATCAGCGCGTAACCGAGGTCGTTGGCGATGGTCGCGCTGGCCGGATCCTTCGCGTGCGCGCTCTTCAGGAGGTCGACCGCGTCACCGATCTCGCCAGCGCGAAGCTTGCTCAGCCCCGCCTCCAGGTCCCGCTGCGCCGCAACCGGGTCGGAACGGATCGGCTCGGCGGCAGCCTGCGGCTGCGGCGCCGGTGAAGATGGCGCCACCACTGGTGCCGGCGCCACCACCGGCGGCCGCGCCACCACAGACGACGGCGCCACGGGCGCGATCGGCGGCAGTGGCGGCAGGGCGTCGGCCGCCATGGTCAGGAACAGGATCAAACCGCTGCCGCTGTTCATCAACCGCCGGCGCCCTCGCCGTTGCCGGCCCGCAGCTCGCGCAGCTTGAGCCCAAGCTGATTCAGGCGCAGGTGAACCTGGCGAGAATTCCCACCCGGCCCCAGAAGCTCGGTCGCCATCTTGGCCAGATCGCCGCCGCAGGCGTGATAAACGGCGCGCAGATACTGGCGTTCGACGGCAGCCGAGATACCGGCGAAACTGGCCGCGGTCGGGACCTCCACGTCGACGCGCCGCCCACGATCACCGCCGCGCGGCAGCCGTGCCGGTCGAACACCGGAGCGCACGCGATCGGCCGCCAGCAGTCGATCGACGAGGGTGTCGGCCAGCGCCAGCATCGCCGGCGCCCGCGTCTGCCCTTCCGGCTTCACCGCCAGCGCCGCCGCGTCCAGATGCGCCGCCAGCGCATGCACCAGCGCGTTGGTGGCAAACAGCCGCAGCTCGCGAACATTGCCCGGCCACTCGTGCGATTCCAGGCGGGCCAGCGCCGCGCGGCTCAGGAAGACCGTGATGGCGTCGCGGCGCGCCTGCTGCACAGAGGGGCGGGCAAAGATCACGAGATTGGCGTCTTCATGAAAATCATCTGGCGTGGGAAAACGGGCCAGATATTGGCGCACGAGGGGACGCAAGCCCTCCGAGCTCAACGCCTCCAGCAGGCAGAAGCGAACCAGATCGGCGACGTCCTCTTTTCGTTCGCGCAGCGCCGGCACGCGCAGCCGCGTCGCCGGGTTCAGCCTCATGTACAGGTCACTGCGAAACCGTCCCTGCCGAACCAGCGCCGCCAGATCTTGATTGGTGGCGGCGACCAGCTTGGGAGCTGCCGGCCGCGGGCGCGCGTCTGCCAGGCGGGTCACCTGGCCGCGCTCCAGCACCAGCAAGAGCTGCCTCTGCAGATCCAGATCCAGGTTGGCGATCTCGTCGAGAAACAGCGTGCCGCCGTGCGCCTGCTCGAACACACCGGCGTGGTCCTCGACGGCGCCCGTGTACGCGCCCCGCCGCGCGCCGAACAGATGCGCCGGCAACAGCGCCGACGGGATCGTCGACAGATCGGTGACCACCAGCGGACCCTTGGCCCCTGAACGGGGGTGAATCGCGTGTTCGGCCAGAAAGCTCTTCCCGGTGCCGGTCTCCCCTTCGATCAGGACCGGCAGCGGCGATCGCGCCAGCACAGCGATGGACCGCCGCAGCTCCGCCATCGCCGCGCTACGCCCCCAGAACACCGAGCCTTCCCGGGTGCTCTCGCCCAGCGCCAGCGCGCGGGTGATCTCGGCGGCCAGGCTGCGGCTATCGACGACCTCGTTTTCACAGAAATACAGCAGCGGATCCTCCGGACGCTCTGCGCCCAGCTCGGTTCCGGTGGTCGTCAGCATCACGACCGGCACGCTGGGAAAGTCGCGGCGCAGGTTGTCCAGGATCAGCAGGCCCTGCGTCCGGCGCAGCTCGCCGACCGCTTGCTTGCGCGCCTTGGCATCCGACGGCAGGTGCGACTTGTCCTGCGGCAAGAGGCGCGCTTCAGGGTGGGCGAAGTTCAGGTCCAGGATCACCAGATCCGGGAGCGCCTGCGGGCGCCCCAGCACCTCGGCCGCCTCGAAGTAGTCGTGCGCGCACTTGAGCGGGCAGCCGCGGTCGCGCTCCTCGCACACCTGACAGGGGATGCGGCGATCGCAGCGGGTGACGTAGTCGAACTGCGGCAGCTGTCGGTGGCACATCTCGACCGTTTGATCGCGGTCATCGATCACAAGGATGCGCGGCATCAGACCCCCTGACTCTTCACAAGCCGGGCCAACTGTTCAAACGCAGGCTCCAGCGCCAGAACCCCGGCGATGTCGTCCGCGGCGGCGGCCGTTACCGCGACTGAGATGACGGCGCCGAATGTATCCAGCGCCCGCTCGGGCACCGACGCCGGCGCGTGGCCCCGCAGCTTCGCCCACAGCAGGGCCGCGGCGATCGGGGACCCCTGGTCGTCGATCACGGTCGCGACCAGCTCGCCGCGAGCGACCGGACCGCCCAGGTCGCGGCGATCGCGCGCCGGCCAGACCAGCCGCTTGACCAGGTCGTGGCGCAGACGTGCAAGCCACTGTTCACTGTCGTCCATGTTCAGATATCTACATATCACATAATCAAATTATAGATAAGGCCACGATAGCTCCCGGCGGCCTCGATTTGACTGCGGTTTTCGCGCAGCCACCGCGGCACGCCGGCTGCAAAAGCCCTGGTCGCGCCGCTGTTGGCGCCCACCGCAATCAAGGAGTTTCCCATGTTCCTCATGACCGGTCTCGCCTTCCTGCTCGGTTCCACCTCATTCCCGGGAGAGATTGTCAGCGCCAGCAGAGCGACCGTCGAGATCGCTGCCGGCTATCGCGTGGTCAACCGCCAGCTCGAGCCGGTCGACCCCGACAACGTGTTCGTGGCCAGCGACATGGTGGTGGTCTGGACGGCCCTGGTCGGCGTCGACGCCGGTTTTGTCGAACACATCTGGTTGCACGACGGTATCGAGGTCGCCCGCCACTACCTGCCGGTCGGCTCCGATCGGCGCTGGCGGACGTGGTCTCGCCACCGTGTCGACCCCGGCGAATACGAGGTGCACGTGATTGGCCCCGACGGCGAGTTTCTGACCAAGACCAGCTTCACGGTCGCCGCCGAGCTGACCGGCGACGAAGACGATGGCTGCTGACCGCCACCGCCCCCAAACGCCTGGAGACTTTCAATGAAGCCTGTCGTGAACCTTTACCTGGGTCTCATCAAGATCTTCACCGGCGTCTGCGGGCGCCACCTGCTGGCCCTGATGGTTTTCGGCGCGGGCGCAACGGCACTGGTCTGGGCACCACCGCTGCAAAACGTCGAACCGGGCACCATCGGTGTGCGCGTCAACCGCCTGACCGGCGACCTGGCGGTCATACCCGAGGGGCCGGCCCTGGTCTTGCCCCTCCTGCACCACCTGCGTCGCTATCCCCTGCGTGACCAGATCTATCGGCCGGCCAGGAGCGTGTCGATCGAAGGGCTGTCGCTGGGTATGGACGTCACCGTGCGGTACGCGCTGGATCCGGAGCGCGTGACGGCGCTGGCCAGACGCCTGCCCGAGAACCTGGGGCGCGACCTCATCGAGCCCGCGGTCGACGGCGTACTCCACCGCGCGCTGGCGCGACACACGGTGCACGAGATCTTCTGCGAAAGACGGATTGAGATCGAGGACGAGGTCCAGGTGGAGCTGGCCAGGCTTCTGAACCACCACGGCGTTCTGGTGCGCAACCTGACGCTGGTCCACGTCGATCCGCCCGGACGGTACGCACCGGCAAGGCGCAATACCACGCTGGCAGCACGCTGACGTGGCCCGTCCGCCGCGGCGGATTCGTCGAAGAGACCGTCCGGCGATACTCTCCGCGGGTGGAGACCCTGGCGGCGACGCGCGTCTTGTCCAGCATCCGGCGCGGAAGCTCCTGGCCGATCGTGGTCGAGACGCTTGCGGGGCCGCGGCTGGTAAAACTTCGCGGCGCCGGGCAGGGAACCGGGCCGCTGGTCGCCGAGGTCATCGTCGGGGCCCTGGCCGAAGCCCTGGAGCTGCACGTGCCGGCACGAACCCTGGTGGTGTTGGATCGCTTGACGCCGACCGACGACAAGGACGAGGAGCTGGCCGATCTGCTGGCCGCCAGCACCGGCGTCAACCTGGGTTTTGAGCTGCTGCACGACGCGCGCGATGTCCAGGCGGACGACATCGCGTCGCTCGACCCCGCCGAGGCGGCGGCCGTGCTGTGGTTGGATCGACTGGTGCTCAACAGCGATCGCACGCTGCGCAATCCCAACCTCCTGCTTCAGGGCCGTCGCCTGTACCTGATCGACCACGGCGCCGCGCTGCGCTTTCAGTACGACTGGGCTGCCGTCACGGAGGCGGCGGCGCGCCGGATCGTTCCCGAGCGTGAGCCACACCTGCTGCGATCGATGGCGCAATCGGAAGATTGGACAACCTGGGACGCGGTCTTCGCCGGCCGCCTGACGCGCGCGGTATTGCAATCCGCGGTGTCCGACGTGCCCGACACCTTCTTGCTGCCGCTGTTGCCGGTGACGGTCGGTCGCCCGTCTACCGCTGCCGCGGCCGAGGCGCTGCACCGCCGCCGCGCAGCCTACGTCGCCTTTCTCTGGAAGCGGCTGCAGCCGCCGCGGGCCTTCGCCGGTGCCGGCGTCACCTGACGGCGCGCGCCCGGCCTCGCCGGCGCCGGCCAGCAAGGAGACCGGCGACGATCAACAGGAGGCCGAATGCCCCCGATGGCCGGCCGTCGGTGCTGAGGTCGCAACCGCAACCGGAATCGGACGCCTTGACGGTGCCGGCATCAGTATCCGACCTGCCGACGTCAGCCAGCGGTGTATCCGGCCGGCTGCCGCTTTCGGCGACGGTGTCCTCCCGGGTGTCGTCAATTCTCGCATCAATCTCGCCGTCGGCGCCCGCGTCGACCAGCGGAGCCTCGGCGGCAGCTTCGGCCGGCGCCTCGGCCGGTGTATCGGCGGTGGTCTCGGTCGGCGCGTCGGCGGCGGCCTCGGCCGGTGCGTCGACGGCGCTGTCCGCACCCGCGTCAGCCGCCGTGCCGTTGGCCACCGTCACCATGACCTCGCGCGTGCAGCTGTGTGACGCGGTGTCGACGATCACGAAGCGCACCGTGTGCGGGCCGTCGGCCAGCGTGGTGGTGTTCCACAGGTTGTGCGCGCCGCCGAAGTGATAGTGACCCTGGCTGCCGACGTCCGTGTAGCGCAAGGAGCCGTCGATAAAAAACTCCGCCCTGATGGTGCCGACGTCGTCCATGCCGTCGCCGAAAAACTCCGCCGTGATCCGGCCACCGTCTCGCCTGCTGTCGGCCGCGTCACCAGACAGGTCGGTGGCTGGTCGGCCGCAACCACGACCGTGAAGCTCTGCGTGGCATCCGGTGTCACGCCGTTGGCCGCCCGCAGAACGACCGGGAACGACCCGGCCGTGCCCGGCGTCCAGGAGATAACGCCCGTCGATGCGGCGATGGTCATGCCGGCGACGGTGCTATCCAGAGAAAACGTCGGCGGCGGCAGCCCCGTCGCCTCGACGTCATAACCGTAGGGCACTCCGACGACGCCCGAGGTGACCGCCGTCGACGTGATCGCCGGCGCAACGGCGTCGTTGTCGCGCGCCGTTACCGCAACCGTGCGCGTGGTCAGCCCGGCCGAGGTGGACGATACGGTCGCCGTGTCGGCGGTCGCGTCGGCGTCCTCCGCCGCGGAGACCGTCACCGTCTGCGCCACCGACCAGTTGGCCGGGGTGAAGGTCAGGGCGCCGCCGCCGGTCACCGTGACGCTGTCGTCACCCGCTGTTCTGGCGACGTTCACGGTCACGTCGGCCGCTGGCGCCGACGACAGCGCGACCGTGAATGTGCCGCTGGCTCCCTCATTGATGGTCAACCCGGCTTGCGAGATCACCAGAGCCACGGCCCCCACGTCGCGGGCGCGCACCGAGACCGCCTCGGCGCCGAGCGCCGCCGACGAGACCGACAGCGTGGCCGTGTCGTCGCTGGTATCGGTGTCCGACATCGCGGTCACCGTCACCGTCTGCGGCACGTTCCAGTTGGCGGCCGTGAAGGTCAGGGTGCTGCCCGACGTCACCGCGATGTCGGTATCACCGGCGGTTCTTGCCACCGTCACCGAGACGTCGGCGGCCGGCGCCACCTGCAGGCGCACCGAAAACACCGCCGACTGTCCCTCGGTCGGCCATAACACCGTCGGCGAGACCACCAGCCCCTGCAGGGCGGCGTTGTAGCTGGTTCGATAAACCGTGTTGCTGGCGGCGCCAACATAATAAAGAGCGCCGTCGGGACCGACCGTGACGTCGACAATTCCGGTGATGCCGCTGGCGAAGGAGTCGACGGTGGTCACCGCATTGGTGATCGGATCAATCGTGGCGCGCATGATCCGCCAGGTGTTGTAGTCACCGTAGAAAAAGTTACCGCGGTAAGCAGCGGGAAACTGTGACGCCTCGTAGAACGCGCCGCCGGTGACGCAGCCTCCCTGGTTGAGCGGGGTGGCCGTCCCGTCGCCGCTCTGCGCGTCGGCCCCCGGCTGCGAGGCCGTGAACGACGTCGGGCTGGGGACCGCGACCACGAACAGCGAGGTATTGAAGCTGGCATCGGCGACGCCGGCGATCGTGATCTTCTCGCCGACACGAAAACCGTGCGCGGCCGTCGTCGAGTAGGTCGCGACGCCGCCGGCCCGTACCGCGCCGGTCATGGCCACCGGCCGGATGGTCTGCGGGTCGTTCACGTTGGTGCGGTATTTGATGACCGGCGTGATGAACCCGCCCGGCTGGTTGTTCTCGTAGTTGTCCCAGCCGCCGTGGTCGCCACGCCGCACGATGAAGATCTGTTCGTAATTTGTCCCCACGACATTCAGCCACATGAGTCCAGTGGCCGGCTGAAACGCCATCGTGAAGGGATTGCGAAAGCCACGCGCCCAGATGTAGTCCGCGTTCGGTCCCGCGCCGTCGAAGAACGGATTGTCATTGGGCACCGATCCGTCCAGGTTGGCGCGCCCGACCTTGGCGGCCAGCGACGCGAGATCTCCGTCGACCCCGGTCCCGTTTCCCTGGTCGCCGATGGCCCAGTACATCTTGCCGTCGGGACCGAAGCCGATCGCGCCGCCATCGTGGTTTACTCCACGCGTCGGCAGGCCGGTGACGATCGGCGTCTTGTTGGTGCCGACGTCCCCGGTCACCGTATAGCGGATGATCTGCTGTTCGCTGCCGGAGACCGTCGCGAAAATGTAGACGTACTGGTTCGTGAGAAAGTCAGGATCAAACGCGATCCCGATGACGCCACACTCGCTGGCCGTGAAGAGCGGGCTGACCGTGGCAAACGGCGTCGGCAACAGGACGCCCGCCTTGATGATCCTGATCTCCCCCTCCTTCTTCGTGATGAACAGCCGGTTGCTTGCGTCCGGCGCCCACGCGAGCCCGGTCGCCGTGGCAAGTTCAGCCGACGCGACGAAGGCCGCCTCGGTGAATCCCGGATCGACGATGGCCGCGACAGCCCGAGCTGGGAGCGCGGCGCCGATCGCCAACAACACAAACAAGGTCGGCCTGACGACGGCGGGTATGAAACGCACGCGGTGAGGTTACAGCAGCGATGGCCTTGGGCGCCAGCGGCGCTATCCCACCGGCCGCGGAAGTCTCACCTTCCTCAGACGGGAAGGGTTGTCCCTTCCGCGGCGGCGACGATCTCGATCGCAGCCCCTCCGTTTTCGTCCAGCATGCGGCGGCCGCGCGCCAGCAGGGCATCGACGTCAGCGTCGCTGTAGTCCTGGTCAAAGTGGAACAGCACCAGCTTCTTCACGCAGGCGCCCACGGCGGCCGCGACCGCGTCCTCGATCGACGAAAAGCCGCGCTCGGGGTAACGCCGCCGATCTTCGGGCGTGTACGTGCTGTCGTGGATCAGCACGTCGGCCCCGCGGTACAGCGCCAGCGACGACTCCGGCGGGCCCGACGCCGGGTAACCCGCATCGGAGGCGTACACGACCGTGCGCCCGTGCTCCTCGATGCGAAACGCCAGCGCGCCGGCCCGGCCGTGGGGATTGGTCCGCGCCAGCACGTTGCACCCCTCGACCAGGAAGGGCACGCCCTCGGCCACCGTCGCGATCTCGATGGTCGCGCCCATGTTCTTGAGCGTCTGCACCGGGAAGTACTGGGGCGCCATCTGCCCTTCCAGGATCCCTTCCAGCATCGACGAGCTGCCGCCACCGCCGTAGATGTGGACCACGTTCCCCGGCCGATAAAGCGGCACGAAAAATGGGAATCCCTGGATGTGATCCCAGTGCGCGTGGGACAGGAGCACCGACGCTTCGCCCTGGCCGCTGCCGAACGCGCCGTTCATCAGCGTGATGCCCAGGTTCCGCGCGCCGGTGCCGCAGTCCAGGATGATCAGCTTGTCGTCGCGCGTCCGCAGGGAGACGCAGGCGGTGTTGCCGCCGTAGCGAACGGTTCCAGGGCCCGGGGCCGGGATCGATCCGCGCACGCCCCAGAAGGTCAACTCCATCACTGCCGCCCCAGCGCCAGGTCCATCCCTTCGTACGCGGCCACCACGTCGAGCTCGATGCGGTCCCGTTTCGCGTCGGCTCGGGTGCCCTCCAGGATCGCGTCAACCTCCGCGTCCGAGCGTTCGGGGGCATGGTGATAAAGCGCCAGCGAGCGGGCCCCCGCCTCGCGGCAGATCTCGACCGCGTCACAGGGGCGCGAGTGCCCGTAGTGCGGGATCTGCTGGTAATCCTCGGGCGTGAACATGGTGTCGTAAATCACCAGGTCGGCCCCCTCGCACAGCCGGACGACGCCGGCGCGCATGGCCGACAGCTTCTCTTGATCGCGCTTCGGCAGCTCGGTGCCCGACGGCGGGCGGGCCACGAACTGGTCGCCGAACAGGATATCGCTGAAGGGCGCCGTGTCGGAGACGTATGCGACCGAGGCGCCGTCGACCGACAGGCGGTACGCGGTCGCGACGTAGGGGTGGTTCAGGCGCGCGCAGGCCACCTTCACGTCGTCGATCTCGAATTCGGCCGAGTCCATCAGCTCGCGGAAGGAGACGTCGGCCTTGGCCTCGCTGAACGAGATGGGAAAATACGGGTCGACGGTCTGGGACGCGAACACCGCTCGCAGGTGCACGTCATCGCGTTTGCGCGCGTACACCAGCAACCGGTTGCCGGCCTGATAAAGCGGCGAAAAAAACGGCAAACCCTGGATGTGGTCCCAGTGGGTATGGCTGATGAGCAGGTGTACGGCCGCCCCGGCCCCGTCACCCTCCCCGCGGACTTCGCCAGAGGTGAGCTCCTTGCCCAGCTTCCGGATGCCGGTCCCGGCGTCCACGACCACGCGCGTGCCGTTGGCCGACCGGATCTCCACGCACGACGTGTTGCCGCCGTAACGCTCGGTCTTGGGCCCGGGCACGGGCAGCGATCCGCGGACACCCCAGAAACGAACTCTCATACGCCAGCGTCGAACAAGCGACCGCCGAAGGGCTCACGGCAGCTCGGGGTCATGAGGCCGAGAATAACACGCGCTGCCAGTGCCGGGCTCGTTTGAGGGTTCCCCCGGCCGAGCGGTCCAGCGCCGCTTGGCCGGGGGTTGAGGGGGTCGACGGGCGGGTTCTGAGTGAAGGCAGTTCCGGTTTCGAAACCGCGGTTATAGGTGCCGGGCCACCCCGCCGCCCCCAGGGGGTGGGAGGACAGGATGGCCCGGCTTA
>DASRQT010000660.1:0-8762 GCA_035696485.1 Polyangia bacterium | reverse complement strand
CGCGGCGTCAGCCAAGTGCCCGGTCCCGAGCTGGCCGACGTGGCCGCGACCCCAGCAAGCAACCTCCCCCGTGTTCAACAGAGCGCAGCTGTGCGCGGTGCCTGACGAGATACTGGTCGCGCGAACCAGATGAGACGGAGTGCCCAGCGCCGATTGCCTGCTCTCCATCGGCGCCGGGTGGGTTGACTGACCGACGCATGCCACTCCAAGGAGGACGACCGCGAGCGCCGAACCGAGCGTCGTGGTCATCGCGAAAGAGCTCGCCTGATGCAGAGCGATTCGCAAGGCCGCCTCCCGAATGCCCCTGCCAAATCCCACCGCAACCTCCGATTGTGGTCAGTCCGACGACCGTTTCAGCGTCTTCAACGAAACGCCAATCTGGTGCACGACGCCGCGTTTCGGGCCCGACCCACTCTGGAGTGAGAAGAACCGGAACTACCTGAAATCCAGAGCGGGAGACGGGACTTGAACCCGCGACGTCCACCTTGGCAAGGTGGCACTCTACCACTGAGTTACTCCCGCAGAAGGGGGGTAAGCTAGGGGAATCGTTGGGGGTTGGCAAGGGGAAAATTCACCGGCGCGGGCGTCCGTGGCGGCGTAAGGTCCGGGCATGCCGTTGCGGCGCGTGTCTCTGGGCGACCTGACGATTGACGACGACGCGGCCGTCTCGGGCATCGAGGCCTACCGGCTACTGAAGTCGGCAGTCAGCGAATCGGCGTGTTCGTTCCTGGTGCCCGAAGGCGCGACCTACCGGGATCGCGTGTTGAGCTGGGATCGGGCGCTGTTCTTGAACCTCACGTTCTGGAACGGGGTCGACGGCGTTGATGTGCTGTGCGAGAGGCACATTCCGGCCGATGTCGTGGCGCACGTGGGGTGGCACCACGTGGTCGGGCGTCAGATCGCCAAAATGGCCGGCGACCATCCGTCCGGCGCTGCGGCCATGTTCTTCGCCGAATCGATCGCCAGCGCGTTCGATCTCTACATGGTCGGACGACTCTTGCCGGCGTCGCCCGACTGCGAGTTCATCATGACCCAGGTGCCTATCATGACCGAGGCGGCTGAAGAGGCCGGGCTGCCGGCGGCAGATTTCGCGGCGCTGTTGCAGACCGTGGCCGATGAACCGGAGCGGGCCTTCGAGGATCTACGGGCGTTGTTGCTGGACGCGGCCCGCGGCCTGCTGGCGTGCCGGGGCGCGGTGGATGCCTTGCGCGTGCTGGAGGGTTTCGCCGGGCATCGCTTCGAACCCCTGCTGCACCATTTTCAATTGTCGAACTGGATCCTCTACGCGCGTGCTTACGGCGTCCCGTCGGTCACCGGCGACGAGGTGGTTGCCGGTCTGGATCTGACCTTGCGGCAGTCGCGCGATGCGCTGGGGTGGCTGGTCGATCACTGGCTCACCCCGCAATAACAAAAAACCCCGGCGGGGACTAGCCGCCGAGGTCTTCGTGAGGTCAGAGAACGAGAGTGGCTACTCGAGTGACTACTCTAGCTCGTTGGTGATGATCGGCGTCTTGCTGCCGCTCACGTCACCGTTGCCGTCGATGGCGCCGAGGCGCTTGAAGTTCGACAGGACGCCGTTGCAGTCCAGATCGCCGGTAGCTTCGGCGGTGAAGGTCGCGTCCTTGCCGGTGCCCGCGCTGGTGTAGGCGGGGCGGTACATGTGCGGGTCGGGGATGGAGAACTGCAGGGCAACCCACTCCGCGCCCTGATAGGAAGCGGCGCCGCCGGGGCACTTTCCGCCGTCCATACAGCCACACTCTTTGTCGGCTTCGCGGGTCGCGGCGACGCCCAGCGACGGGAACTGCTTGACCAGCGAGACGCCAGCGGCCGAGACGTGGTCGGTCTCGTACCAGGTGACCGAACCGGCCCACAACTTGTTCAGGTGACCAGCGGCCTCGGCGGTCTTGGACCGCTTGATGTATTTCGAGAAGGCCGGGATCGCGACCGCGGCCAGGATGCCGATGATGGCAACCACGATCATCAACTCGACCAGCGTGAAGCCTGACTGCCGTTTGCGCATGAACATTTGGGGTCCTCCTTGACGTTTTCTTTCTGGTACTGCCGCCGCCCATCGGCGGGAGGACTCTCGTGCTTGAGTGTCCGTGCCTCTTCCCAGTTGCAGTCGGCATGCCACCAATATCCGGTAAAAAAGCCCACAAACGCTGGGCAGTAGCCATCCCCCTGCCCAAAAATGGCGGCCCGATTGCGGTCAGCGCTGACGAAAAAGGTCAGCACACACGGCCCGCAAACAGACCATGGGTAGACCCGTGTCGCACACGGAATGCGAGCCACGGCAGGGAGGACCTGACCCTCCTGCCCTCACTTGCCTTCGTTGAAGACGCGCAGGGAGGACGAGACGCTGGACAGGGTGTAGATGCTGACGTTGTCGGGATAGCCCGCGGCGCCGTCCAGGTTGCAAGCGGCCAGGCTGTAGAACCAGGGGGCGGCCGTGGCGCCGACGACCAGCGCGCCGTACTTCAGAGCCGAGGTGTCATTGCCGGCCTCGCCGGCGTTCGTCAGGTACGTGCAGTAAAGCTGGTTGTCGCGCGGACGGATGCCGACGGCCTTCCAGCCATCCGGCCATTTCGAGCTGTCGGAGATGCTGGTCGCGGTGCGCGCCGATTCGAGAGCGGAGCTGCCGGCGGCGATCGGATAAAACGCGGCATCGGATTCGTTGGGGCTGGGGAGATCGGCTTTGTTGTCGGCGCGCAGCGGGAGGTAGTTCGCGAACTCCAGCTTGTACGTCTGTTCCTTGCTGCTCATTTCAGCCAGCATCGCCACCGCTTCTCCCGAGCGAGCGCGCGCGACGTATCGCTTGAAGCCGACCGTGCCCAGCGCTGCCAGGACGCAGATGATGACGACGACGATCATGAGCTCGACGAGAGTGAAGCCGCGTTCCATCCCTTAATTCTAAGGCCGATCGAAGATCGCCACCACTTCGATGTGGTACGTCTGCGGCATCAGGTCGAGGGCGACGGCGCTGGTCAGACGAAAACCGGCGGCGCCGAGGCGCCGGGCGTCGCGCGCCAGCGTCTGCGGGTCGCACGATACGTACACTACCCGACGAAGCGCCTTGCCGGCGACGGCCAGCGTTTCCTCGTCCGCGCCTTCGCGCGGCGGATCCAGTAGAACCAGATCGGCCGCCGGTTCCGGGGGCACCTGCGGCGGCCGGCGGCTCCAGGTGGCGGCCGGGGCCACCCGGCGACCGCGCGCGACCGCGGCAGCGTCGGTATCCGACGCGCGCACGGACGTCGCCACGCGCACGAGGTGTCGGGTGAAGTTGCCGCTGCCCGCACACAGCTCGATGACGGCGCCCGGCGTCTCACCCGCCGCGTCCATGACGGCAGCCACCAGCGCGGCGTTTGCGGTCCGGCCCGACTGCGCGAACGCGCCGCCCGGAACCAGCAACGGGGCGCCGCCCACCTCGGTGACGTCGACGGTGGCGGCCCCCAACGCCGGTTTCCCGTCGATGCTCACGCCAACCACGCCGGCGGCCTGCAGATCGGCCCAGAGCCGTTGGCAAAGCGCGCGCGTCGGCGCGGTCTCACCGGCATGTGTAACGTCGACGTGAACCCCCTCCCCTCCTGCCTGCAGCGCAAGCTCCGATCCGGACGGCAGGTTCGCGCCCAGCGCGCGCACCGCCGGCAGCGTGCGCGCCAGCGCCGGTGAAAACAGCGGGCATTCGCGGACGTCGACGACGTCGTGACTTCGCCGCGCCTTGAACCCCACGGCTGCGCCAGCGACGGTCACGCGCGCGCGATCGCGGTAGCCGAACGGCGGCACGGCAGCGATGACGGGCGGGATCTCGATCCCCAGCGCGCGTTCCACGATCTGTTTCTTGGCGGTGTGCTGCGCCGCCAGGTTCACGTGCTGCCACTGGCAGCCACCGCATTCGCCAAAGAGAGGACACCGGGGCGCCACGCGATCGGCGCCGGGGCGCTGGATCTCCGTCAGCTCACCCCAGGCCACACGCGCCTTCTCGCGCACCAGATGCACCCCGACGCGTTCACCGGGTGCCGCCAGGGGGACGAAGGTCACGCGGCCGGCGGCCGGCGCTTCCTGCTGGCGGCCGACCGCGTCCCCGCCAGGGGCGAGGGACTCGATCTCGACCACAACGTCGGGCATCGAATATCCGGCTATGGAAATGGTTGGGCGGCGCGGCCACGTTCAAGGTCGAAATCGAACCGGCCGGTCTCCGGCGCGCCACCGAGCATGCCGCCGATGTTCGCCTTGGGAATGGGGTCCATGTCTTCCATGGCCTGCACCAGGTGTTCGTCCTCCAGCATCACGAAAAAATTGGCCTGCAGGCGGTCACCGAAATCGACCTTGAAATCCCCGGGCACGGTCTTCCGGTCGTCTGGATTCGTGAACTGCGGCTGCGCCGCCTTGCCGAAGTCCAGGAAATCGATCCAGGAGCCGTCGACGCCAACCCCAACGACGCGGGCCCGATTGCACGTGTACAGCAGGGCGAGGGACGAGCTGACCGGGAGCTTGTGGCCGATCTGAATCCGTGGCCGCTCCGCCATGACGTTGCCGCCGGCGCCGCCGGTCCAGTCACACCAGCCGCTGGTGTCCCAGTCGGGGACGCCGTTGTTGGTCTTTCCGCGCAGGCAACGGGCCACCTCGTAGGCGCTGTGCACGTCGAAGTACAACGTGTCCGTCACCTCGATGCGGTTGCCGTTCCGTTGCATACGGATGACCAGGCGGTTGGTCAGGATGCCGCCGCGGGCGATATCCTCGATTGGCTCGCCGGCAAAGAACTTTGGGCTGAGGTCAAACACCCCGGCCGCGAGGTTCTCGCCGTTGTCGCCGCAGCCATTTACAAACAGGTTCCCCTTGGCGGCGCCGCTGCCGCTGCCGACCGTGCAGGCGCTAGCGCCGGCGGCGACGATGGTCAATGTCGCGATTGACAAGGTCCGCGACAACGCCCGCGACATTGCCCGCGACCTCAAGCGCGGCTCCGCAGGCGAACCCGGCTGCCACGGCTGGCGCCCGTGTAGGCGGCCGCCGAGCCATCCCGGACGGCGATCTCCAGCTGGCCACCGCTACCGACGTAGGCGACCAGCTGATTGGGCTCGACGTCGGCGAAGGTCCGGCCCAGCAGCGGGTGAAACTTTCCCGCGTCGCCCTCGACCTCGACATCGGTGTCGGTCAGCGCCAGCGACTGCAGGGCCTCCTCGCTGATGGAGGTGATGAGGTTGCCAAACCGGTCGACGTGAAAGACCGTCCCCTCGATGTGATCCTCGATCCGGCGCAGCGTCGGTGTCGAAAGCTCGACGATGTTGTCGATCGCGGGTCCCGCCAGGGCGGCACCGATACCCGAGGCCAGCCGGCCGGCAGTGGGCGCAAAGATGTCGCGACCGTGGAAGGTCGGGCTGACCGGTTCGCGCCGAAATGCCGGCGCCTCGATACGATAGGCCTTCCGGGGTGAACGCGCCGCCAGCGACAGCACGCCGTTGTCTGGCCCCACGAAAAGAGAGCCGGCGGCCTCGACCACCAGCGCGGCGCGCTGCGAGCCCACGCCCGGGTCGACGATGGCGACATGAATGGTGCCGGGCGGAAACAGGGACGCGGCCTGGGCAAGCGCGACGGCGCCAGCGGTGACGTCCTGCGGGGGGACGCCATGGGCGATGTCCACCAGGGTCACCGTCGGAGCCAGGGACAGGATCACGCCCTTCATGGCGCCAACGTACCCGTCGCTGTAACCAAAGTCGGTGGTGAAGGTCACGATAGCCACAGATGTCCTTTTTCCAGCCCCCGGGGCAATTATCTCACCCCGGTTGCCGGTTCGCCACGAACAGCCCTCATCGGCTAAGATACCCGCCCAGCCATGGACAAGACGGTCGCCACTGCTGACGAAGCGATCTCCGACCTGCCGGACGGCGCCACCCTGATGGCGGGCGGATTTGGCTTGTGCGGCATCCCCGAGAACCTGATCCAGGCCATTTTTCGCCGCGGAACGCGGGGATTGACCGTGATCTCCAACAACTGCGGAATCGACAGCAAGGGCCTGGGAATCCTGCTGGCGAACGGGCAGGTCAAGAAGATCATCGCCAGCTACGTCGGCGAGAACAAGACCTTCGAACGCCTGTACCTGGACGGCAAGCTGGAGGTCGAGCTGACGCCCCAGGGGACACTGGCCGAGCGAATCCGGGCGGGGGGCGCGGGCATCCCCGGCTTCTTCACGGCCACCGGCTACGGGACCAAGGTCGCCGAGGGCAAGGAGTCGCGCGAATTCGACGGTCGCATGTACGTCCTCGAACGCGCGCTGACCGCCGACTTCGCCATCGTCAAGGCCTGGAAAGGCGATCGCTTTGGCAACCTCGTCTACCGCAAGACGACCCGGAACTTCAACCCGATGATGGCGTCGGCGGGACGCACGACCATCGCCGAGGTGGAGATTCTGGTGGAGCCGGGGGCGCTGGATCCGGATCAGGTCCACACGCCCGGTATCTACGTGCAAAGGATCATCAAGGGCGCCGCGTTCGAGAAGCCGATCGAACAGCGGACGGTTCGCAAGAGGAGTCAGTGACATGCCACCGTTGACGCGCGATCAGATCGCCATACGGACAGCGCGCGAGCTGCGCGACGGAATGTACGTGAACCTGGGCATCGGCATGCCGACGCTGGTGGCGAATTTCATTCCGCCCGACGTCAACATCATATTGCAGTCGGAGAACGGCATGCTGGGCATCGGCCCCTTTCCCCTCGAGGGCGAGGAGGATCCCGATCTGATCAACGCCGGCAAACAGACCATCACGGAGCTGCCCGGCAGCGCCTATTTTTCGTCGGCCGATTCGTTCGCGATGATCCGCGGCGGGCACATCGACTGCGCCATCCTCGGCGCCATGCAGGTGGCGGAGAACGGTGACCTGGCGAACTGGATGATTCCGGGAAAGATGGTCAAGGGCATGGGCGGCGCCATGGACCTGGTCGCCGCCGCCAAACGGGTCATCGTCGTGATGGAACATGTCGCCAAGGGTGACGAGAAAAAGATCCTGCGGCGCTGCACGCTGCCGCTCACGGCGCTGGGCGCCGTGCACCGGATCATCACCGATTTGGCAGTTATTGACGTCACGCCCCAGGGCCTGGCCCTGCGCGAACGCGCCCCCGGCGTCTCGGTTGAGGAGATTGCCGCCAAGACCGAGCCTCGGCTAATCACCTCGGGCGCGGTGCCCGAGATCGCCTTCGGGTAGGGGTCGATTGACGCGACCGCGACCGCCGCAACGCCGCCCGAACGTCGAGACGGCAGCGGGGATCCCGCTTGCCGAGGTGTACGATCCCGAGACGCTGGCGGGCCGCGATCCGCCGTTTGATCCGGCGCGCGATCTGGCAACACCGGGCCAGTTTCCGTTCACGCGCGGGATCCACCCCAGCATGTACCGGGGAAAGCTCTGGACCATGCGACAATACGCGGGCTTCGGATCGGCGGAGGAATCCAACCGCCGTTACAAGTTCCTGCTGGCGTCGGGGCAGACCGGTCTGTCGGTCGCCTTCGATCTACCGACACAGATGGGACGCGACGCGGACCACCCGCTGGCGCGCGGTGAGGTGGGGCGAACCGGGGTGGCGATCGGAACCCTGGACGACATGCGGGTCCTGATGGACGGGCTTCCGCTGGACCAGATCTCGACGTCGATGACGATCAACGCGACGGCGGCCACGCTGCTCTGCCTCTACGTCGCCGTCGCCGACCAGCGGGGGGTGCCGCGCACGGCCTTGCAGGGGACGGTCCAGAACGACATCCTCAAGGAGTACATCGCGCGCGGCACCTACATCTACCCGCCGGCGCCGTCGATGCGACTGGTGGCCAACACGTTTGCGTTCTGCCGCGACGAGGTCCCGCGCTGGAACACCATCAGTATCAGTGGGTATCACATCCGGGAAGCGGGCAGCGACGCGGTCCAGGAGGTCGCCTTCACGCTGGGCGACGGGATCGCGTACGTGGAGGCAGCACGCGCCGCGGGGCTGGGCGTCGACGAATTCGCGCCGCGGCTGTCATTCTTTTTCAACGCGCATTCCAACCTGCTGGAGGAGGTGGCCAAGTTCCGCGCGGCACGCCGGCTGTGGGCGCGCATCATGCGCGTGCGGTTTGCCGCCCGGGATCCGCGGTCGTTGATGCTGCGCTTTCACGCCCAGACGGCCGGATCGACGCTGACCGGCCAGCAACCGCTGAACAACGTCGTGCGCACCACCGTCGAGGCGCTGGCCGCGATTCTCGGCGGCGCGCAGTCGATTCACACCAACGGCTATGACGAGGCACTGGCGCTGCCGACCGAGGCGTCGGCCCGGCTGGCGCTGCGGACGCAGCAGATCCTGGCGTCGGAGTCGGGGGTAGCAGATGTCGTTGATCCGCTTGGCGGAGCCTACGCGGTGGAGGCGTTGACCAGCGAGATCGAGGCGCGGGCAGCTGCGATCCTGGGCGACATCGATCGCAGAGGTGGAATGGTGGCCGCGATCGAGGCCGGTTTTCCCCAGCACGAGATCGAGCGCCGGTCGTTCGAGCACCAGCGTGCCGTCGAGGAGGGGACGCGCATCATCGTGGGTCAGAACGCGTTCGCCGATGCAAACGCGTCGCCGGCGGATGCGTTGCACCATCTCGATCCGGCCCTGGAGGCGGCCACGGTGGCGCGCGTGTTGCACTTCAAGACCGAGGCGCGCGACGCGGCAGGCGCAGCGACGGCCGTCGACGCGCTGGAAAAAGCCGCGCTGGGGACGGAGAATCTACTTCCCTTCATCTTGCGCGCCGTCAAGGCGCGCGC
>DASRQT010000659.1:0-3700 GCA_035696485.1 Polyangia bacterium | reverse complement strand
CGGTGCCGTTCCGCCGCGGCCCCCGAGGTCACGCCGCTGCCAAGCAGCGTGCTGGTCCCGCGATCGCGCAGGAACTCGAGGAAGGCCAGCGCCGACGGCAGCTCGGCGGCGGGGATCTCGTCCAGCAGATCGCGGGCCTGCCGACGCAAGATCTCACCGGGTGCCTCACCCGACGGAATCGACCGCGGGATCTCGGCCGGCTCGGCCGGCTGCTCGACGTGACCCCAGGGGGGCGCGTTGGTCACCTCGATCTTCATGTGGTCCAGCCAGGTCTGGATGTGGAAGTGCAGCAGCTCCGACCGGTACGCGAACCAACGTTCGCGCTCGGCCGGGAACGCCAGCAAGACGTCCTTGAAGCGGCGGAACGCTCCCTTGCCGTCAATCGCGATCAGCAACCGCTCGCGCAGCGCCGGTTCCGACACTGACGAAACGAACCGTTCCATCCACCGGTATTGCTCGCGCGACGACGCGGGGTCGACGCGCAGGAACCGATTTGGGTTCGCGGCCACGCGGGCGCGCCGGGCGGCGGCGTCGGGCTCGCCTTCGATGATGGCGAGCAGGTCCCCGTTCTCCAGGTCTAAGAAACTCTCCTGATCGGGCGAATTGCGTTCGAAAGCGATCTCGAGATCGCTCCAGTTCACGGTGATCGGCGGCATGTTTCGGACTTTCTCCGCCCCCTCCTCCCAGAGGTTGTGCGGCTTAGTCTAAGGACGTCCTAAGTCTAAGATTTAACAAGGGGGTTTGCAACCAACCCGGGCCTTCCCCGTGCCCTTTGACTTGTCTTTTTGGCTGACTAAACTGCCGGTCCGTTGGGCTTTGTGTTGGTCAATTGGCTCCAGCTTTCGGAGGTTCCCGTGGCGCGTGTCACCGTTGAAGATTGCCTGCAGAACGTCAACAACAGGTTTGCTCTGGTCATCCTGGCGGCCGAGCGGGCCCGCCAGCTATCGAATGGCGGCAAGGCGCTGATCCGGTGCGCCAACAAGCCGGCCGTGACGGCGCTGCGCGAGATCGCAAGGCAACGGGTCAAGTTCAATGAGTCGGTCGAGACGACCGTGAACCAGTACCTGGCCGAGGTGAAGAACCGCGGCCTTCGCCCGGAAAAACCGGCGCGCTAGATCTTGGCCGCGATCGCGACCTTGAGGTAGTTGCCCTCGGGGAAGCCGGGCGCGACCGGAAAGTCGGGCGGCAGTCCCACCCGACCGACGATGCGGATGTCGGCGCGCTGGTCGGCCGCGCCTTCGGCGAGCGCCCGGTCCAGTTCCAGGACCGAGACCTTGGTCGAGTTGGTGGCGAACACCAGGGTCCCGCCCGGTTCCAGGACCGACAGCGACGCGGCGGCGATGTGCGCCAGGTCCTTTGCCACCGAGAACTGCCCACCGGGGCCGTGCGAAAAGGTCGGTGGATCGCACACGACGATGTCAAAGCGGCGTCCGCGCGAGGCAAACCGATCCAGGGTTTTCACGGCGTCGCCGGTGATGGCTTCCAGCCTGGTCGGATCCAGGCCGGAAAGCTCGTAGTTGCGGCGCGCGCGCGCGTGCGCCTTCGCGGCGACGTCGACGGCGACGACCTCGCGCGCGCCCGCCTTGGCCGCGTGAACCGAGAAGGCCCCGGTGTACGAGAACAGGTTGATGAGGCGTCGATCGGCGGCCCGGGACGCCACCGCCGCCCAGCCAAGGCGCATGTCGGGGAACAGGCCGACGCCCAGAGGCGCGGTGACGTCGACGCCAAACCGACAGGCGCCGTCGGTGACCACAACCTCGAGCGGCGCCTCGTCGCCGCGCGCGCGCACCGCGGGCTCCGGGGCGCCTTGACCGCCCAGCGGCCGAAACCGCCGCTGCTCGTAGATCCCCCTGGGGGCGATGGCTTTTTCGATGGCGTCGTACAGCTCGTCGCGCCAGGGCAGCGCGCCGGCCGACAGCCACTGCACGACCACGAAATCGGCGTAACGATCGACGGTGACACCGGGCAGACCCTCGCTCTCGCCCGAGAACAGGCGCAGCGCCTCGGGTCGGCTGGCGCCGAACAGAATCCAGCGAAGCTGGACCGCCTTGGCAAAGCGACCGGCGATGGTCCCGGTCCCGGGCGCGACGCGCTCGTTGGGATCGCGCGTCAGAATGCGCAGCGCGACCCCGTGCTCCTGATCGACAAACGCGCGTCCGACCAACTCCTGGTTGCCCGAAATCAGGTCGACGACGGAGCCGGTCGGCTCGCTGACGCCGCGGCTGCCAATCGCCTCGCGGAAGACCCAGGGATGGCCCGCGCGCACGCGGGTTGCGATGTCCGGGCTGACGCGGTACTGGCCCACCCGCACCCGGACGCCGGGCATGGTCCGGCGAGCGGCAACGCCCGCCATCTTTTGACGCGGTCGTGCCGCGAACGTCGCCTTCTTCACGCGCGGCACCATAAAGATGGGCCCCCGGTCTGTAAAGCGTCATTCCATGGCCGGGCTATGGCGTGCCGCGTTGAGTCTTGCTAGCGTGGTAGGCTTGACTTCAACAGGCGAAAACGGGGAGTCTTCCTCTTCCAAGGAGCGCCCGGTATGACCACGAAACCAGCGTCCGGTAGCAGTGAACCGATTGACGATGGCATCGAAGATTCGATCGACGATTCCCTCGACGAGCTGGTGCTCCAGGCCAAAGAAGCGTCATTGGAAAATCCGGTGAAATCAAAGAACGGCTCACACGAAGCGTCAAGTTCGGGCCATTCCTCGGACGGCCCCGCAGCCGAAGTCGCGACGGCGACAATGTCGGATAACAGCACCGAGATCGCTCTCGATATCGCCGAGGCCGGCGCCGATGACGACGCGGCAGCGGATGACACCGAATTGATTCCGATTCCGGACGTGGTCTCGGCCGATTCACCCGACAACGTCCCCCGAGGCGGAGTTGCCGGCGACGCGCTAGCAGCGGCGCTGCCAGTTGCCGAGCGCGATGTGGTCGTCAGCGAGGACGAGGTTCGTGTGAAGGTCGAACCGGTTCCGAGCGACGACGCCAGCACCACCAGCCAACCCGCGGCCGAGGAACCGGCGCCGGCCGCCGCTGCGCCCCAGGACTATGACCTGTCGCCGATCGTCAACCCAGTCTTGGACCCGATCGTCGATGCAAACGCCGAGTCAGCGCAGGCGCAAGATGACAATCCGTCCGCCGAAGGTGGTGAGACCAGCGAAAACGACCATTCGGCGGCTGACTCGTCTGACGATCTGACCGAGAACATGCGCGCGGGAGAGCTCCGACCGCTGGCGACGACGCCGGTTGTGGGGCACCCGTCCCTCACCGATGAAGCCGCGGAGGAGTTGACTCCGATCGAACCCTACGCGAGCGCGATGCGAGCGGCCTCGATGAGCAACAGGGAGAAACCAGAGGCGGGGCTGGCGACGCAGGCGCGAGAGGAACGCGATCGCGCTTTGAGGCAGTCGTCCGGAGCACCGAGCCCGCGCACGCCACCGACGACGGCCTCGCACCCGGTGGCGACCGCGAACGTCCACTTCGACGATTCTGAAAATGAGCTGGTGCTCGACGACGACACCGAGACCGAGACACCAAGCGATCTCCACCGGCTGTCGCCGGGTCGAGACCAGCTGGGCGCCCGCGGATCGACGCCGCCGCAGGGATATCCGGGGCGGCGGCTTCCCACCCCCAGTCCCGGAATTCTGCAGGGGCCAGCGGGATCGGGCGCCTACGCTGCGTTGGCGACCAATCCA
>DASRQT010000658.1:0-2531 GCA_035696485.1 Polyangia bacterium | reverse complement strand
TCTGCTCGACAGCGTGGCCGAGATTCGCTACCCGCGCGACCGGTTCCAGGTGCAGGTCCTGGACGATTCCACCGACGAGACGCAGGAGATCTGCCAGCGCAGGATCGCCGAGCTGCGGCGCCGCTATCCCGATCTCGACATCGAATACGTCCACCGCGTCGACCGTAGCGGGTTCAAGGCCGGCGCGCTGGAGAACGGGCTTCGCACCGCCAAGGGCGAATTCATCCTGATCTTCGACGCCGATTTCCTCCCGCTCCCGGACGTGCTTGACCGCAGCATTCATCACTTCCTGGATCCGCGCGTCGCCGTGGTTCAGTGCCGCTGGGATCACGTCAACCGCGACTTCTCGGCGTTGACCGAGGTGCAGGCGCTGATGCTGGACGGCCATTTCATGATGGAACATGCCGGCCGCAACCGGTCGGGCCGTTTCTTCAACTTCAACGGCACCGCCGGCATCTGGCGCCGCGCCGCCATCGCCGACGCGGGCGGCTGGCAGCACGATACGCTGACCGAGGACATGGATCTGTCGTACCGGGCGCAGCTGCGCGGCTGGAGGTTCGTCTACCTGCCCGAGATCACCGCGCCGGCCGAGCTGCCGGTCGAGATGTCCTCGTTCAAGTCACAGCAGTTCCGCTGGGCCAAGGGGTCGATCCAGGTGGCGCTGAAGCTGCTGCCCACGATTTTCCGATCGAACGCGACCTTCGCGCAGAAGTCGGAGGCGTTTTTCCACCTTACCAATAACCTCGCTTATCCTCTTTTGGTCCTGCTCTCGCTGCTGCTGTTGCCGAACCTGGTGTTCCGGACGCACCACGGCTGGCGCGAGGTGTTGATGATCGATCTGCCGCTGTTCTTCGGCACGACGCTGAGCATCGCGTCGTTCTATCTGGCGTCCCAGCGTGAGATCGAGCTACTGCGAAATCCGAACGCCCCGCGCCGCGTGCAGTGGTCGGTGCTCCGGCGCCTGCCGCTGGTGATGTCGCTGGGGATTGGCCTGTGCGTCAACCAGACACGGGCCGTCCTCGAGGCGCTGGCCGGGCGCGAGACCGAGTTCGTGCGCACGCCGAAGCACGGCATCCGCGGCAAGCTCGAGAGCTGGTCCAGCAAGAAGTACCGCGCCGCCAAGTCCGTGACCCCGTTCATCGAGCTGGTGATGGCGGCGTATTTCGCCGTCGCGATGGGCGCGGCCTTGCAGAACGGGCATTACCTGTCGATGCCGTTCCTGGCGCTGTTCCTGTGCGGATTCGGCTACGTCGGATGGGTGTCGCTGTGGCAAGGGGGCGTGGGCCTGTCGCTGCGCCGCTGGGCCCGGCGTTTTCTGCCTGCGGCCGCGGCCGAGTCGAACGCGTCCCGGCCGGCCCGCGCGCCCGCGCGCAGCGTGCCGGTCGTCATGCCGGTCACCGTGCCGGTCCTGGTGCCAGCGTCGTTCCCCAGGCTGGGACAGGCGGGCGGCGCGCCGTCGTCGGCTCACACCGCCACCATTGAGCTCGACATCCACGAGCTGGAGCGCGCCGTCGCCGAGGCGATGCCGACCCCGCCGCCACTGCCGCGCGCGCCTACAAGGCTTTCTTGATCAGCTCTTCGATCTTGGCGCGCGGGACCGCGCCCACGATCTGACCGACCACCTTACCGCCCTTGAAGACGATCAAGGTCGGGATGCTGCGGATGTCGAACTTGGTCGGGATCTCGGGGTTGGCATCGATGTCGAACTTGCCGACGCGGATCTTGCCCGCGTAGTCATTGGCCAGCGCCTCGACGTGTGGCGCGATGGTGCGGCAGGGGGCACACCACACAGCCCAGAAGTCCACCAGCGCGGGGATCTCGGAGTCGAGCACCTGATTTTGGAAGTTCTGGTCGGTCGCCTCGAACACGTTCTCGCTTGCCATGGACGATGGCTTAGCACCGCAGCGCGGCTCAGTCCATAGATCGCCTTGCAATGGGTAAGGGTGGGTCGCACCTGGCGCATAGGGCCGTGACGCGCCCGCCATGGTAAAACTCGGATGTGGCGACGTTTACCGCGCTGCAGATATTGGCCTACGCGCTGTCCTCGGCGCTGTACCTCGGGTATCTGCTGGGTAACAGGGAGGGCGCGGCGCGCGCTGGCCGGATAGCGCTGGCCCTGGGCGTGGCCCTTCACCTGGCCGACATCGGCTGGCGCTGTGTCATCGCGCAGCACCCGCTCTCGTCGACGACCGAGGCGATATCCTTCGTCGCGTTCCTGATCGCGGCCGGGTATCTCGGCGCCACCTTCAAGTATCGCCTGGCGGCCGCCGGCGCCTTTGCCGTGCCGGCCGTCCTGGTCCTGGTGGTCCTGGCGCGCGTGGTTCCAGCCGAGAGCGACGCGCCGGCGATGGGGGCGTTGGGGCAGGCGCACATCTTCCTGGCGACGGTCGGCGTGGCGGTGTTCACGCTGGCAGCGGTGTTGGCGGCGGTGTACCTGCTGCTGGATCACCAGCTGCGACACAAGCAGTTCGGGCGTTTGACCGGCAAGGGGACGCCGCTCGAGACGCTGGACCGACTGGCGCTCCGTTGTG
>DASRQT010000657.1:0-27786 GCA_035696485.1 Polyangia bacterium | reverse complement strand
ACCGCGATCTCAAGCCGGCCAACATCGTGCTGATGGATGTCGAGGGGACGACCGACTTCGTGAAGCTGGTCGACTTCGGCATCTCGAAGGTCAAGGCGTCCAGCAGCAACCTCACGAAGCCATCGGTGATGATGGGGACGCCGAAGTACATGGCACCGGAGCAGGCCTCGGGCCGGGTCGAGAACGTCGACCATCGGACGGATCAGTGGGCGCTGGCCTGCATCACCTGGGAGATGTTGTCGGGCCGGGAGCCGTTCGTGGCCGGCGACGTCCCCGGCCTGATGACCGAGATCATCCACGGCGAGTTACCCCCGCTGACCAGCAAGGTCGGCCGGATTGTGCCCGAGGTCGAGGTGACGCTGCGGCGCGCGCTGTCCAAGCGCCAGTCGGAGCGGTTCCCCACCATTACCGCCTTTGCCCGCGCGCTGGGCAACGCCTCGACCACGCTCAGCCTGACGCCGACACCGACGCCGGTAAAAAACCAGACGGCGAAGGCGGAGCCTCGGCCGGCCCGCCAGGCGCGGCGGTCGTCGCCGAACGGGCAAACCGTGGTCGGCGGCCTGTTTGCGAGAGTCATGGGCCAGCGACCCAAACCCAGCGTCGTCGATCGCACGATGGCCCTCGGCCAGCGCGCGCTGGACGCCATCGTCCCGTCGCGACGAAAACGCCCCTGGCACCGGCGCGCCTGGCCGTATGTCACGCTGGCGGTCATTCTGGCGGGCGCCGCGGGCTTGTTCTACCTTTGGGCCAACGAAACGGTTCTTCCCGGCGTGGTTCCTCCGGCCCTCTGACCGCGCGTCGGAAGCCTCACGGTGTCAACGCCGTCACGGGCACCACCTGCTTGGAAATTTGCGAACTGGACCACGACAGGCGGGCCAAGGCCGTGCCGCCGTCATCGTAATATTCGACCTTGATGGCCACCGCCTTGCCCCCGATGAGCGGAATCGGGTTGCCGCGAGTTTCGGTGGGCGCGCGGATCCTCCAATCCTCCAGCACCAGCGCGTCGTCAATCCAGACCCGGATGCCGTCGTCGGAGTACCCATAGAACGTATACAAGTCGGTGGCCGGGGGGGTCAGTCGACCTGTCCAGCGCGCCGACCAGTTATCCGGCGCGATGGTGGCGTTCGGCGACGACACGCCCCAGTCAAAGTCGATCTGACGTTCGATGCGCGAGAACGATTTTCCGGTGAAGTCGGGGTTGTCGAAGTAGACCCCGGTGATGCCACCGCAGGTGCCGAGAAAACAGGCGCTGGGCGACACACAATCGGTCGCCGTGGTGCACATCGTGCGGCACGCGGTCGTCGACCCGCAAGTATAGGGATAACAAGACGTGAGCACCGCAGACACGCACGCGCCGCTGCCACTGCAGTGAGCCGCGAACGTCGACGACCCGCCGCACCCTCCCGGGCGGCACACGGTGCTCTTGCCGTAAAGACGGCAGGCGCCGGCGCCGTCGCACATCCCGTCGCGCCCGCAGGTCATGGCGCCATCGTCAGGGCAGGCGTCCTTGGGGTCGGTCCCGGCTTCGAGGAGGCGGCAGACCCCTTCGTTCCCCACCGCTCCGCAGGATTCGCAGGGACCGTTGCACGCGGTATCACAGCAGACTCCGTCGACGCAGAAGTTGGTCGCGCACTCGGCTGCCATCTGACACGGCTGGCCCAGCGGCGGTCTGGTCTCGCCGCCGACGTCGTTATTTCCCCCGCTGCCGGTAGTGCCGCCGACGCCGCCCGAGCCGACGCCGCCACCACCAGCACCACCGGCGCCACCAGCGCCACCCGGATCGAGGCTGGGGGGACGGTTCAGGTCGACGCAGGCGCTTCCGGCGACCATCGCGGCCATGCCGACCGCGAGGCCGACAGCGACGGCGCGATGGGCTCTTGACCTGTTCATTGCAGCGCCAACCGCTATCTGTCCCATCGGTTGCCCCGACGGGGGCCTTGAGACCCCTGGCGCCGGACATCCAAGTAGCGGGAATCGCAGGGACACAACCCTTTATTTTACCATAAACGACGGCCTCCTTGACCCCACAGGCGCCGAGCCGCGAGACTCGTGAGGGAAACGCGCGGTTGCATGAGCACCAAGCAAGGACCCCACGGTCCCGAAGGTCCGAGACACGACGACGTGACATCCGAGGGTGTATCCGCCGCCGTCACGGCCCAACTCAAAGGTGATGAGCCGGGGCCACAAGGTGGCAACCAGGAGAGATGGCTGGAGATGATCCTGAACCTCATGCCGACGCCGCTGCTGTTCATCGAACCCGGCACCGGGCGGGTGTTCTTCGCGAACGCGGCGGCCGACAGGATGGCCGGCGGGTCGATGCCGCGGGCGCAGTCCGCGGAGGACTTCGCGCGCTATTACCCGTGCAGCGATCTCGATGGGCGCCCGATCCCGTCCGACGAGATGCCGGGGGTCCGGGCGGCTCGTGGTGAGGAGGTGAAGGCAACGCTGGTCAGGTGGCATCTGCCGGGGGGAGAAAAGATCGTGCGCATCGAATCGGCGCGCCTGCCGGCGGCGCACGGGCACGCGGAGACGGTGGTGCTGGCCTTCGATGACGTGACCGCGATGAAAGAGGTCGAGGCCCGGCTGCAGGAGGCGGTCCGGGTTCGGGAAGATTTCGTGTCCATCGCGGGGCACGAGATGAAGACTCCCCTGACCGCGCTGCAATTGACGATTGAGAGCCTCACCCGTCTGTGCCACCCGCCGCCAACGGAATCGACGCTGCCACCCACCGGTATTGCGCCGCTGCCGTTGGCTTCACAGCCGCCGCCGATCGATCCGCAGATTGTCGTGAAGGCTGACAGCGTGCAGCGGCAGGTACGCCGGCTGATCCGGCTGGTCGATCAGCTGCTGGACGTCTCGCGGATCGCGGCTGGCCGCTTCAAGCTGGCGGTGGAGACCTTCGATCTGGTGGCGCTGACCGCTGCCATCATCGCGCGCGCTACCGAGGAGCGTGGGCCCGGACAGTCGACGATCGAGCTGGTTTGCGACGGTCCCGTGGTCGGCACGTGGGATCGCCTGCGCGTGGACCAGGTGATAACGAACCTGATCGCCAATGCGGTCAAGTACGGCGAACGTACCGCGATCCAGGTTCGGGTGGGGCGAACAGAGGCCGGCGTGCAGGTGGCGGTCAGCGATGGCGGCATCGGCATTGAAGTCGCCCAGCAAGAGCGAATCTTCGACCGGTTCGAACGCGCGGTGTCGGATCGAAACGTCGCCGGCCTGGGCCTGGGGCTGTGGATCGTGCGCCAGATCCTCGAGGCGATGAACGGGCGGATTCGCGTGGAGAGTCAACCTGGCCGCGGCGCGACCTTCACCGTCGATCTGCCTGCCGGTCGCGCGCGGCCTACTTGATCTTGAGCAATTCGATGTCGAAGACCAGCATCCCCGCCGGTGCGCCCGGCCGTTCCGGCACATCGCCGTAGGCCAGCTTGCCGGGGATCCAGAAGCGCGTCTTTCCGCCCTCGGTCATGAGCTGGACGCCTTCGGTCCATCCCGGGATGACGCCGGTCAATGGAAAGCTGGTCGACTGGCCGCGCTTGACCGAGCTGTCGAACATCTTTCCGTCGGTGGTCCAGCCCGAGTAATGAACCTCGACGGTGTTCTCGGGTTTGGGGTGGGTGGTGCCGGTGCCTTTCTTGAGGACGCGATAGGCCAGACCCGACGGCGTCCTCTTCGCGTTCTTCGGCACGGCGGCGACGTCCTCCGGCGCCCGCGGGCCCTTGCGAATCGAGATCAGCTCGACGTCGAAGACCAGTGTGCCGAACGGCGTGCCGCCGCTGGTCGGCTTGTTGCCGTAGGCCAGGTCGCCGGGGATCCAGAAGCGGCGCTTCTCGCCCTCGACCATCAACTGCAGCCCCTCGGTCCACCCTTTGATCACCCCGCCCAGCGGGAAGTCGGCCGGCTCGCCGCGATCGACGGAGCTGTCGAACTTGACGCCGTCGGTGGTCCAGCCTGTGTAGTGCACGCGGACGTTGTCCTCCGGACGCGGCTTTTCCTTGCCCTTCCCGGGCCCGAGGCGCTTCGAGGCCAGACCGCTGGCGGTCTTTTGCGCGTCTGCGGGCGCCTCCTTGACGTCGGCCGGCGCCTTGGGGTCGGCCGCCGGTTTGGGCGGTTCAGGCGGCGGCGCTGGCGGCGGTGTGGCGGCCGGCGCGGGGGCCGGGGCTGGCGCCGGCGGCGGTGGCGCCTCGGCTGCCTTGCTACATCCGACCGCGCTGGACAACGCGATCAAGAGACCCGGGAGCAACGTCTTTCGCATGGCCGCCGGTTTAGCACGGCGGTCGTCGCCGCTCAAAGCACCGATCAGGGGAGATCGCGGTGCTTGAACGAACGACCACCGGGACCGTACGCGGCGCTGACCTGGCCGGCGCCGCGCAGCAGCCAGCGATAGGTCAGGAGGCCGTCGACGCCGACGGGGCCGCGCGCGTGCAGCTTGTCGGTGCTGATGCCGACCTCGGCGCCCAATCCAAAGCGATAGCCGTCCGCGAAACGGGTGCTGGCGTTGTGGAACACGCCGGCGGCGTCAACCGAGGCCAGAAATTTCTCGGCCGCCTTGTGATCGTCGGTGATGATGGATTCGGTGTGACGTGAACCGTGCGCCTCGATGTGCGCCAGCGCGGCCTCCATGCCGGTCACCTGCCGGACCGCGAGGATAAGCGCCCCATATTCCACGCCCCAGTCGTCGGCGGTCGCCGCCTTCATCCCGGGGTGGCGGCGCAGGGTCTCAGGGCAACCGCGCAGCTCGACGCCGGCCTTGCTCAGCGCCGCCACCGCCGCGTCCAGGGCGGGGCCGGCGTCCGCGTCCCAGAGCATCGTCTCGATGCTGTTGCAGGCGGCCGGATAGCTGCACTTGGCGTCGACGGCGACGGCGGCGGCCATGGCCGGCGCGGCGGCGCGATGAAGGTAGAGATGGCAGACGCCAGCGGCGTGCCCCATCACCGGGATGCGCGTGTTGGCCTGCACGTGCTGCACAAACGCCGACGAGCCGCGCGCCACGATCAGATCCACGACGCCGTGCAGGCCCAGCAGCGCGCTGACGTCGGCGCGATCCTCCAGCAGCACGGCGGCGCGCGGATCGATGCCGCGCGCCTCCAGCACGCGGTGGACCAGCGTGGTCAGCGCGCGGTTGGTGCCCAGCGCCTCGCGGCCACCCTTGAGCAACACGGCGTTGCCGCTCTTCCACGCCAGGCCGACAATCTGAATCAGCGCGTCGGGACGGGCTTCGAACACCACGCCCAGCACACCCAGCGGGCACGAGACGCGTTGCAAAACCAGGCCGTCGTCCAGCTCGCGTCGCAGCGAGACCTGACCCACCAGCTCGGGCATCGCGGCCAGCTGGCGCAGGCCGTCGATGAGCGCGTCCAGCTTGGCGCCGTCGAGGCCCAGTCGTTTGACCAGCGCCGACGCCAGCGCGCCGCGCGCCTCCTCGGCGCGGGCGGTCTCGAGATCGGCGGCGTTGGCGGCGAAGATCGCGGTGCGCGCGGCCGGCTCGGCCAGCGCCTCGGCCAGCGAGCGCAGCAATGCCGACCGGTCGGCCGCCGACAGCGCGGCCAGGGTGGCGCCGGCGGAACGCGCGGCCAGAGCAGCTTGCCGGATCACACGGCCCCCATGACCAGGTTGTCGCGCGTGATGAGGGCATCGTAGCCCCGCCAGCCCAGGATGGTGTCGATGTCGTCGCTCTTGTGCCCGGCCAGCGCGCGGCAGGCGTCGGCGGCGTAGTTCACCAACCCGCGCCCGTGAACGCGCCCGCTGCCGTCGCGAACCTCGACGACGTCCCCCTTGTCGAAGGTCCCCTCGACCGACAGCACGCCGACCGGCAGCAACGAAGCTTTCTCGGCCACCAGGGCGCGCAGCGCGCCGTCGTTGACCACCAGCGCGCCGCGGTGGCGGGCGGACACGGCGATGTGGCGGATGCGGGCCGGGCGGCGCTCCGCCACCGTGACCAACGTCCCGATGTCCTCGCCGTCCAGCGCCCGTTCCAACACCTTCGGCTCCGCGCCGCCGGCGATCAGCACCGTCGTCCCTTCTGCGATCGCGAGGCGCGCCGCCACCAGCTTGCTGGCCATGCCGCCGGTCCCGCCCGCTGAGGCGCCGCTGGCGCGGGCCATGGCGGTCTCATCGATGCCCGCCAGCTCCGGGATGCGGGTGGCCGCCGGGTCGACGCGGGGATTGGCCGTGAACAGCCCGGCGACATTGGTTAGCAGCACCAGCAGATCGGCGTCGAGCGTCACCGCCACGCGCGCCGAGAGGCCGTCGTTGTCGCCGAATCCGGCCACAACCGGCAGCGCCGGCGGCAACAACAGCCCGTCCGCGCCAGCTTCGATCGCGACGCCGTTCTGCGCGCGGCGGTATTCGACCAGCTCCTGAACGCTGACGCTGTCATTCTCGTTGAGGATAGGGACCACCCCCAGCTCGAGGAGGCGCATCAGCGTCGTGCGCAGGCAGAGCGCCCGGTCGCGATCGCCCAGATCTTCCTGCGTCAGCAGCACCTGCGCCGTCGTGACGCCGAGCTGCGCGAACGCCTGCGTGTAAACCCCCATGAGGTGTCCCTGCCCGACCGCAGCGCACGCCTGCCGCAGCCCCAGCGAACGCGGGCGCTCCTTGAGACCAAGGACGCGCATCCCCATTCCGACCGCGCCGCTCGACACCAGCACCACCTCGCGGCCGCCCTGGCGCAGCCGGGCCATGCCCTCGATGAGGCCCATCAGACGCCCCAGCGCCAGCTCGACGCCGTCGTGCGTGACGACGTGTGTCCCCAGCTTGACGACGATGCGGTGGGCATCGCCCAGATGGCGGCGCGAGGGGGACATAGCGGCGAAATCTACCTTTGCGCCGCCCTGAAAACCACTGCCACGCGCTGCGGCTTTCTCTCGGTGTAATCTCACGGCTCATGGCGACCCCCGCGCCCCCGGCCAATCCCCTGATTCGCAAGCTGGTCGCGCTGCTGCGCAGCGACGCGCCCGAGAAACAGATCGCGGCCGCCATCGTCCTGGGCGAGCTGGAGGCGCGCGACGCCGCCGTTGTCGACGGGCTGCTGGCGCTGGCCGACAACGACGTCGGCCCCGTGCAACGCCACGCGTTGGAGAGCCTGGCGCGCATCGCCAGCCGCCTGCCGGCGCGATCGACGCTGCCCCGGGTGATGCCGCTGCTGGCTGCGCGCGACCAGGGTGTTCGCGCCGCCGCCGTGGGTGTCGTGATCGGCCTCGGTGACGCCGCCATCGCCGCGGTCCGCGAACGGCTGCGCAGTGCGGAAGCGGACGAGCGTCGCGCGCTGGAGGAGATCCTGGCGCGCCTGGGCGGCAAGGACGCCTTTTCAGCGCTGCTCGCCAACCTGCACGCCACCGACGCCGAAGGTGCGCGCGCGGTCACGCTGGCGGTGCGCCAGCAGTTGAAGACCGCCAGCGCGCGCGAACGAAAGAGCGCACTCGGGCAGGTGACCAGGTTTGTCGGCCTCAAGACGACCCAGGCCTCGCCGGTCGCGCTGGCCGGCGCGCTGCGGATCATCGGATTCATCGAGGACCCCGCGTCGGTGGCGCGGCTCTTGTCATATGCGGTCGGGAAGAAGGTTCCAGGTGCGGTCCGCGAGGAGGCGCTGATCGCGCTCCGTTTTGCGCTGCGCCCGGGCGGCGCGCAGGCGCGGCTGGCGGACAAGCTGCTCGGCGTGGCGGAGACGGCGCCCATCGGCGTGGCCAGGACGGCTCTCTACACGCTGGCCGGCGTCACGTTGCCGCCGGTCTTCGTCAAACGGCTGGCGCGCCTCTGCGATCACAGCGACGGCGAGCGCGCCCTGCTGGCCATCGAACGGCTGGCGCAGATGCCAGGGCCGCAGGCATCGGAGGCGCTGGGACGCGTCCTGCTGGCCACGAAGGAACGGGCGCGCGCGGAGGCCGCAGGCACCGCGCTGACCGGCCGTCCTGACGCCGCCGCGGCGCTGGCGCGCGCGCTGTGCGTGGCGCCCGACGAGAACCGCGCCTGGATGCTGGCCAAGATGTTGCGCCCGCACGTTCGCACCCTGGACAAGAAGACTGTGCGCGCCGTGATCGAGGCGGGGATGATCCGGCTGCGCGGCGGCACCGCCGGCTGGGAGGCCTTCCTGCAGACCGCGCGCGAAGCCGACGCCCCGGCGGTGGCCAAGGCACTGCGCGACGAGGCCGAAAAACTTCGGCGCAGCAAGAAGACCGAACGCGCGCTGGCCGTGCTGCGGACGCTCGGCCGCAGCGCGGAGGCCACGCCCAACGACGGCTACGTCTGGGCCGCCCTGGAGCTGACCGCCGGACGGCGCGACGAGGCGTTCGTGATCTTCGACCAGCTCCTTGATCGCGGCTTCGATGTGGCGACGGCGATGCAAAAAGATCGCACGCTGGCGCTGGACCAGCGTTATCACGTGGGGTTCCACTTCGCGGAAAAACGCCACCCGCTGGGCGAAGAGGTCCTGACCGCGGTGGCCGACGCCGGCGGCCGCACCAAGATCGCCAAGATGGCGCGCGCGAAGCTGAAGTCGGCTGGGTTCGAAGGCTAGCCCCGGGGCGCCCAGGGACAGACCATTCAGGGCTCGACGTAGCGCCACAGCCCCGTGGCCCACATCGACCCCACGAAGACGGCGTGCGTGCCGTCGGACGTCACCGCGACGCTGTTCGGGCCCCACACGAGACCGTCGGGCAACGCGGGCCCCTTCGACCAGTCGCCCAGACCAGCCGGCTGGCGCGCGGTCTGGAACTGCGGCCCGCCCTCCTTGAGGCCGCAGCTCGCGCAGGCCCAGCCCGACATCGCGTAGACCATCTTGGCGGTCCCCCACACAACCGCGACGTTGCCCTCGGCGACGCGCGTCCAGTTGGCGCCGAGATCGGTGCTTCGATAGATGCCGTTGCCCATCGCCGCCTGGCCGCCGCCAATGAACAGCGTCCTGCCCGTCTGGTAGAGCTGTGCGCCGCCGTGCGCGTGCGTCAGCCCCTCGACGCCCTTGGGCTTCGTCCAGGTCGCGCCGCCGTCGTTGGTCATGATCGCCGAGCCGGCGTTCTGCGCGATGGCAAACCAGGTCTTGCGCGTCGTGGCCGGATCGCCCGTCTCGACGAAGAACGGGAACCACGAGATGCCCCCCGCGGGCCAGCCCGCGCCTGACACGAACTTCCACGTCTCGCCGCCGTCCGTCGATTCGGCGACCCGGTCGGCCTCATGAAGGCCCGTGATGAGGTGCGTGGAGTCGTGCGGATCGACGACGATCGAGTAAAAGCTCACGTCGACCTTCTCGGGCAGCGTGCCCGTGAGCGTGAACGTGAGGCCTCCGTCCGTCGCCTTGAAGACCTTCTTGTCCCCGGCGACGTTGGCCATCCACAGGGTCGCGGGCGTCGTGCCCGCGACGGCGAGGACGTGGCCCAGCGCCAGGGAGGGCGGGTTGGGCTGGCTGTCGAGCCGGCTCCACGTCTTGCCGTAGTCGGTCGACTTCCAGATCGATCCGTAGCCGCCCACGTAGAGATCGTTCGGGCGCGCCGGGTCGACACGGATGTTGCCGACGCCGAAGCCGCCCGCGCCCATGAACAGTGACGCGGGCATCTGGGACGACGTAACGTTCTCCCACACCCCCGGCGTGCCGGTCGCGGGCGGGAGCACGGAGGCGTCGTTGCCGCCCCCGCCGCCCGCGGACCCTCCGCCGCCGTCGCCCTTCTGGGGGCTGCCGCCGCACGCACCCGCGAGGGCGAGCACGAGAACGAATCCGAGCGCCTTCGTCAACGCACGGATTCTCTCTCGATCACGATCGAGCCGCTAGTCGCCGCGCTGGCGCCGACGCTTGCTGCTGTGGGGCGTCAAACCGACACCTGGATTTCGGGCCGATGTAGGATGGAGACAGATCTGGGAGGTCAGCCGATGGCGATGCGCGGAGTTTTCGTCAGCCTTGTTGTGGCCGTGCCGCTGGCGCTTGGTTGTTCGAGCGGCGGTGCGGGGTCAGCGACGCCGAACGACGCTGCGTCCGGCGGTGCGGGAAGTCCGACGGGTACCGCCGGATCGGGCGGCGGCGCCGGGACCCTGGGCGGCAGTGGCGGTGGCGGCAACGGCGGTGGCGCCGGTGGTGCGATGACCAGCGACGGATCCGCGGACCTGCCGCTCGCCGATGCGCCCGGCGCTGACATCGGCGGACCCGTCACAACCGATTCTGGAGTCGACAACGGCATGCCCATCTCGCGTCCGGCCACGGTTCTCATCTTCACAAGGGCTACCGGGTTCGTGCATGGTTCGACGCCCGTGGCGGCCGACACCATCGCCAGCGCGGCGACGAAACTGGGTGTCACCGCCGAGATCAGCGCGGACCCGGCCAAGTTCACGCCGGCGGCGCTGGCGAAGTACGGCGCGGTGGTGTTGGTGGCGACCTCGGGAGAGCCGTTCGGCTCGCCGGGCACCGCCGCCATCGACGCGCTGGTCGCCTTCGTCAAGGGCGGCGGCGGCCTGGTCGGCATCGAGAACGCGACCAACACGTACAACAACTCGGACACGTACGTCTCGCTGTTTGGCGCCGTGTTCGCGGGACACCCGGAGATCAACGGCACATGTATCAAGGCTGGCGATCACGCGTCGGTCAAGAACCTTCCCGCCAGCTTCCCCGTGGTCGACGAGATCTACGCCTTCACGCGCATGCGCGCCGACAATCAGATCGTGCTGCGCTGCGGTCGCGGGAACTACCCGGTGTCGTGGTACCGCGAAGAAGGGTCAGGACGCATCTTTTACACCGCGATGGGGCACAACGACGCCAACTGGACCAGGCCGCCGCTGGTGGATGGTCACGTGATCCCCGGCTTGCTCTGGACGCTGGGCAGATAACGCGATCACTCGGCGCGCAGGTCGTCGATCAGAATCCCGACGCCGGGCAGCGGCATGCCGCAACCCCCGCCCCACCCCGCATGGAAGGCGTCAAACACGATCTCTGACCCGGCGCCTGGAGGGACCAGTAGCTCGATGGTTTGCACGTCGCCCAGCCAGATGCGCTCGTTCCTGACCGCGCTCGGCAGCGGGTATTCGGTGCTGAGCATCTCGCTTTGGGGCAACTGGGCAGCGACGATGGCGCCGCCAGGCACCGCGATCTGCATGACCAGACCGTAATTGATGGCTTGCGGAACCGAACCGAATCGACGGAAGGCGACGCGGACCTTCGTGTCGGCCGCGCCGACCGCCAGCCGCGCGGTGAACCGACGGCTGTTGGCCAGCTCCGGCAGCCCCGACAGGAAGCCAGCCACCACCGCGACGGACTTCTGCCCGGCGACGGGCGGCAGCACATTGGCGCCGACGACCGCCGCGCCACCCACGGTCGCCGTCTCGTTTTCAAACCCGTCTTCCGCCACCTGGGGAGGTGCCGGAAGGGTGATCACCTTCGGAAGCGCGCCGCCGGGGTTGGCCGCCAGATCGGACCACGGCGCGACCGTCATCTGGTAGGTGGTGGCGTAGCGCAACGCGATCCGGGGCGTTTCGAACCCTGACACCACACCGCTGCCGGTCGGAACATAACTCTCCAGATCGATGACCTCGCCACCGGCGATCAAGCGGCCCACCGCGGTTGCGGCCAGCGGCTCCGACGCGGGGATATAGAGCCCCGAAAGTGGATCGACGTCGGTGATGACCCCCAGCAGCGTCGGCCCGACCTGATCGGGAGCACCGGTGAACGCCAGCTTGGCCTTGTAGGTAGACAGGACATCGCCCATGACGAACGTCATGTCACCCTCGGCGGTGCCGGACACGCCACCTGTGCCGACGGTGACCGACAACCGCGTATAGGTGATGGTGGCCGAGCACGTGGTTGGGACGGTCACGAACATCTGCAGCAACTCGGTGGTTTCGAAGGTGATGCCGTCGGTCGTCTGGACGGGGACCTGGACGGCGAAGCCTTTGTCGCCGAGGACCAGGAAACGGCCGCTGGGATCGATGCGCAGCGTGAAATCCTGACGGGCGGGAAGATTCGGAAAGTTTGGCGCTGCGGAGGCCGCAGTCAGCGTCAGGGCCCCGCCGATCACAAACGACCGCGCTTCAGTGAGGCGCTGGTCCGGCCCGAGGTCGTGCTCGTTGGCGGAACAGGCGGGCGGGCCGGAGACCAGCAGCACGGCGAATAGCGTGCGTGCAGCGTTGCATAGCGACGGTGTCATTCGAATCTTCATGCAAGACTGCCAATGCAATCGTAGGACCACCGTCGCGATCCTGCGTTTCCCACGACCAGTGTTCTGGCCGCGAGTTGCGCTCGCGACATGTTTGTCAGGGGTCTAGAGCGAAAGCCGCGACGCCGGCAGATCGACACGAACAGTCGTCTTCTTGAAGAAGCCGCCGACGCTGGCGCGGATGTTCCGCCCGGCCGATGGTCGCACCTTGGCGATGGCGTGTGGGGTGCCTCCCTTGATCACGACCAGCCGGTTCGGCTTGGGGGCGACGTAGGAACCCAGGCCCCCCTCCATCAGCAAGCGGTTCGCGTCCTCGTTGTCGAGGTGGCTCTGCCACGGCGGTGGCACCGGCAGATCGCCGGTCGGGCGCAGGCGGTGAAAGTACACGCCGAATTCGCGCGACACGTCACGCGCGTGCGACAGCAGCAGCTCGCCGCCCCATTCGATGTTCCACTCGCGGTGCGCGTAGTAGATCCAGCTGCCGGTGTTGTCCTCCGAGTCGCGATGCCAGACCAGCCCCTGCCCGGCCTGATAGATGGTCGGCATGGCGCTGAACACCTTCCAGTCGACGTCGTGACGGCCCACCGACGGCGCGATCAGGTCGGCGCAGTCGACCACGGCCTTCATCACGTCGTCGACGGGCGCGCCGGTCGGATACTGGCCGTCCCACTTGTGCCCCCAGCCGAAGGTCGGGCCACGCAGCGCCTCGCTGTCCTCGATCAGCCAGTGACCCTGCATGCCGAGAGCGTGCACGGGGTTCATGGGCTGCACCTGGAAGTAGTTCCACACCCGTTCGCAAGCCTCGGGTGTGAGGACGTCGTCCACGACCGTGAAGAAGTCGGTCTGCGCCGTGACTTTGGCGGATCCAGACATCGGCGCCGCAAAACTAGCACGTCGCCTGGTATGCTGCGCTGCCTTCCGGGGGTCGCGTATGTCCGATGCCATTGCCGTCGTTGCGCAAACCGAGTTTTTCACCGTCCTTGACGGCGTCTTGAGCGCCGAACAGACGGATCGCCTCTGGAACTACTTCCAGCTGCAGCCGTTTCAGCGCGTCGACGCGCTGGGCCTGCAGGGGCAGTGGCTCCTGGAAGACAGCGCGGTCCTGCGCGGTCCCACCGTCGGCTGGGGTCAGGCGTGGGATGCGCAGTACCCGACCAAGACACCGGTCGACGATCTGATCAAGGCGGTCGTGGATGCCGCCCCGCATTTTGCCGCGAGCGCCGGCCAGCGCGGCGCGGACTGGGACGTCTTCAGCGCCGCGCCGACGCTTTATTCGGCGGGCCAGGGTCTGGTCTGGCACCGCGACGCTGACGACGACGCCGGCAGCTGGATCTACTACGCGCATCGCGAATGGAACATCGAGTGGGGCGGCGAGCTGTTCGTCGCGCACGAGCCCAACGTACCGCGCGAATATGGCGCCTACCTGCACCGGCTGCGCCCGATGCCCGATCTGCCGGCGCCGCCCGCCTGGCCAAGCCACCTGGATAACCAGGACGCCAATCAGCTGCTGATGGAGCGCGGCATTGGCTCTTACGTGGCGGCCAAGCCCAACCGCATGGTCGTTATCAAGGGCGGGACGCCCTACGCGATTGCCAAGGTCCGCTCGTCGGCTGGGCGGCACGTCCACGCCAGCGTGGGCGGGGCCTTCAAGAGAAAATGAGCCGGGATGCCGGCAGGGCCCAAAAGACGAAGTGCCCGGGATGTGGGATATTAGCCGGCTCATGTTGAACGCTAGCCAGACGCTGACGGTGCTGGGTTGCGGCACGATGGGTGAGGCCATCGTGCGCGGCCTCCTGCGCTCGGGGCGGCTCAAACCGGAACAGATCTTCGCCACCGATCGGCGGGCGGAGGTCGTCCGCGCGCTGCACGAACGCCACGGTATCCGCGCCACCAGCAACAACCTCGAGGCCTGCCGCGCCGCCGATGTGGTCGTTGTGTGCGTGAAACCGCACGAGGTCGCCACCGTGCTCAACAGCGACGAGATGCGCCCTGTTCTTGAGAAGAAGCTGGTCATCAGCATCGCTGCCGGCGTCCGCCTGGAACAACTATCGAGCTGGATCCCCGGCAGCCATGTGATCCGGGCCATGCCCAACACGCCCTGCCTGATCGGCGAGGGCATGACCGTGGTGGCGCGCGGTCCGGGTGTCAGCGACGAGCAGGTCAAGGTGGCGACCGAGATCTTCTCCGCCGTCGGCCGATGCCTCGAGGCCGAGGACAAGCTGATGGACGCCGTCACCAGCCTCAACGGCAGCGGCCCCGCGTTCGCGTACATGATCCTCGAGGCGCTGACCGACGGCGGGGTCCGCATGGGACTGCGACGCGACACCGCCATGGAGATCGCCGCGCAGATGTTCCAGGGCGCGGCGCGCATGGTCCTGCAGACGGGCCTGCACCCTGCGGCGCTGAAGGACCAGGTGACCACCCCCGCCGGTTGCACAATCGCGGGATTGCTGACGATGGAAGACGGACGCATCAGATCCGTTCTGGCGCGCGCCGTTGAAGAAGCGACGCACGTGGCCAGCAAGCTCGGCCAGAGTTAAGTTTCCGACGTGAACGTTCTTTTCACGGGCGAAGGGCTGATCAGCCTGGTCAGCCTGACGATGCTGGAGATCGTTTTAGGCATCGACAACATCATCTTCATCGCGATCCTGTCGCAGAAGGTGGCGCCCAACCAGCAGCAGCGGGTGCGGCGGCTGGGACTGGGCCTGGCGCTGGGGATGCGCATCGGGCTCTTGCTGGGACTGAGCTGGCTAATGAGCATGACCCGCCCCCTCTTCACGTTGCCGCTGTTCGACCAGCCGCTGTCCGGGCGCGACCTGGTGCTGCTGTGCGGTGGGCTGTTCCTGATCGCCAAGTCCACGCGCGAGCTCTTTGAACGCTCGGAGGGTGAGGCGACCCACGGCAGCAGTGCGCCCAAGGCCAGCGCCAGCTTCGGTGGCACGCTGCTGCAGATCCTGATCCTGGACGTGGTGTTCTCGCTGGATTCGGTGATCACCGCGGTCGGCATGGCGCGGGCCATCCCGGTGATGGTGACGGCCATGGTCCTGGCCGTGGTCGTGATGTTGATCTTCGCCGACCCGGTCAGTAACTTCATCAACCGTCACCCCAGCATGCGGGTGCTGGCCCTGGCCTTCCTGCTGCTGATCGGGGTATTGCTGGTCGCCGATTCCTTCGACCACCACATCAACAAGGGCTACGTCTACTTCGCGATGGCCTTCTCGCTGGTCGTCGAGTTGCTGAACATGCGGAACCGCGGACGCCGCAAGCCCAAAGAGAAACTGGAGGCCCCATGAAGGTGAAGATCGTTGGTTCGTTGACACTGCTTTCGATTGTCCTCGGCGCGCCCGCCGTGCTGGCGCAGACGCCGGAGGCGGCGCCGGCCAGCCCGGGGCCGTTTGCGGCCTGGGCCGCGCGCGGCGGAAATTTTGGCGCCGCCGGCCAGTTCGCGATCAGCGGTGAGCTGGAGCTGAGCGTGGTCAAGCAGCGCGGCGGCTCGACGACGCTGAACATCCAACCGGCGCTGGACTATTTCATCGCGACCAACATCTCGGTGGGCGGGGTGGTGGGTCTGGCCGTCACATCGGGAAGTCCGGGGGTAACCCGCGTGCTCATCGGCGGACGAGCCGGATACAACCTGGCCATCGCCGAGCGGATCACCCTCTGGCCAACGGCGGGCCTGTTTTTCGAGCACGACTCGGCCGGGACCGTCTCTGGCAGCAGCACCCTGCTGCGCATCGTCGCGCCCTTTCTTTTCCATCCCGTGCAGCACCTCTTCGTCGGCTTCGGACCGTTCGTCGAGCTGGGCCTCAGCGGCGGCGGCGACCGGTTCGGGCTGCAGTCGGTGGTCGGCGGCTGGATCTAGCGGCGGCCACGTCAGGCGGCGCGCAACCGGCCGGCCAACCCCGAGCAGCGCAGGGCAATCTCGGCGTTGCGCACGGCCATCCCCAGGGCCTTGCGTGAGCCCACCAGCACCACCAGGCGTTTGCCGCGCGTGACCGCCGTGTACAGCAGGTTTCGTTGCAGCATGACGTAGTGTTGAGTGTGGACCGGAATCACCACGGCCGGGTATTCGGATCCCTGCGACTTGTGAACGGTGGTGGCGTACGCCAGCGTGAGCTGATCAATCTCGTCCAGGTCGTACGCGACCTCGCGGTCTTCGAAGCGAACCGCCAGGCCCTCCGCGCCGGCCTCGACGCGCTCGACGTGGCCGAGATCGCCGTTCCAGACCTCCTTGTCGTAGTCGTTCCGCATCTGCATGACCTTGTCGCCGACGCGAAACACCCGCGCCCCGCGGGTCAAGGCCGGCGCGCCCGCGGTCAGCGCCTCTTGCAGCAGATGGTTCAGGTTGGCGGCGCCCAGCTCGCCCCGGTGCATGGGCGACAGCACCTGAATGTCGCCCGGACGTAGCCCGTAACGGCGCGGCAACCGCACGCTGACCAGGTCGCGCACCACGCCGGCAGCGCGCGCGGCGTCGTCCTCCTCGACGAAGAAAAAGTCACGCGTGTCGCCGGCGGTGGCCCCGGCGCCGGCGCTGGCGCTGTCCGGAGCCCGCTGGCCCAGCTCGGGCATTTCACCGTCGTGGATCCGGTGCGCGTTGATGACGATCAGGCTCTCGGCCGCCTGGCGGAAAATTTCGGTCAGGCGCACGGTCGGGATCGCCCCCGACGCGATCACGTCACGGAGCACCGTCCCCGGCCCGACCGACGGAAGCTGGTCGACGTCGCCGACCAGCACCAGGCGCGTTCCCGTCGCCAGCGCCGCCATGAGATCAGCGCCGAGCCGTACGTCCAGCATCGAGGACTCGTCCACCACCAGCAGATCGGCGTCGAGCGGGCGATCGGCGTTGCGTCCGAACTGCCCCTCCGCGGGGCGCCATTCCAGCAGGCGGTGCAGCGTCGACGCCGGCTGGCCGGTCGCCTCCGACAGCCGCTTGGCCGCGCGCCCGGTCGGCGCCGCCAGCGCGACCCGCAACCCCTTCTTGCCCAGGATCGACACGATGCCGCGCACGATGGTGGTCTTGCCGACGCCGGGACCGCCGGTGATGACCAGCACCTGACCGCGCAGCGCGCCCCGCACCGCGGCCGCCTGCTGTCCGGCCAGCGCGATCTGCGCCTCGCGTTCATACCAGGCCAGCGCGCGATCGGCGTCGACGGTGACGGAGACACCGGTGCCGCCCAGCAGGCGCTGCAACCCCGCCGCCACCGCCACCTCTGCGCGATAGAGCTCGCGCTCGTAGACCGCCGCGCCCTGGGCGTCGATGGCGACCTCGCCGGCGCGTGCCAGGCGGTCGATGGCCTCCTCGGTTAACTTTTCTCCGACGCCCATCAGCGCGGCCGATTCCCGCGCCAGGCGCTGGCGCAGCACGAAGACATCGCCGTTGCCGGCCGACTCGCGCAGGACGTGGCGCACGCCGGCGTCGATGCGCGCGGAGGATTCCGGTTCGATGCCCAGCGCCGCGGCCAGCTTGTCGGCCGAGAGAAATCCGATGCCCCAGACATCAAAGGCCAGGCGATAGGGGTTTTCGCGCACGCGCGCGATCGCCGATTCGCCATAGCGGCGGTAAATGCGCGCGGCAAAACCGGGCGACACGCCGTAGCCCTGCAAGAACACCATCACCTTGCGGACCTCGCGCTGGGCGGCCCAGGCCTCGCGGATCGATCGGCCGCGCGCCGGGCCGATGCCCGCCACCTCGCTGATGCGGGCCGGCTCGCTGTCCAGGATCTCCAGCGTCTCGATCCCGAACCGCTCGACGATGCGCGCCGCGTACTCCGGCCCGATCCCCTTGATGAGACCCGAGCCGAGATAACGGCGGATGCCATCCAGCGTCGCGGGCGCCACCTCGGTGTAGCGCTCGACGCGGAATTGCGGGCCGAACTTCGCGGTGGTCTCGTGGCGGCCGCTGACGCGCAGCACGGCGCCGGCCGGCACGCCGACCAGGCTGCCGACCACGGTGATCACCTCACCGCTGCTGCTGAGCTTGAGGCGCGCGACCGTGAAATCCCCGTCGCCGCCGGAGAAAACGATGCGTTCGACCGTGCCCTCCAGCGTCTCGGCCTGTGCCTCGGCGGCCGCCTCACGCCGCCCTTCGCCTTGCCCGCGGCCCGGGTTGCCTGCGGCACGGCTGCGGTCGAAAAGATCCACGCCGTCTATTGAACACGAAGGCCGCCCCCCGGCAACAGAACCTGATGCTAGAGTCCCCAGCCGATGCCTCTGCCGCCGCCATCAGCCGGATGGAGACAGGGCCCGCCCGCGCCTCCCTCGCCCCCCTCGGGCGGCGGGTCCGCGCGTGGCGGCGAACCGCGCCTCTACGTCGAGAACCCGTCGGACGGCGGGTTCTTCTACTGGCTGTTCAAGTTCTACATCTTCGGGGCCTGCGCGGCCCTGGGGCTGGTGGCCTGCGCCGGCCTCATCACCTATTTCTACTTCGCGACCACGCTGCCCAAGCTCCCCGATCTGGCGACCTACAACCAGGTCGCGGCGACGACCACTACCGTGCGTGCCTGGGACGGGACGCCGCTGGCCGAGTTTGCCGCGGAACGTCGCGAGATCCTGTCGTTCGAAAAATTCCCGCCGCAACTGATCCACGCGTTTCTGGCCGCCGAGGATCGCCGGTTCTACGAGCACGGCGGCCTCGACTATCGCGGCATCGCGCGCGCGCTGGGCGCGAACCTTCGCGCGGGCGAGGTCGCGCAGGGCGGCTCCACCATCACGCAGCAGGTGGCGAAGTCGTTCCTGTCGTCCGAACGGACCATGCAGCGCAAGATTCGCGAGGCCATCCTGGCGCGCCGGCTCGAGTCTCATTATTCGAAGCGCGACATCCTGACGCTGTACCTGAACCAGATCTTCCTGGGCCATGGGGCCTACGGCGTCGCGGCGGCCGCGCGGCGCTACTTCGACAAATCGATCAAGGAACTGGATCTGGGCGAGATGGCGCTGCTGGCGGGCCTGGCGCGTGCTCCCTCGCGCTTCTCCCCGCTGACCAGCATCGAACGCGCACGCGCGCGCCGCGACCAGGTCCTGACCGCCATGGTCGACGTCGGATATCTGGCCGACAAGGACGCCAACGCCTGGCGCGCGCGCCCGGTGGTGGTTCGCCAGCGCCCTGACTTTTTCCGGACGACGTCGCCCTATTTTGCCGAACACGTCCGCCGAGACGTCGCGCGCCGGTACGGCGACAAGAAGCTGTGGGAGGGCGGCCTCGAGATCGAGACCACGGTGGTGCCCTGGATCGATCTGTCGGCGCAGGAGAACGTCGACTTCTCGGTGCGCAAGCTGGACAAGCGGCAGGGCTGGCGCGGACCGCTGGCGCGGCTGGGCGGCGCCGCCGAGGCGGAGTTCAAGCGCCGCGCGGACGAACGTTACGGCGCCGAGGCCCCCCTCGAGGGACGTCTGTACCTGGGCCTGGTGGAGTCGGTGTCGCGCGACGGCGCCCGCGTGCGCGTCGGCAAGGGCAGCTATTTCCTGCCGTCCGAGGGGATGAACTGGGCCTACCCGTACAGCACCCGCGATTTTGGCAATGACAAGCCGCTGGAATCAACCGTGGGCGTGCTGCAACCCGGGGATATCATCTGGGTCAAGAACGCCTACCGGTCCAAGCTGCGTCGGTTCGCCGACTGGTCGTACGACGGCAAGAAGGAGGTGCAGTGGATCGCGGCGTACGACGACAAGGCCGCCGGCAAGAAGCCGCCCAAGACGGTGGAGTTGACGCTGGAGCAGACGCCGCGCGTTCAGGGGGCCATCTTCAGCTACGACCACGATTCAGGCTACGTGACCGCGATGGTCGGCGGCATCGACTATGACCGGTCCGAGTTCAACCGCGTCGTGCAAGCGTGCCGGCAGCCCGGCTCGTCGTACAAACCGATGTATTACTCGCTGGCGCTGGACAAAGGCTACGGGTTCTCGTCGCTGCTCAACGACGTACCGCGCGCCGAGGTCGACCCCATAACCGGCGAGGTCTGGACGCCGACCAACCTCAACAACACGGTCGAGTACCAGGTCAACCTGGAATACGCGCTGATCTGGTCGAAGAACGTCCCCTCGGTGCAGCTGTTCAAACTGGTCGGCGGCCTCAACGTGGCCAAGTGGGCGCGGCGACTGGGCATCAGCACGCCGATCATCCCCGATCAGGCGCTGGCGCTGGGCGCGTCGTGCTCGCGCGTCGACGAGATGACGCGCGCCTTCAGCGCGTTCGCGCGCAACGGTGTGCTGGTCGATCCGGTCTACATCAGGCGGATTCGCGACCGTAACGGCGTCGTGGTCGAGGATCACACCTCGCTGGGCGATCCGGTCGGGCCGTTCGGCGACCGGCTGGATCGGCTGGTGGCCATGGCGGGCGTCCGTCCCGAACCGGTGATCGCGCCGCGCACGGGATACCTCACCTCCAAGCTGCTGCGCCACGTGGTCACGCGCGGCCACGCGCCCGCGCTGCGCGCCACCGGCATCCCCGCGGCCGGGAAGACCGGCACCTCCAGCGCCACCATGGATACCTGGTTCATCGGTTTCACGTCGCGGTGGATGACGACCACCTGGATGGGCGACGATCTGCGCGAACGACCGCTCGGGCAAAAGGACGCGGCCTTCATGCTGACGGTGCCGCTGTGGGCCCGCTACATGTGGGAGGTCGCCGGCCAGCAACCGCTACAGGACATCCCGTGGGACCGTCCCAAGGGGGTGCGCGCCAACGACAACGGCGGCAACCTGCGCACCACGCTGGAAGAGGTGGTGGGCGACGCCGCGCCCAACGATCCACGGGCGGCGTCGAAGCGAGCCGAAGCGCCGCCGCCGGCGCCTTCGCAGGAGATCGCCCGGCCGACGACGTCGTCGAAATCGAAAAGTTCGAAGTCGGGCTCGACCAGGACGATGGTGGTCAAGCCCGCGGCACCGGCCGCGCCCAGCTCGGCGCCAGCCAGCGCCGACAGCAAGAAGCCGTCCACCACCGCTGTCGCGCCGTTGCCCAGAATGACACAGATGCAGCGTCCGGCGGCGCCGGCAGCGCCGGCAAAATCGCCGGCGCCCGCGCCACCCACAGCCACGACCAAGCCAGTCAAGCATTGAGCCGGCGCCGCGGCTTTACGGCGCGGCTAACTTTTCCAGCGCGGCGCGCGCGCGGACCGCGGCGACATGGTGGGGGGCGCGCCGGAGAAAGTCCTGCAGGGCGGAGCTGGCTTCTGCGCGACGACCGAGCGCCACCAGCGCCAGCCCCTCGCCCAGACGCGCCTCGGGATCATCAGGAAGTGCCAAGCGTGCTGCCGTGAAGTCAGCGAGCGCCTCGGTGGGCCGATGACGGGTCAGTAGCGCGAGGCCGCGTTTAACCCGCACGCCGGCGTCGGGCACGTCGGCATACGCCAGGGCGGCGGCGGCCGGATCGCCGGCGCGCAGGGCCAGGTCGCCGAGCGCCACGGCCAGCAGCCGTCGCTGCTCCGGCCCCGCGCACCCGACCTCCCGCTCGCGCAGCGCGCGCTGGTACAGCGGCCGCGCGCGTTGGTCGGCGCCCGTCTCCACCAGCACGTCCGCGAGGCGCCATTGCCACACGCAGTCGGCGACCGGGGACAAAGGCGGCTTGCCCTCAAGCGGGCGCGCGGCGATGGCCCCGTCGCCGTCGCGCGCGAAGGTCACGGGCAGCTCGTGCTGGGCGATGATCGGCAGCCACTGGGCGCGCCGGCGCGCGAACACCAGGGCTTCACGCGCGCGGTACATCAGCGCCCACTCGGCCGGATCGAACAGCGCCGCGCGCGGGTTCACGTCCGGATACGAGATCAGCGCCGATGTCACGCCGAACCCGTCGAGGAAGGCCTGCCATTCGGCGCGGGAGAGATCGGTCCTGCGAAGCAGCGCGTGCATGGCCTCCGGGTACCCGTTGATGCGCGGGTCCTGGAAGACGCGGTGGCGCGGCCAGCCCTCCCATGTCAGGTACGAGCCGACCTCGAGATCGTTGTACATGCGGTCGCGCAGCTGGAGGTCTTCCGCAAAGCGGATGGCGACGGTCGGGAAGAGGTCCGTCTCAACGCCGAGATCGAGGAGGCGCTCGCCGCGGCGCACGGCGACAACGCGCGGAGCAACCGTGAGAGTGACGAGGAGCGCGCCGACCGCGAGCGCCGTCGCCGACGAGGCGCGGGTCACAACGGACGAGCGCGCCGCCAGCGCCTGCGTGAAACGGGTAATGGTCACGGCGACGATCGGGCCGGCGAGCAGCGCGAACTCGGCCACGAATCGGATGCGGCGCGCGCCGAGCAGCCCGAGCGCGACGGCGGGCAGCAGGTGGCGCCAGCGCCGCGTCGCGGGCCCGAGCGCGCCAAGCAGCAGCGCCGTCGCCAGGAAGAAGAACGGACCGTCCAGGGGCCAGGTCGCTGCGCGGTATTCCTGCAGCGGCCTCAACGTCGGCATACGGAAGTGATTGGCAATGTAGGAGAGCGCCCCGACGCCGGAGGGCGTGGCCAGCACCAGCGGCGCCAGGGCTGCGGCCACCAGCGCGGCGCGCCGCCCGTAGGCGCGCGGACCGTCCAGGCGCGCGCCTGCGGCATAGAGCAGTAACGCGACAGGCGCGAGGAAGAAGCACGAGTTGGCATTGGCCCAGACCAGGCCCGCCGGCACGAGGGCCCACAGCGCGCGCGGACGGCCGCCCTCGGCTCGCTCGAGCGCCAGCAGCGTCAGCGCAAGGCCGAGCAACGTCACCAGGTGCGGGCGTTCCACGAATCGCGGTTCGGCCGCCCAGGCCGCGAGCGCCAGCGCGGCGGCCGCGGCGGCCGGGTGCGCGCCGCGACGACGGGCCACCCGAAAGAGAACGGCAAACGTGGCGACGACGAGCAGTGTCTTGAGCAGCACGGTGCCCGGGATGCCGGCGGCGCGGTGGACGAGGCCGAGGACGATCTGAAACAGCCACGCGAGGTTCACGTCGCGCGTGTCAGGATAGGTGAACGACATCAGATTTGTGCGCGGCACGTCGTGCGTCGCGAGCACGATCTCGCCGAGGCGCAGGTTGAAGAACAGATCGGTCTCGTCCATGGGCACAAGACACCGGCCCGCGACGAACAGCAGCAGCGCGCAACCCAGCAACCGCGGCGGCGACGGCGACCCGTGTGTGCCGACGGTTTTCATCGCGCGACCTCCGCGGCGGCCGCGCGCGGCGCGAGCGTCAACGCCAGCGCCGTGGCCGCTGCGACCAGTGCCGTACCGGCCAGCGCGGCCCACCCCGCGAACAGGGGAGGACAGGCGCAGGCAAGGCCCGCGACGATCAGCGCGCGAGCCACGCCGCTAGCGGCGTTCGCGGCGCGCAGGCGCCCGAGCCAGGGCACGAGCGGGAGCGCCCACACGAGCCCCATCACCCAGCCCGCCGGCGAGGCCACGACACAGGCCACCGCCGCGCCCCAGAACAGCAACGCCTCGCTCGCCTCGGGAAGGCACCGGCGGTGCGCCGGGGCCGCCGCGGCGACCAGCATCGCCAGCATGAGCAGACCCGGTCCGAGCGTCGCCACGCGCGTTGGCCGCTCCGGCGCCAGCAGCCGAGGCAGGCTGGCGCTGGCGGGCGCGTCCCAGGCAGCCTGGCGGTAGGCGCGCCCGCCCAGATGGGCAACGCCCGCATTCAGGTCCCCCGCCACCGCCTGCAGCCGCGACGCCGGCAGCAGCATGGTCTCGTCGCCGCCTTCACCGTACAGCGCCGCGCGCGGCAGCACGTCAAAGACGTAGTCGCGCACGAGCGCGGGGCCCGACAGCGCCGCGCTGGCGAGCAGCGCGATCGCTGCGCCGGCGACCGCGGCCCCCACCGCACGCCAGCGACCAAGCGCAATCAACACGGGCCACAGGCCGATCAGCGCCGGCTTGAGCATCGCGGCCGCAAGCAGCGCGGCACCTGCCCGCAAAGGTCGCCCGCGCGCCGCGAAGGCGGCGAGCAGCAGCACCAGCACGAACAGATCGACCTGTCCGCGTTCAAGGTGCAGGTACAACGGATAGGCCAGCGCGCCGACCGCAAACGTCAGCGCGACGCCCGAGCCCTCCCGCTTCCCCGGCGCCGCCGCGCGGGCCGCGAGGACCGAGGCCGCGGCCCAGGCCGCGACAGCCAGCGCCGTGAACGCCGCCTTGGCGGCCTGATATGGCATTGCCGCCAGCGGGCGGAACAGCTCGGCGACCAGCGGGGGATAGAGGAAGCGGCTGTGCGTGAACAAGGCCACGCCGTCCCAGAGCGCCGGCGCCGGGTCAGCCCCCACGTGATTGACGTAAGGACTGAGTCCCAGCCGCCGCGCGGCACCCGCCGTCCAGTAGGCCGCAAAGTCCTGCTGCAGCGAGGCCGTGGTCAGCCAGCCGGCGACGCTTGCGATCACCGCGATCGCCGCGACCGGAAGGTACCTGGAATGCCGTGAAGTCTCCGCCACCTGGCCACGCTCGTCCGCCGCGGGCCCGCGGCGCACCAGCCGCGATACTGTCCCGCCCCAGGATTCTTGTCTCACTTTGTTCAACAGTCTCGTCTCTTGAACCCCGCGAGTTGTGTGATACATTTGTATTACCGATGCCGTCGCACAGCGTCCGTTTCGACGAGGAGACCGAGGAGGCCCTGGAGCACGTCTGCAAGGCCTCGGGAACGTCCGTTTCGGTGGTTCTCAAGCGCGGAGTCTTGGCGCTGCGGGACGGTTTGGCGTCGGCAAAGACGACAAAGCCCTTCGATATCTACCGCGCCCTGGATCTGGGGCCGGGGGGCTACGCGCAGGCACCCGCGCCGCACGCCAAGCGGGCCGTGGCCGAGATCATCCGCAGGAAGCACGGGCGGTGATTCTGACCGACACGGGTCCCCTGGTGGCTCTGTTCGATCCCCGCGACCACTCTCATCCCGGAGCGAAAGACACCCTGGCGAAACTCAACGAAGATCTCGTGACGACGGTTCCGGTACTGACCGAAGTCTTTCACCTCCTGGGCCCCGCTAGCCGCGGATCCCAGGCCATCAGAACATTCATAACCCGAGGTGGGTTGAAGGTCTGGTGGCTATCCGACCGATCGCTCGCGCGGGCCTTTCTGTTGATGGACCAGTACGCGGACCGTCCCATGGACCTTGCCGACGCTTCGCTGGTCGTTGCCGCGGAGGTTCTACGGACCACGCGCGTCTTCACCATCGATCGTCGAGATTTTCTCGCGTACCGAGCGCGGGTCGGCCGGAAGTCCCGCTCGTTCACCCTGGTGTAGCGTCCGTCAGTGGTTGTGGGCTCGAGGGGACCACGTCCTGCATCATTGCGTCGGCTGCCCGAGGAAGCAGGCACCATCCCGGCCCGGGTTGATCACAGGAGCGGGAGCTGTGTGACCAGGATCAGGACCGGACTGAGAGCATAGCGAACGGAGGGCGGCATCGTGATGGTGGGCGGCCCCGGCTGTTGGCAGGCGGTGAACATGGCATCCCAGTGTTTCTGATAGGACACGTTCCCCGGATCGAAGGGAGGCATCTTCTTCAAAATCCTCGCTCGGTCGAGAACGTTTCCGCAGTAGGCTGCGCTGCCGCCATTGGCCATGAGGCCCAAGACCGGAAATTTTCCGCCGAACGATCCGCCGGCGGACGAGTGACATTGCAGACAGCTGCCGTCACCAGGCCCAAGAGCAGGGTTTGTGCCGGAAGGGACGTTGCCGGGCCCAGGATTCTGAAGCCAGCCGGCGCCCACGATCGGTTCATACCAGGCGCTGCTGAACGAAACCCCGGCGGTGCGCAGATCCGTGGCAGCGCCCGGGACAACAATAAATGGATTGTTACCGCGATGACAATCGGTGCACATGCCACCGCTGGCCTGAACCAAGTCGGCGCCTCCAATCCAGGGTGAACCGATTAGATCTTGTGCATTGGTCGAGGCGATGGAAATGGGTTGCAAAGGATTTACCAGAACATTCTTTGCGTCCCAAAAACAGACCTTGCCCGCGTTGCTCTCGCAAATGACGCCGAGGAGGCCGGTCGTAGTGGCGCCCGGGTTATACCGTGGCAGGGCCATACAAACACCTTGGGACGATGCATAGTAATAGGCTAACGCATTCATGCCCTGAACGATGAAGACATCAGTACCCGATATCGTGCCGTTGAACGTCCATCGCGGGCGGGCCGGATCATTCTCCCCCCAGCGCGGTGGCAGGGGAATGCCCCGTGACTGACAGAGACTTGCGTAGTCCGCTCCCACCAGCGAGGTGACTTCGGCCCGCGCCGAGCTCGACGCTGTAGCCACAACAACAAGCACGGCAAAGACGCCCATCTTGCTCATTCGAGTTCTCCCTGCGGGCACTTTTCGTTGACGTCGTCGAATGATCGAGGTCGTTATGGGGTGAAGAGGGACCACGACGTCGCGTACCGGCAATTGCTCGGAGCGCCAAAGCAGAACTGGTCGGTGTAAAATACCCTGAACTTGCGGGCAGAGAGAATCGCGGCCTGCGCCATCGACACGAATCGGTTCGTCGCATCATTTCCGGCGCTAGGAACGCTCAGTCCAATCCAGTCCAGTTTTGGATTGGTGCTGAACGGGTTGATGCAGTGAACTTCAATCTCGGCGCTGCTGGTGCCACCGTTGATTTCGAACACCATGTCCGGCTGACAATTGTACCAGCCCGCGGCCTCAGCCTTTGCCGGCGCGACGCTAAGGCCACCGAGCACGAGTGCGCTAAAAAGACCGGACATCAAAAGCTTCTTTGTGCGATGCATGATTGTTCCTCCGGGGACTTGTGTCGATGGTCGACGCGAGCAGAATCCTATGGACGACAATTAGAATCATCGGAGGTCGGCAGCAATCAAAACCGCTTAACAGCCACGGCCCTCCGGTCATCGCCGCGACCATGGCTGGCGGCTAACCGAAACGACCTGTCGCGCGTGGATCTCCTATATAGGATTTATCAAGTTTTCCCCGGAAAATGACACGAGGCCCACTGGCCGGGAGCGTGCTCGGTCAATGGCGGGATCTCGTCGGCACAGATCGGCTGCGCGATGGGGCAGCGGGTGCGGAAGCGACAGCCGCTGGGCGGATCGATCAGGCTGGGCGGCTCGCCGCGCAGGCCAACCGGCGCGTGCGGCCGGCCCGTCCCGTCGCCCAGCACCGGCACCGAAGCGATGAGCGAGCGCGTGTAGGGATGTAGCGGCCGGCTGAACAGCCGCGCCGACGACGCGATCTCGGCCACCTTGCCCATGTACAGCACCACGACGCGATCAGAGATGTGACGGACCACCGCGAGATCGTGGGCGATGAACAGATACGTCAGGCCCAGGCGACGCTGCAGGTCGACGAGCAGGTTGATGATCTGCGCCTGGATGTTGACGTCCAGCGACGAGATCGGCTCGTCCGCCGCGATGAAGTCCGGCTGCACGGCCAGCGCGCGCGCGATGGCCACCCGCTGCCGCTGGCCGCCGGAGAACTCGTGTGGAAACTTCGCCGCCGCGCGCACCGGCAGGCCGACCAGGCCTAGCAGCTCGTCCACGCGCGCCAACGTCGCCTGTTCACCGACGGTGAGCTTGTGATACCGGATCGGCTCGGCCAGGATGTCGCCGACCCGCATGCGCGGGTTCAAGGAGGCGTACGGGTCCTGGAAGATCATCTGCATCCGGCGGCGCAGGGGCCGGATCTCGGCGTCGGTCGACTGGGCGATGTTCTGCCCCTCGAAACGAATGACACCGTCCGTGGGCCGCGACAGGCGAATCACCATCCGGGCCAGCGTG
>DASRQT010000656.1:0-9246 GCA_035696485.1 Polyangia bacterium | reverse complement strand
AGGAAGCAATCGCGCATCCAGGCGGATTGTGTCGGCGGCCGCCTGCAGTCAGACTCCCCAACAGTTCAGTTACCAATACTATGCGGGTCCGTTCGCATTGATGAAAGGCGGGTACGTTCAGGCGGCCGCATATGAGAATTTGTTTAGCGCAAATTGTCCATCCCAGGCGGGAGCGGGAAGATTTGTGCAAATCGGACTAGGTCCAAACATTGGCAGCACGGTTAATCTGACGGGTTGTCGGAATGCGAACTCAGTCAACTCTTGGCAATACGTACAACCAACCTTGGATGGTGGCGGCAACCCTCAAGAGTGGCCGCTGAAAACGCTGACTTTCTCTCCGTCTTCCCCGACAGCGCTCATTTGCGAAATGAAGAACCATCCGACGACCGGCGATGGTAAGGTCTTTAGCTATCGGACATCAAGCACCGGCACATTTTGATGCCGTCTGTAGCGTGACGGCCGCCTCCGGCGACTCTAGTCGCGCGCGTCAATCCGGAGTCCCCGGCTGGTCAGGCTGGCCCGAAAACGGAGTAAGGCTACGGGGGCGCTTCAGTCACTCGTCCGCCCCAAGGTGGCCCAGTCCGCCAGCGGGGGACCGTCTTACCAGAGTTGACGCTATGCCCGATGCCTCGTCCCCGTCGCTCGGGTTTGTCGCAACAACCTCATCCGGTACCGGGGCACCGCCATTCAATCTCCCGATTTCCACTGGACCCTATCGCGGCTGCAAGGTACGACTAGGCCTTCGCTCCGCCCTGGCTGGCTCTGCCGGACCCGGGGAGCGCGATTTCCTGAACCGAGTTAGACCCTCCCTACACAATATCGTCTGGAGGCCCCTGATGAACCGGCAATTCTTTATTTGCTTTGCACCTTTGGTCGCCCTGGCGCTGGTCGGCTGTTCGAGCAATCCGCCGGCGACACCGGGGTCGGGTGGTGCTGGCGGTTCGGGATCGGGGGGAAACAGCTCCGGTTCTGGCGGCACCGCGGGCGGGGGCTCGGGCGGCGCGCCGGCTACCGGTGGTAGCAGTGGTTCCGGAGGCGTCACCGGCACTGGCGGCGGCAGCGGAGGAGGTTCGGGCGGGGGGACGGGCGGTAACGACGGCGGCGGCGGGGACACCCCGACAACGACCATGGCCCCCCCCTGCATGCCGGGCAACGGGATGAACAGCGCCAACCTGGGCGTCAAGCGTCCCGAGATCGGCACGCGCCGGCTTGGCGCCGGGCCAGCGGCCGATCTCAACCGCATCGAGCGCGATCCGATGAGCGGCGACATCGTGATCATGAGCCAGGGCGGTCGATTCTGGAAGCTGGATCCGGCGACCGGCACCACCACCGCGCTGACGTATGCGGGATATCCGGGCGGGGGCACGCACCGCGGGTTGACCTTCGGTCCCGACGGCACGATGTACGTCGTCACCCTGATTGGAGGCATTAACATGCAGCCGATCGGTGTCACGGTTCGCAAAGGGGTCGGCACGGGTACTACCCGGACCTGGACGACGATGGCGACCAGCGACACCTATCCGTTCCCCGCGGGCACGCCGTTCGATCACTCGTTCAACGCGGCACTGGTCAGCCCTGACAACAAGTTCCTCTACATCAGCAGCGGATCGCGCAGCGATCACGGCGAGGTGGTAAACGGGTCGCGAGAAGCGGCGCTGAGTTCGGCCGTGTTCAAGCTGCCGATCACCGCGACCGGCGTGATGCTTCGCAACGACGAGGCCATGTTGAAGGCCGGCGGCTACCTGTTCGCGGACGGTCTGCGCAATTCGTTCGACTTGGCGCTCAACGCCAACGGCGATATTTTCGCAGGCGACAACGGGCCGGACATGGACCTGCCCGAGGAGATCAACTGGCTTCGCGAGGGGCGACACTACGGATTCCCGTGGCGTTTCGGCGACACCGATAACCCGGTCCGGCAAGCCGGCTACAGCCCCGCCGGCGACACGCGCCTCAACACCGGTTATCAGGCGGTCAGCAACGGCAGTTATGCCGCCGATCCGAACTTCCCCGCCCCGCCCGCCGGGGTGACGTTCACCGATCCGATCCTGAATCGTGGTCCCGACGGCGACAAATATCGTTCCAGCCGGACCGCCGGGGTCGAGGATGCCAGCACGAAGGGCGTGCCGCTGGCGGGCCTTACTCCTCACCGGTCGCCGCTGGGGCTTTCGTTCGACGTCAAGGGCGCGTTGTGCGGCGACTACTACAAGTCAGGGTTCGTTCTCAGCCACGGCGCCGTGCTGGACATCATGGGTGACCGGGGCGAGGACCTGCTGCTGCTGCAGATGACCAAGGTCGGCGATGAATACGAGATGAAGGTGACCCAGCTCATCACGGGCATCCGGACGCCGATCGACAGCGTGCTGGTCGACAACAAGCTTTATACGATCTCCTGGGCCGCCGGGAACAGCATGTACGAAATCACATTCCCCAAGCCCGCGAACTAGTCGATTGGGGAATCTGCGAGCACGGAGTTGGAGTTGACGAATCGCGGTTTGGTTAGCGCCGCGCTGGCGGCTTGTGTGGCGTGGGGGTGCGGGGCCGGCTCGCCCGGTAGCATGACCGGGACCGGGGGAACCTCCGGCGGTAGCAGCGGCAACAGCGGGGGCACCGGTGGTTCGGGCGGCGCGGTCGACGCGGGGACGGGCGGCGCCGGTGGTTCAGGCGGTGGCACGGACGCGGGCGGTGACCGCGGCAGTGGAGGTCAGAGCGGGACCGATGGCGGCGCGGACGCGACCGACGCCGTCGACACCGGCCCCGCCGGGGATCCGATGTTGCTCAGTCAGACCGGTCTTTATGCCGACGTCGCTGCCGGGACGCTGGCCCCGGGCGTCTATGCGTTTCAGCCGCAGTACCCGCTGTGGAGTGACTCGGCGTCGAAGCGGCGCTGGGTGTCGATCCCCGCGGGGATGAAGATTGACACCAGCGATATGGACTTCTGGGACTACCCGTCCGGAACCAAGTTTTGGAAGGAGTTCACGCGCGACGGCGCCGACGGCAAACCGGTGCGGGTCGAGACGCGGCTGCTCATGAAACGGGCCGCCGGCGATTGGTTCGCGATGGCTTTCAAGTGGAACGCGCAGCTGACCGACGCGGTCGCGGTGCCCGCGGGCGAGAAGAACGCCTCCAACACGCAGCACGACATTCCCACCAAGGAAAACTGCAGCACCTGTCACTCGGCGATGTGGGACTTCGCGCTGGGGTTCTCGGCGCTGCAGCTGTCTCACAACCTGGGCGGCGGCCTCAACCTCGACCAGGTCAAGGCGATGGGCTGGTTGAGCAACCCGCCGGCGGCATCGTTCACCCTGCCGGGCGACAATGTCGACAAGGCGGCGCTGGGCTACATGCACGCCAACTGCGGCATGTGCCACAACGAGCGGTCCAAGATCTACAACATCAACGTCGACATGGACCTGTGGACTCACCTCGACATCGCCAGCAGCGTCAACACGACGCGCGCCTACCTGTCGACGGTATGCGATCAATGGTTACGGAGTGCTGTCATCACCACCTGCGCCGCCGGTCACGCCGTGGGTGCCGCCAGCAAGGGCATGACGGCGCGGGTCCCCAAGCGGGTCATGCCCGGTATGCCCGCCATGAGCGGTATTCACGAATTGATGAATCTGCGCGAAATGGGCGTCGTCGGGATGAGGCAGATGCCGCCGCTGGCGACCAAGGTCGTCGATACCGCGGGGCTCGCTGCGGTCGACGCCTGGATCACTCGACTGCAGCGGCAGTAACGGCGACCACCGATCGTCCGTGTCCCGAGCGTTCCGATGTCGATGATGTTGGGATGGCGAATGGCGTTGGCAGAGCTGGCTGCCGGCAGCGGTGGCGAATCGCGGGAGATAGCTGGCAGGTCAGCGTCGCGACGGCCCGATGGTGAGGTGATCGCCCCGGCTCTGCACTTCCGGATGCACGGTCCGGGCCTTAAGTTAGCCGTTGAAGTATGTTGCAGGAGACTCAATTCAGCGAGGATCCGGCCGGCCGGGAGCGCCGCCAGCTGGGGCCGTATCAACTCGTCAGGATGATCGGTCAGGGCGGGATGGGGGCCGTGTACGAGGCGGTCCACACGGTGATCGGCAGGCGCGTGGCCATCAAGACGCTGGGTCGCGCCTACGCGGCTTTACCGGGCGCGGTCGGGCGGTTTCTTCGGGAAGCGCAGGTCACGTCACGTTTGCGCCACCCGCACATCGTGGACGTGACCGACCTTGGCTTCGAGGATGGCGTCTGCTTCCTGGTCATGGAGTATCTGGACGGGGAGGATCTCGATCAACGGCTTTCGCGTGGGCAGCTGTCGGTTGACGAGACGGTCGAGATCGGGCTGCCCATCATCGCGGCGGTCGCAACCGCGCACCAGCACGGGGTCATCCATCGCGACATCAAGCCGCACAACATTTTTCTGACCCGCGGCGCCGGCGGCTCATTGCACCCGAAGGTGCTCGACTTCGGGATTTCCAAGAGCCTGGGCGCCTCGGTCGGGACGGTGTCGATCGGTGCCGGCGGGGGTCTAATTGGGTCACCCTGTTACCTCGCGCCTGAACAGCTGGAACAGGGGAAGGGCGCCACCCTGGCGACGGATCAGTACGCGCTGGGCGTTCTGCTCTACGAATGCCTGACCGGGCAGACCCCGTTTGACGGCGACGATCTGTCGCAGATCTTCCACAACATCCTGACCGGCACGTACACGCCGCCACGCAGTTTGTGTCCCGACATTCCGCCAGGCGTGCAGCAGGTCATCGCGCGCGCGATGAGCCTTGGCACCGACGATCGCTATCCGTCGGTGAAGGACCTGGGGCGCGCGTTGCTGGTTTTTGCGACGCCGAAGGTACGCCTAAACTGGGAACCGGCGTTCTTCGAGCAGCCCGAGGTTGCGGCCACGGCCGCTGTTACGCCGGTCGCGACGTCACTCGGCCGTTCGCGCCGGGATTGGCGGTGGTCTCCCTGGGCCGGTCTGGCGATCGCGACACTGACGGCGCTGTCGACGGCCGCGCTCGGAATCGCCTTGCTCCCGGAGCCGCGACCGCATCGCCACCGCCCTGCGGTCATCTCAACGCTCCCGCGCTGAGCCACCTCGCGCCGAGCGCGTGTTAAAATTCGCCATCCGTATCGGCATCTCTTCGTGTCTGCTGGGCATCAAGGTTCGTTTCGACGGCCAGCACAAGCGCGATCCGATCCTGCTCGATGAGCTGGGCCCATTGGTGGAGTGGGTGCCGGTGTGCCCGGAGCTCGAGGTCGGGATGGGCGTGCCCCGCGAGAGCGTACGCCTGGTGCGCAGGCCGCGGTTGCGCCTGAAGGCAAGCGCAAGCGCGCAGGCAAATCCCACGCCGCTGATGCTGGGTAACAGCACCGGCGCCGATTGGACGCTGCGCATGAACCGGCTCGCGCGCGCCCGCGCCAGGCAGCTCGGCGCCGGCGACCTGGCGGGTTACATCCTCAAGTCGAACTCGCCCAGCTGCGGCATGCAAGGCGTGGCGCTGTACGCGTCGTCCGAAGCGGGGGCCGCCATCGACAAGAATGGGGTCGGCCTGTTTGCGGCAGAGCTGGCCCGACAACTGCCCCATCTCCCGATGGAGGAGGAAGGACGCCTGCAGGAACCCTCCCAGCGCGAACACTTCCTCGCGCGCGCGTTCGCCTATCACGAGCTGCGCGACCTCTGGCGGACACGCTGGTCGCGGGCGACGCTGACCGCGTTTCACGCGGCGCACGAGGCGACGCTGCTGGCGCACGCGGCCGAAAGTTGTCGCGCGCTCGGCCGCTGGCTGGCGCGCGCGAAGGGAGTGCCGCGGGCGCGCCTGCGTGATCGGTACCAATCCGAGTTCATGGCCATCATGAAGCAGCCGCCTCATCCATGACCGTTGTCGCCGACGGTCGGCTGCCCCCTTGTCGCCGACGGCGCACGCCCCAGGTTCAAAGCGAGGCTCATGCGCAATCGGAGCAGGTTGTTTGTCGTCGCCGTCGCCGTCGTGGTGACGCTGATCGGCTGCGACCTGCCGCCGTCGCCGGATTCAGGGCCAATAACACCCGAGTGGAGCGCGCTGACCTCGTCGTTGCTGGTCCCCCGCGCGTCGGTCTGGCGCTACAGCGACACCGGGACCGATCTCGGGTCGGGCTGGCGGCAACCTTCGTTCAACGACACCGCGTGGAAGAGCGGGGCCGCGCAGCTTGGATACGGTGACGGCGACGAGGCGACGGTGGTCAGCTATGGGCCGTCTGCCAGCAACAAATACATCACCACCTATTTCCGGCGCACCTTCACCGTCACCGATCCGGCGCGCTACGGCGGCGTCACGCTGCGCCTGCTGCGCGACGACGGCGCGATCGCTTACCTCAACGGCACGGAGGTGTTCCGCACCAACATGCCGGCCGGCGCGGTCGATGCCCGGACGCTGGCGCCGGTCGCGACGCCCGACGAGACCACCTACTTCGAGGTGGCGGTGAGCCCGGCGCTTCTGCGGACCGGGACCAACACGCTGGCGGTCGAGGTGCACCAGTCGTGGCCGACCAGCTCTGACATCAGCTTCGACGCCGAGCTGGCCGGCACCGTCGCGGACACGCCGCCGCCGCCGATGCCGACGCGCGCGCGCGTCACGTCCTACCTGATCAACTACGGTCCCTGGACCACCGACAGCGTGGCCGTCGCCAAGCGGCATCAGCTGGTCATCGCGCACCCGCGCTACGGCCTGCTCACGCGCGCGCTGGTGGCGGAGATCCAGCGCGGCGTGGATGCGGCCAACCCGGCCGACGACGTCAAGGTGCTGTGCTACATCTCGGTGGGGGAAGACTCGCGCAGCGCCCACGTCACCGACACCGAGGCGCGGACGGATCCACGTTTCATCGGTGACGGAACCGGACCGCGGATCGATCCGCGCGGTCCCGACGCAGACGGCAAGTCACTGGCCGGGATCGATCCGCGCGGCATCCCGTCGAACGGGGGAACCGGCTTCGCGTCGTTCTATCTCGACGACAACTCGGTCGACCGCAACGGCGTCGGCGACGGGATCCCCGATCGCAACGCCATCTTCGGCTCGTACTTCGTCAACGCCGGCGATCCCAAGTGGTTCGCCGTGATCGACGCCATGACCCTGGACGGAGGCGACGGCGCCGCCGGGTTTCGCGAGATGCTGACCACGCAGACCGGGCGGGGCCTTGGTTGCGACGGCGTGTTCCTCGACACCCTCGACACCGCCGCGCCCAACCACTACACGGACAGGAACAGCTTCAACCAGAGCGAGTTCGAGTGGACGGCGCCGGGCTACTCGATGTTCATGCGGAATGTGCGTGCCGCCTATCCCGGCAAGCTGATCGTGCAGAACCGCGGGCTCTTCTTCCTCGACCCGCGCCACCCGCAGTACCAGTTCACCACCCGCGGCAGCATCGACTTCGTGCTGTTCGAGAGCTACCGCCTCAACTCGAACACGTCCGAGGAGTGGGATCCGTACTTCTATCCCGACAACCGGTTCAACATCGCGCCCAAGCTGATGGCCGAGGCGACCCGCGCGGACGGCTTTCAGGTGCTGTCGCTGGGATACGCCGAGGGACCGTCGGATCGCATGTCGAAACAGACCCTGATCGGGCAGTCGACGCTGGGATACGATTCGCTGCTGGAAGACATCCGGGTCACCCAGGAGCTGGCCGGGCTCCGCCACTACCTGACCGATGCGCGCGTGACGCTGGTGAACACCTTCGTCCTCGATCACGGCCGACGCGACGATCCGGTGGCGCCGATCTGGACCAGCACCTTCAACGATCACCAGCCCGGCTGGCCGAACCCGCCCGGTGAACCGACGCCGCGGATCGGGATCCAGAAGGTGGCCGCCGGCTCGCGACAGCTTGTCGTCAGCTGGGACGTGGCGATGGACGGCAACCCCGTATCATACGCAGCCTACCTGCGCACCACGCCCTTCGACTTCAGCGCCGACCCGACCCTGCGCAACGCCACCCGGGTTTCCCTGTCACCGCGAGCGCCGGCCAACTACATCGGCTGGGGTGGACCCGGCATCGTGGCCAACGAGGCGACGGTGGCCAACCTCGTCGCCGGGCAGGTCTACTACGTCGTCATCCGCGCCAGCGACGAATCGCCGTCGCGCAACGAGGACGGAAATACCGTCGTGCTGTCAGGAACACCCGGGCCCTGATCAACTCCCCAGCAGCTCGCGGGCGATGATCAGAGCTCGCCGCGCGCGATCCGCCGGATCTCTTCGGGCAAGAGCCCGCGTTTGTACAGCCGCAGGTCATCGATGTTGCCCTGGAAAAACCGCGCATCACAGGCGCCGGTCCCGGCGATTCCCCAGTTGCCATTGACCAGGACCGCGCCGGTCGCATCGACGCTGACCGCGATCTGCCGCCCATTTCGATAGAGGCGCCAGGCGGTGCCGTCATAGGTTCCCGCCAGGTGAATCCAGGTCGCGAGGTCGTCGGTCGGAATCGCGAAGCCGGCCATGTGGCTGGTAGCGTTCATGGCGTAGACCGCGTACGAACCGCTGTCCAGCCGCAGCCCGGTCTCGGCATCGGCGGGACCGTGGCCGAAAACCTGTCGCAAGCCGCTCTGCACGGTGGGATAGATCCAGGCGCTGATGGTGATCGCGCCGGTAAAGTTCAGCGCACCCGAGTTGGTCAGGTACGCGCACTGGTTGTTGAAGAAGCTCAAGCTATGCGGGTTGGCGAAGACCACGTTGCGCATCGGATCGGCGGGCGCCGGCCTGTTGACCGGGATGCCGGTGCTGCCCTGGCCCGACGAATCGGCCAGCACGGTGCCCGCTATGCTCTCGTCCATCTTCCAGTAACCGACCAGATCCGGGATCGGCGCCGTCGGCTTCGCCGTCGCTGGATCGATCACCGCGCTGGCCCCGTTGTTCAGCGCCGTGACGGTGGCCGCCGTGAGCGCGTGATCATAGATGCGAATGTCGTCCAGCTGGCCGCCGAAAAAGAGGTCGCGCCCGCGCGAGCTGCCCAGCCATACCTCCGAGGTGGGGACAGCCCCTTTGATCGCGGTCGCCATGTCCGCCAGCACACCGTCGACGTACAGCTTGTTCTGGCCGGCGTCGTAGGTGTGAACGACGTGGTGCCACGCATCGCGGGTCGGCGCCGCCGTGCTCATCACGACGAGACCGTTCCAGCCCAGCGCCGACAGCACGCCCGCGTGGAGACCGATCTCGAGGCCAGCCGAATAGCCGTTGCTCAGCGTGATGAAGGTCTGCGACGGCGACGCGGACGAGATGTTGACCCAGAACGCCACGCTGCGCGCGC
>DASRQT010000655.1:0-2993 GCA_035696485.1 Polyangia bacterium | reverse complement strand
TCACATCTTCGTGTCCAAGTTCGCGTACGGGCTGTCCATCCCGTTCACCAACGCCAAGATCCTGCAGTACAAGCAGCCGGAGCGCGGCGACGTGATCGTGTTCAAGTACCCGGTCGAGCCGGGCACCGACTACATCAAGCGCGTGATGGGGTTGCCGGGCGACGCGATCGAGGTCCGCCAGGACGAGGTGTTCATCAACGGCCACCCTGTCCCGCGCCAGCGCATCACCAAGACATACAGCTACATGGACGTGCAGCAGGGCGGCAGCATGGCCGACGACCACGTCTGCGAGCTGTGGGTCGAGACCGTCGACGGCAAGAAGCACCAGACCATCCAGGAGCCCGGGCGGATGGGCCACGACTTTGGCCGGACCGTGGTCCCGCCGGGCCACGTCTTCGTGATGGGCGACAACCGCGACAATTCCTCCGATTCGCGCGTCTGGGGCACGGTTCAGCACGACTACATCAAGGGCAAGGCCCTGATCGTCTGGTGGTCGCGCGCCAACACCGACGGCTGGAGCCTGCCCAACTGGCTCAAGTCAATCCGCTGGGGCCGGTTCTTTCGCCTGGTGCAGTGACCAGCCGGAGGCGGCCGGCTTCGCGGGCACGTCAGCGCGCGATGGCGTAGACCAGCGCGGACAGCAAGACCACCGCGGCGGCGACGATCGCGGCCATGCGGGTTCGGTTGGGCAGCCCTGACCCAGACCCGACGTGTGCCTGCGTGACCGAGCGGCGGCCCGGGCGCCCCTGCACGACATCGGCGATGTGCTCGCGGAGCGCGGCCGCGTTGGCGTGCCGGTCGTCACGCGATTTGGCGACCATCTTGAGAATCACCTCGTCGACGGCGGGCGGGATGCCGAGGTCGGGGCGGAGCTGCGACGGCGCGCGCGGCATCTCCTTCATGTGGAAGTTGATGATCTCGATCGGCGTCTTGGCGGTTTTGAAGGGCAGGGCGCCAGTCAACATCTCGTAGGCCATCATGCCGAGCGCATAGATGTCTGATCGCCCGTCGAGCTTGAGGCCGCGCAGCTGTTCCGGCGACATGAACTCCAGTGTCCCCAGCGTCTGACCGATCGCCGTCAGCGCCTGCAGCTCTTTTTCGCCGGACATCATCTTGGCGATGCCGAAGTCCAGCACCTTGACGTAGTCCTGATTCTCGCGCGTTTCGATGACCACGTTCTCGGGTTTCATGTCGCGATGGACGATGCCGTTGGCGTGCGCTTCGCCCAGCGACTGCGCCACTTGATCGATGATGCCCAGCACCCGCATCGGCTGCATCGGTCCGCCGCTCTTCTGCAGCTGGTGCAGGCTGCGCCCGTTCAGCAGCTCCATCGCCAGATACAGGGTGCCGTCGGCGGTCTGATCAAAGTCGTAGGTCGTGACCGTGTGCGGATCGCGCAGCTTGGAGCAGGCCTCCGCCTCGCGGCGAAAACGGGCGACGATGGTCGGATCCCCCAGGTTGTGCGAGTGCAGGATCTTGAGCGCAACCTCGCGACCGGTGGCCAGCTGCTTGCCTCGAAACACGGCGCCGAAACCGCCCTCGCCGATCTTCACGCCGACGATATAGCGATTGTTCAGCGTCTGTCCGATCAACGGCTCGGCCGCCTGCGCGGGCGGGCGGACGTTGTTCGCCGGCGCTGACGACGCGGCCACGGCCGAGGCGAGAGGCGCCATCACCGTTGGCGCCAGCGCGGCCGGGGTCCGGGTTGCGGGCTGAGGCGGGGTGGGAACAGGTTTGCTGCCCGGCGGGGTCAACGCGACGGGTTTGGCGGCAGGCGCCGGTGTCGCCGCGACCGGCTTGGCCAGCGGCGCCGGCGTTGTCGCGACCGGCTTCGCCAGCGGCGGTGGCGCGGCGGCCGCGGCTTTCTCCGGGGGGGCTTCAACCGGGCGGCCGCACGCGCCGCAGAAGCGCGCGTCGTCTTCCAGGGAGGTCGAGCAGTAGGGGCAAAGGTGCATCGCGGTTCCGCTAGGGGGCCGAGCCCCGGCCCTCGCTTTGTACGGCCTGTTCCCGCTCGCATTTCATGACCGAGATTCCGCCCACGGCGGCGGCCATCAGCGCCAGCAGGAACAGCGCCAGCAGCGATCGCCCCGGTCGGATGTTCGAGGCGGGCACGCCGGCGTCGCCCGCTTCCTCCGACACATCGGTCTTGGTCACCACATCGTCCGGAGTCACGAGCTCCTTCGGGATGCGCGTGGTCGGCACCGCGGCCGTGGTCGCGAGATTTTCGACCTCGCCGGTGGAAGTTTCGAGCATCGGATCAGGGCCCGGGTCGTAGCCGACAAAAGCGACCGTGTCCTCGGGCGCCGGCGGCGGCAGGCCGTCGCCGACCACGCGGGCCAGCACCACCGTGACGTTGTCGGGCCCGTCGCGGTCCAGTGCTTTTTGGATCAGTGTCTGTCCCGCCTTCTGGAGATCAGGCTCGGCCGTCAGCATCTCGAGGATCTCCTCGTCGGCCACCGGTCCGTGCAGGCCGTCCGAAGACAGCAGAATGATGTCGCCCTGTCGCAGGTCGACCTCGGACAGAACCACCTCCACCTGTTCCTGCACGCCCAGCGCCTGCAGGATGATGTTGGCGTGTTCGAACGCCTTGGCCTCCTCGGTGGTCATGGCGCCGGCCTCGATCAGCTGCCAGGCCAGCGACTGATCCTTGGTGACCTGCGCCAGGCGCCCGGCGCGCAGGACGTAACAGCGAGAATCGCCGATCTGGCCGATGATCAGCTTGCCGTCGACAAGCGCGGCGACGGTGCATGTGGTGCCCATTCCACGCTCGCTCTGGTTGTCGCGCGACTGGATGAAGATCTTCTCGTTCGCCCCCTCGACCGCCCGCCGCAGCGTGCGTGCGAACCCGTTGCGATCCTGGGGCGCTGCCTGGGCCAGGTCGTCGAAGATGGAATCGACGGCCATCTGGGAGGCGACCTCGCCGGCGGCGGCGCCCCCCATACCGTCGCAGACCAGCATCAGCGCCCCCTTGTCGCCGAGCGGAAAGCGCAACG
>DASRQT010000654.1:0-2321 GCA_035696485.1 Polyangia bacterium | reverse complement strand
AGACCCCTAGGCCCGAATCAGGCGGGAGCGCTCGCGCAAGCGATCGATCCGGATGCCCTGCGACCGGGGACGTTCGCGGGCTCGTACGTCTTGAAGAGAGAGCTCGCGTCCGGCGGCGGCGGCACGGTCTACGAGGCACAGCACCGGCTGCTCGGCCGGCGCGCCGCGGTCAAGGTCCTGCGTCGCGAGCTCGCGGGCTCTCCGCAGATGGTCGCGCGCTTCCTGCGCGAAGCGCTGGCCGTCAACATGATCAAGCACCCGAACATCGTCGACATCTACGAGTTCGGCGAGCTCCCCGACGGGCGGCCGTTCTACGTGATGGAGCTGCTCGAGGGGACCGACGTGCGCACGCTGCTGAACGAGCGCGGGCGTTTTTCGCCGGCCGAGGTGCTGGAGATTCTTGAACCGGTCTGCTCGGCCCTGGAAGCGGCGCACGGCCAGGGGATCGTCCATCGCGACTTGAAGGCCAGCAACATCCACATCGCGACCCGCGGCGACAAGCGCGTCGTCAAGCTTCTGGACTTCGGTATCGCCAAGCTGATGCACCCCGACGCCGCCGACGCCGGATTGACGGTGGTCGGCACGCGCCTCGGCACGTCGTACACGATGGCGCCCGAGCAGATTCGCGGCAACGGCGTCGACCCGCGCACGGACATCTACGCGCTGGGCGTGGTGCTTTACCACCTGCTGACCGGCCAGTATCCCTTCCGCGCCGAGACCATGACCGATATCGAGCGGCAGCACATGGAGGCGCCGCCTCCGCGGCCCAGCCAGGCGGCGCCCGTCACGCCGGCGCTGGACGCCGTGGTCCTGCGCTGCATGGAGAAGAAATCCGAGCGTCGGTTCCCCACCGCGAAGGCCTTCGCCGACGCCCTGCGCGAGGCCGTGGGCTCGAAGAGCGAGGTCGCGGAGAAGACCGCTCAGGCGGGCGCGATCTATGTCGAGGTTCGTATCGACGAGTCCGCCGACGCCGACTCGGACGACATCCTGGACGACAGCTCGGCCGTGCTGGACGCGGCCGAACAGAGCTTCCGCGCGGCCGGTTTTCTGCTGCCCTTGCAGACCGGTAGCGCGCTGGTCGGGGCCAAGGTCCTGTCAGCCGACGCGTCCAAATCCAGCGAGGAGCGCAAGGACATGCGGGCGGTGGCCGACACGCTGGCTGGCGAGCTGTCGCATCGTTCAGCCGCGCATCCGGGTGTTCACGTCAACGTCAGCTTCCACGTCGACCGCGCGGTGGTGAAGGATTCCGCCGAGGCCCCCGGAGGCCAGGAGATCATCGGCGGCGAGATCATCTCGATCGGCAGCTGGGCCCCGCACGACAAGGTCGCCGGCGTCCACCTGACGGACGCCGGCAAAGCGTAGTCGTTTCCGCCTGCGGCTAGTTCGGGAACGTGCGGGTGACGGTGACCTGGCCGAACAGGTTCTTGGCGATGATTGCGTCGACCGACGGCGCAAAGACCAGGTTGGTGAACTTGTTGCCGGTGGAAAGCGGCATGATGGCCGTGACCGTGCCGGTCGCTTCGGCAGGACGGCTCTCGTTGTCGGTGACCTGTTTGAACTTCACGCCGCCGCCGTTTGATCTGAACTTGTCCTTGAAGACCTGCAGCGGTCCGGTGGCCCTCCAGCTCAAGCTCACGGTGACGGTGGTGCTGATGGTTCCGATGTCGTTGCTGACCGGTATGGTCGTGGACAGCGTGCCCGAGCTTATGTCGCTGCGGACCGTTGCCTGTTGATGGTCGGTGGTCCCGCTCAAGAGAAACGCGTCTCCTGTGCAGATGTTCTGATAGTCGATCTCGATGAAGGTGGTCGGCAGGGGGGTGTCCTTGACGCCGTTGGTCCTGGTCATGACCGCCGAATAGAAGATCGCGACCGATCCGGCGGCACAGTTGTCGGACCCGAAGAAGTTGGCGTTCATGCCCTGGCTATTGATCTTGAACGACTCCGTCACCTTGTGATTGGCGTGCGCAGGAGCGCTCATCGTGATCGCAAGAGCGGGGACCGCTAACACACATAGAGACCGCAGCATGACCTTCTCCCTTCGAGTAGGGGCAGCGCCCCTGTTGAGTATCGTTTGCCCTGGTGTCGGACAGCATAGTGAAGAGTGGGCAATTCGGTCAAGGTAAAACGGTTAGCCAAATTGCATTATTTTTTGCCAATAGAATGCCAGGTCGCGGCATGAGGGTCTCGGGGAAGGCGGTCAGCCGGAGAGCAGGCCAGTCGCCAGCAACATCGCGATGATGACGCCCATGATCGACTCGCCGGCGACCCCGCCGGCCGCGAAGGACGCGGCGGCGCTGTCGGTCACCGACGGTCTCAGGCGG
>DASRQT010000653.1:0-9126 GCA_035696485.1 Polyangia bacterium | reverse complement strand
AACTGTGGGACGGCCGCACCCAGCGCCGCAAAACCTTGCGCAGGTACATCCGATGATGCCACCCGTCCTGTTGGCGGTTGATGGTCAGCAACAGTCCCTGGCTTGCTTTGAGAGTTCAATCCGGGAGGCGGACGCGATGCGGGGTCATTGCGTTAGCGACAGGTACCACTATCCGGTCGAGTTTGGATCGGGCATGGGTTCGGGCGTCGGCGGCAACACAGCGCCCCCTTTCCTGTGCGGTGACATCGTGGTGTCGGTGCACGCGGATCACGTTCAAGCCCGGCGCTTCACCGATGGACGCGTCGTGAGTCGTATCCCGGGAACGGCGCGGATGGGGTCGAGATGTTTGGGCGGCAATCGGATGCTGCTGGTCGAGAGGCGCAGCGTTGCCATCTATGACATTCCGCGGTTTCGCCAACGCTGGCGAAAGGCGACCGTGAAACCGATTTGGGAAGTCGCTGCCTGCAGCGGTAACAAACTGGCTGTCTTGGCCGCCGACTACACTACGGTTTTGCTCATTGATCTTCCGTCCGACATAGTTCCTGGTCCGTAGACTTTGATCCATGCTCGTCGCTCTCACATCTGCGTTTTTGATGGTCACGCAAGTGCTCCCACCTGAGCGCGATCGCGTCGTGTCTGTGGTCTGCATGAATGTACAAGCCGAGTATTTCCCCAACACCCGATCCTCAGGGTGACGGTCGATCATCTGGCCAGCGGCACCTCCTGAGCCGCGTCTGACATGGGCGGTAGGAGCCAAGCTGACGCGACCCGCGCACGCCATTGCAAGGTAAATTCCGGCTAGAGCTTGTAGCGGTGCACGGTTCGTTTCTTGGCGCGGCGCCTGGCGGAGTCCTTGCCACGGGTGACGACCAGCGTGTCGTCGCCCTCGAAGTGCCAGATATCGGTCTCGAGGGTCGCGTAGCCGTCCGCCCAGCACGAGCCCCACTCAAAACGATCGGGACAGCTGAAGTCATCATCGCCCAATGGCGGCGGCGCCGGGGGTCGGTCCAGGCGGCGGATGGCGTCTGTTGCCGTGTCCAAGACGTAAAGGCCGTCGGCGACGTGGATGCCGCCCACGAAGGCGACGTAGCGCCCACGGGGACTGGTCAACGTGGTCAGGGCCAGGAACGACTTGCGTGAGAAAGCCGAAGCGGCCAGCTCCTTCCCATCCTCGGCCAGGTAGACGATAGATGAAAGAACCAGCCACACGCCGACCTCGCTGTGGAAGCCGATCAGGTACCGGTGCTTCGCCTGATCAAAACCCAGGCAGCGCCACTGCCCGTCGTCCGTCTCCTTGGCGAACAGGCTCTTGCCATCGAGCGATCGCAGGACCAGGCGATCACGACCGATGCTTTGGTCGTGCATTGGGAATTTCGGGCGTTCGAGGACCTCGATGTCCAAGGTGGTATGGGCGCCGACGGCGCAGTGGTTTCCCGTCAAGCTGGGCGAGCTCACTGTCGCGAGAACCAGAGCGGCGAGGACGGTCATCGGTCTACGCATAACATGGTCGGTCCGGTCAGTAGACTGAGCCGCCGCGATGTCTGTGCGCCGCTACAATGTAAATTCGGGGACGTGGCAGTCTGGCGGAGGGAAAGCTGGCCGTCGTGGCTAACGATTGCACCCTGCTCAGACCGCGACAGCGCTACGACGCAGCGGGTTAGTCGGACATCGGCAGCCACTTCCCTGATTCCCAGCGGCGCCGGCTCGCGCACCACCGACGCTGTCCACCTCCTCCGCAACAGTCGCGGCCGTGTGCCGATATCTCCGTGATGGGCAACTGTTTCGAGCCGGGGCGTCCTGCTAGAGTGCCGCCGTCATGATCGATATCGATACGAAGCGCAACATCTGGGTGACCTCGCCGCTGCCGGACGGCCGCCTGGTTGTCGAGGAAATGTCGGGCAGCGAACGGCTCAGTGAGATCTTCGGGTATGAGCTGTCCTTGCTGAGCAAGGATCCGAACGTCGATTTCTCCAAGCTGCTGGGCGAACGGATGACGGTGCACGTCGCGCTGCCCAGCGGCGAACGGATCTTCAACGGCGTCGTGACGCGCGCGCAGCACCTGGGCGAGCACGAACGACACACCAGATACCAGATCAGCCTGCGACCCTGGCTGTGGCTTCTTTCGTACACGTCGAACTGCCGCATCTTTCAGAACAAGAGCGTGCCCGACATCGTGAAGCAGATTTTCCGGGAAAATGGCTGCTCCGATTTTTCGGAGGTTCTCGGCGAGTACAAGCCGATGGAGTTCTGCGTTCAATATCGCGAATCAGACTTCAACTTTGTCAGTCGCCTGATGGAGCAGGAGGGCATCTACTTCTACTTCGAACATGAAGCCGACAAACACATCATGGTGATGACCGACGGTTACGACGGTCACGCGCCCAACCCGGGTTACGAGGAAGTTGCGTACCGTCCGCCGCAGGAGCACGGAACCATGGAGCGCGAGAGTCTCAGCTCGTGGGCGACGATGCAGCAGATTCGTTCAGGGTCGTTTTCCACGACCGACTACGACTTCATGAATCCACGTGCCGATCTGGTCAGCCGCCTGAACGCAGCCAAGGAGCATTCGAATGCAGAGGGCGCCGTCTTCGACTACCCGGGGCAATTCCTGACCAAGAAGGCCGGCGAAAATCGGGTCAAGATGCGGCTCGAGGAGAAGCAGGTCGAGTACGAGCTGGCCGAGGCCAGCGGCGACGTCCGAGGACTGTCGCTGGGAACACTGTTCAAGTTGATCGACTCGCCGCGCGAGACACAGAACAAGGAATACCTCGTCGTCGCTGCTCACTATCAGATCCATGCGGGTGAATTCATCTCGGGCGGAGGTGCGGGGACAGAAGAGTTTCACGGCAGCTACACGCTGCTCGACAGCACGGTGCAGTTCCGGCCGGCGCTGCAGAGCCGCAAGCCCCGAGTCGAAGGTCCTCAGACGGCAGTGGTCGTCGGGGAGAAGGACCAGGAGATCTGGACCGACAAGTACGGGCGGGTGAAGGTGCAGTTTCACTGGGATCGGTACGGCAACGGAGACGAGAACAGCTCGTGCTTTGTGCGGGTGTCTCAGGTGTGGGCGGGCGCGAAGTGGGGGGCGATGCACATTCCGCGCATCGGCCAGGAGGTGATCGTCGACTTCCTCGAGGGCGATCCCGATCGGCCCATCATCACGGGGCGCGTTTACAACGACGACAACAAGCCACCCTATGACCTGCCGGACAACCAGACCCAGAGCGGGATCAAGAGCCGCAGCACGCCGAAGGGCGGCCCCAACAACTTCAACGAGATCCGCTTCGAGGACAAGAAGGACAACGAGGAGCTGTTCATTCAGGCCGAAAAGAACCAGACCACCAAGGTCAAACACAACCAGTCGATCTCCGTCGGGGCAGACCGCAGCGTCAGCGTCGGCGGCAACGAATCGATCAGCGTGACGGGAACGCGCAGCAGCACCATCACGAAAAAAGAAACCCAGACCTTCAAGGACGACCGGGTGATGACCGTCGCCAAGACCGACACAGTGACGATCACCGAGGCGCACACCGGGACGTATCACGGCGGGCGCACCGAGACGGTCGACAAGGGCGACACCCTGACGGTGAACGCGTCCGACAAGACGACGACCGTGCACGGGCAATTCAACATCACCGCCGACAAGCAATTTCAGGTCACGCAGGGCGCGAACAAGCTGCTGGTGAAAAACGCGGTGGACGTCGATTCGGAGGGCCAGATTCACCTTCACAACCCGAAGTGTTCGGTCGACCTCAAGGACGGGAAGGTGGTCATCACGGCCGCCGACGAGATGACCCTGGTATGTGGCTCGGCCACCATCTCCTTGAAGAAGGACGGCACCATCGAAATCAACGGAGCGCAGAAGGTGCAGGCGACGGGCGGGGGTTCCGGCATGGAGCTGGTGGCTGCTGGCGCGACGATGTCGGGGACGAAAACCACGGTGTCGGGGACTGCGGTAACCGAGATCACCGGGGCCATCGTCAAGATCAACTGAGCCCATGCCGCTCGATCCGACCGCGACGAGAATCCTGCTGATGGTGGGCGCCATGTGCGTCCTGGTGTTGTTCGTGTTTCTCATGAAGCGATCCAGCCCGGAGACTCCGCAGATTGAGCTGATCTTGTACGAGGGCGAAGCCTGGCGCGAGAGCCTGCTACCAGGCGAGAAACTCGAGGCGCAGGCGACGGTGATTCAGCCTCCCACCTGGTGGGACACCTTGCTGTCCTCGAACCTCGGGCGCGGCCACCCCACCCCCTACCAGCTGGCGTTGAGTTCCGGGCGGGCCTTGCTGGTGGCGCGACGCGCGCGTGAGCTCCTCACAGACCGCGATCGCCACCCATTGAACCTGGTCTCGGTCACTGGGGTGGAGGAAGACGGCCCGCTCTTCCTTACCGTCGACCTGCGCCTGTCCGGGAAAGCATGGCGCTTCGTGAAGGTTCCGCGCCCGTTCGTCGACTTGCTCCGCGCGGCGACGGCACCGGCCGCGACTTCAGGCGGGGGCTGAACCGTGCAGAAGAAGCTGAAGGAGCTGACCGATACGCTGGCCGAGTTCGTGGACCAGCAGGACTACTTGACCCTGGTGATGAGCGTCGACGACGCCGGCATGGCCTTGATCGTGAAGACCCTCCAGGGCATCGACCAGCAGAACGCCTCCGATCTCTTCGTGCTGATCCCCGACGATGCCGTGGCGCCCGACCTCTACCTCACGGCCATCGCGGCGCGCCTGGAGGCCGATCGGATGGTGGTCAACGATATGCTGGCCCAGGAAGGCAAGCCGCCGTGGCCCGAGCTGCCCGTGGCCTGCCTGGACCGGCGGCTACCGGACAGCCAGCGCCTGCGCGCCATGACCGAATACGTTCGGGGGTTGATGCCAAAGGACGGGGATCACCGCGTGATCTGGGCCTTGTTGCCGATGACCATCAAGGATCCCTTGGGCTATGCCCGGATCGTGGGGCAGTTGGTGCCGCGCGCCGAGATCGAGCCCTGGATGCGGGGGACGCGGTTCATCGTGCGCGACGATCGCACCCAGCCCTTCATCATCCCCTCGCTCCAAAAGATGCAGGCCCCCGGGGTGCTCACCTACGCCCCGGATTTCAGCACCGCCGCGGTGGAAGCGGCGCTCACCGAGGAAGCGCTTGATCCCGAGATCCCCGTCCCGCAGCGTATGAACAACCTTCTGCAGCTGGCGGCGCTCGACTATTCGTACGGGCGCTTCGAGGACTCCATCGAGAAGTACGGGGTCCTGTTTACTTATTTCACGCAGACCGGCGCCAAGGAGCTGCAGGCGATGTGTCTGCAGGGCGTGGGCGACGTCATGCGGCGGATCGGCAAGCCCGTGGCCGCCAAGGAAAAGTACGAGCAGGGCCTGTTGCTCTGCGCGGACTCGCAGGCGTTGGTCGTCACGTTGAACCTGTGCGTGGCGGCGGGTGACACGAGCTTCGAGCTCAAACAACTGGACGAAGCTCGTGGCTACTACGAGCTCGCCGACAAGATCGCGACCAAGATTGTCAATCCGTTCGTCAAGGCCGACTGCCTGGAGAAGATTGGAATGGTCATGGAGCTCGGCGGGCAGATTGGCCCCGCTGCCAAAATCTGGACTGACGCCACGCAGCTGTGTCGGCAGATGGAGTATGAGTTCCGGCTGGTTTCGATCCTCGAGCGCCTGCGCGCGATGTACAAGAACGCCCGCATGACGAAGCCGCTGCACGCAACCGAGGCCGAGCTGAACGCGCTGAAGGCGCGGCAGGCAAAGGCGTCATGAGCGGGCCGGGAGGCGCGCCGCAACCGAGCGCAGCCACGCCGGCGTCGGCCGACCCCGCCGCGGCGCCCGCGCCCGCCCCCGCGCCCCTGATTGCCCTGCAAGGCAAGGGCGTCGTGCGCAACGCGTTCGCCAACACCATCAACAGCATGGCCGCTCCGTTCCAGCAGATCACCGCGCCGGGTAAGAGCGTGCTTGAGCGCGTGAACGGGGGCGTCAGCGGCGTCATGGGGCTGATGAACGCGCCCGCGGCGCTGCTCGACACCGGCATCGCCGCGATCACCGCGCCCCTGGCCGCGATGCTGCCGTCGTTTCCAGCCGCCACGCTCACCGCCCTTCACGTCGGGATGCCGCATCCCCACGCTCACCCCCCCAGCCTGATCCCTCCCGCTCCACCGGTGCCGTTGCCGAGCATAGGCACCGTCATGCTGCCCGGCTGCGTCTCCGTCCTCATCGGCGGCCTGCCCGCCGCGCGCGTGGGCGACGTGGGGCTGGCCGTGACCTGCGGGAGCCTGTCGCCCGTGCTCGAGATCTTCATGGGCTCGAGCAAGGTCTTCATCGGCGGCAAACGCGCCGCCCGCATGCTGGACATGACGAAGCACTGCATGCCCTCCAGCCCCATGTCCACGATGGCGAAGGTGATGACGGGCGTGGGCGTTGGCGCCGCGATCCTCGGCGCCGCCGCGGGGGGCAACGCCCTGGCGGCGGCCATGACGGCGGCGCAGCAGGCGGCCGACATGGCGGCGCTCGCGATGAAGCAGCTGCTGGGCAAAGATCCAGGCCTCACCCCGGACATGGGCATGCTGATGATCGGGAACCCGACCGTGCTCATCGGCGGCTTCCCCCTGCCGGATTCGTCGGTCATCCTGGAGGGCCTCAAGAAGCTCGCCAAAGGACTGGCCAGGGGCGTCCGCGGCGGTCGCGCGCAGGGCCGGCTCTTCTGCGCCGACTGCATGTGATCCCAGCTTGCCTGGTCTCGACCTGTCGGGCAGGGTTGGATCATGGCGACGCCCGGTCCGCTCCAGGAATTGCTCCTGCACTTTCGCGGGCATGAGAATATCCCCGACAGCTGGGTCCGAAAGCTCAGCACGACCGGCGACCTTGACGAAGCCGCCGCGCGGGCCTGGGAAACGGAACCCGATGCCCGCCCAATGACGCAGCTGGCGCCCTACTTCGCGGATCGGAAGGCGCTCGCGCTGGTCGCCGCCGACTTCGGAAGGATGTTGCTCGATTACCTCCCCGAGAAGAAGCAGGCCGTGCCGAGGAAGGCGCTCGATTTCGTCGAGAAATGGGCGACGGAACCCGGTATTCCCGAACCCAAGCAGGGATGGCTCGCGCTGGCGGATTCAGTTGAGCCCGCAGACGACAAAGACGATCTGCCCACCTACGCCGCCCAGAGCATCGCAACGGCGCTCACGACGCCCGGGTATCCGATGGCGTTGCCCGATCTCAGCGAAGCCGTGATCGATCGAAAGACCGAGGAACTGATGGCTTCCGAAGGAGGTCTGGACGCCAGGCGAACGGAGCTGGAGGTGGAGGCCATCGAAAATCGGGCCGAGCAGCAGCTCCGTCCGCTTATGGCCGAACGGGTCCGCGCGCGCATTCCGGCGCCCGCCGGCGCGACGCTCCTCGAGGCGCTCAAGCAGAAGCGTTCCAAGGACCTGAGCGATGCGCTGTCACGGAAAAACAAGGCGCAGATCAAGGCTTTCCAGCCCGACTGACGCACCCCCGTTGCGACGGGCACTAGCACGGCTTGCCAGGGCTGAAGACGCGAGGGGCTTTCTTCGGGGTGTCGTCCTCGTGAACCATGACCTCCCGGCCTGTCGCATCGGCCAGCTGCTGGCCGAGACCGTTGGGACCGTCAATCGCGTTCGCGCATTCCGAACACACATCACGACCGCGGATGAGAACTGTGATCGATCCCTGTCCGGGAATCTCGCCGGCGTTGTCCACGAGGTGCTGCATCATCACCTGGTCGGCGTGGTGAGCGGCGTCGACCGATGAACCGGCGCCGCTGTTCGTGCCATTGAACGCAACCATGAAGGGGCCATCGGACGTATGGGTCTCGGCGGCCGTGGCGTTGTTAAGGCTGATCGGACGGCCGCGCGGGCTGTCCGGGGTCCCGACCCGGTACGACCGCCCCTCGGGAGACGCCGCGGGATACGCGGTTCCCCCCGGCGCGGGGGGGTCCGTGTTGGGGTTTGCGCCCTTTGGTGCGAGCACGAATGGGCCCGGATTGCGGTCGGAGGCCAGCCCGAGCGGATCGAGGCCGAAGAAGGGGCTTGTGACGCCGACGTATTCGTTCAGGCCGCCACGAATACCGATCGGATCCGGGCTGATGTAGCGACCGAGATCGGGATCGTAGTAGCGGTAGACGTTGTAGTTGAGTCCGCTCTCATCGTCGTGCCACTGCCCGAAGAGCTGCGGCGGGGGAGCCCCCTCCTCTGGCGCCGGATCTCCCCACGGGCGCGGCGCGCTTTGCCACTCGAGCGAGCCCTGCGTGTTGACGACCTCCGTGGGCGTCCCGACGACATCGGTGAGGATGAAATGGGGGCGATCGTCCGCCCACATGACGGGCAAGCCGCTGCCTGGCTCGCTCACCCAGGTCGACTGGCGAACGCCGTCGCGCAGAACATAAAGCACCCGTGCGCCCTGCCAGACGTACCGGATCTCCTGCCCGTCGGGCCCGCGCTTGCGCAGCCGCCTGCCGGCGGCGTCGTATTCGTAGCGCCACACCTTGCCGTCGGGGCACGTGAGCGCCACGAGCCGCCCGTGGCTGTTCCAGGTGAACCGCCACTCTTGCACCGCGCCGTCCGCCAGGACGACCCGCTTGGCGATCACGTAGCCGGCCGGGTCGTACGTGTACATCAGGCTCAGGCCCCGGCGCTCGACGCGCACGATGCGGTTGCCACGCTCGCGTACGAACTGACCGGTCACCTCGACCTGGTCGGCCGTCAGCGCCCGCATCGGGTTCACCGCGCCGATACCTGGGCCGAATACCGCCTCCCGTGGCGCGTTCGATGTCAGGCGCCCCTCGGCGAGTCGGTTGCCGGCCACGTCGTGGGTGTAGACCTCTGGCGGTTCGTCCGAGCGTGCCAGCGCAACCAGCTGCCCGTAGCAGTCGTGCCGCATCACGGTTCTTCCTCGGCGCGAATCGACGATGGCGCTCGGTCGGCCGCCGGCATCGTATTCGTACTCGCGGCTCACGGTCACGCTCGGTCGCGTGCCGGCCGGTGCCGGCGGCGGCGGGGCCAGCACCCCCCCCGGCGAGACGGGCGGCGGCGGCGGTTGATAGGCGTCGGTGGCGCGAGCGCCCGAGGGCGTATAGCCGAAGGAGATCCGCGCGCCGCCTTCAAGATGACGGACGCTCTCG
>DASRQT010000652.1:0-19351 GCA_035696485.1 Polyangia bacterium | reverse complement strand
CCCCGACCCTTCGCTGTCTACGCCGCTGGCGCAGCGGCCGTTCTGCGCCTCGGGCGCCGATGTGTCGCCGCCCGAGGCCCTGTGCGACGGTAACCAGCCGACCATCGTGATCAGCTATGCCGGTGGCGCAAGCGCGATCTGGTCGGTCGATCCCATCGACAAGCGCTTCTGCGAAGGCGGCCAGTTCGACACCTTCGCCAATAAGATCAGCGAAGGCTGGGCCTGCATCGCCGTCGCCGGCAGCGACAAGAACGGCAACGCCGGAGTCTCGGCGCCGCTGCGGGTCTTCATCAGCTACACGCTGCCCTATTTCCCGTTCTGCCCTGCGCCGCCCGCTTCGGCCGGCCCGCCCCCCGACTGCACCGGACACTTCGACAAGGCCTCGGGCGCGGTCACCGGCACCGCGTGCCGGTCGCGCCATTTCAAGGACCAGCAGCCGGCCGATGCCCCCGTGGAGGTTTGTTACAGAGGCGACTGCTGACGCCCCCGGCAACGCCGGATATGGTCTCGTCGATGTCAGCGGCCGTGGTCATCGAGACCCTGCGGAAGGTGTTCGGGTCAACCGTCGCCGTCGACGAGCTGTCGCTGACGGTCGCGCGCGGTGAGATCTACGGGCTTTTAGGCCCGAACGGCGCCGGCAAGACCACCACGCTGCGCATCCTGGCCGGCATCCTGACCCCGACCGCCGGGCGTGCCCTGGTCGGCGGCATGGACGTCAGCGCGGACACCCGCGCGGTTCAAACCCGGGTCGGGTTCCTGACCGGCACCACCGGTCTTTACGCCCGCCTGACCGCGCGCGAGGTCTTGATGTACTTTGGCCGCCTGCACGGGCTGCCGGCCGCCCAGGTTGACCGGCGCATTGCGATGCTCTCGGCCACGCTGGATCTGGGCGCCATCCTCGACCGCCGCTGCGAGGCGCTGTCGACCGGGCTTCGTCAGCGGGTCTCGGTGGCGCGCGCCGTGATCCATGACCCGCCGGTCCTGATCCTCGACGAGCCGACGGTGGGCCTGGACGTGCTGGCGTCGCGCTTCCTGCGCGATTTTGTCCGCGCCGAGCGGGATCGCGGCAAGGCGGTGATCTTCTCGACCCACTACCTGGCCGAGGCCGAGCTGCTGTGTGATCGCATCGGCCTCATCTACCGCGGCCGCATGCTCGCCGAAGGGACGCCGGCGCTCCTGCGCGCAGCCGCCGGTGGTGCCACCAGCCTGGAGGAGGCGTTCCTCCGTCTCGTCGAAGCGCTGGAACACCCACCCCAGCCGGACGCACCTATCCCCGTCACGACTGGCCGGCCGGCCGCCTCATGAACTTCTCCACGGTCGGCCTGGTGTGCGCCAAGGAGCTGCGCGAGACGCTGCGCGATCGACGCACGCTGATGGTCATGATCCTGTTCCCGCTGGTGGTCTACCCGCTGGTGTCGTTGATCATGGCGCAGGTGGTGGCCAGCAAGGAGGCCCGCGGCGAAGCCCAGCCGTCGCGGGTGGCAGTGGTCGGCAGCCCCGAACACGCCTCGGCGATTCGCGCGCTGCTGGTCGCCGACAAGAAGACCTTCGTCCCCTCGGACACCGGTTCGCCGCAGGACGTGGAGGCCGGGAAGCTGGACGCGCTGGTGATGCTGGATCCTTCCCCCGGCAACGGACAGCCCGCGCCCCTGCGCCTGGTGTACGACGAGACGCGCGACGAATCGAACAAGGCGCGCGATCGCCTGGAACACACGCTGGGCGGAATGATGCCGAAGGGGTGCACGACCTCGTTCTCGATGCGTAATCAGAGCGTGGCGGCCAAGGACAAGGTCGGCGGCTACGTCCTGTCCAAGATCTTGCCGCTGGTGGTGGTCGTGATGGTGATGCTGGGGGCGTTCTACCCGGCGATTGACATCACCGCCGGCGAACGCGAACGCGGCACGCTGGAGACGATCCTCTCCGCCCCCGTCGACCGCTTTGATCTGATGGCCGGAAAGGTGCTGGCGGTGGCGACGCTGGCCGCGATTACCGGCATCCTCAACATGGCTTCGATGTCGGTGACCATGCTGGAGGGCGTCCGCCTGGCGGGCGCGAAGCAGGCGATCAGCATCCCGTGGATCCGCTCGGTCGCCACCTTGTTGATGGTCTTTCCCGCCGCGTTTCTCTTCGCGTCGGTCATGGTCGCCATCGGCGCCATGGCCCGCAGCTTCAAGGAGGCGCAAAATCTGCTGACTCCCGTCTACTTCCTCTGTTTCATGCCCGCGCTGGTCGCCGGGCTGGGAGATTATCACCTGCGCGGAATCGCCGCCGTGGTTCCGGCCGTCAACGTCACCCTGCTGGCCCGCGATCTGATGCTGGGGCAGGCCAACGTGCTGACGGCGTTGCTGGTGGTGGTCTCGACCTTGATCTACGGCGCCCTGGCGCTGACGCTGGCCGCGCGCCTCTACGACTCGGAACGGCTGCTTTATTCCGATGAAGGCCCGGTGCCGTTGCGGGCTTGGCTACGGCGGCTGCTGACCGGTCACGTCGGTCCCAGCGCGGATGCCGCCGGCGTAGCACCAGCACCTGCGCGCCTGCCCGGTCCCGGCCACGCGATCACGCTGTTCGGTGTCGCGTACGTCTTGCTGTTCTTCGTCTTCATTCCGCTGCAGGCGCGCGGCCTCGAGTCGGGCCTGCTCATCTCGCAGTGGATCGGCATGCTGGGCCTGGTACTCCTCTACGCCCGCGCCACCGCGCAACCCGTGCGGCAGGTGCTGGGCCTGCGCCGGCCACGGGCGCGCGCCCTGCTGGGGTCGGTGTTGATCGGGCTGTCGGCGTGGCTGGTTCTCGGCGTCCTGATCGGATGGATCGCGCCCGCGCCCGACGAGCTGGTGGAAAAACTGCGGAAGATCATCGCCCCCAGCGACGGCAGCCGCGGCCTGCCGGTGACCATTTTCCTGATGGCGATCACGCCCGCCATCTGCGAGGAGGCGCTGTTCCGCGGCGCCATCCTGCGTGGGTTCAGCTCGCGGTTCTCACCGCTGGCCTCGGCGGTGCTGACCGGCATCCTGTTCGGCCTCTACCACGTCGACGTGGCCCGGTTGATTCCGACCGCCGCTCTCGGAATCATCCTGTCCCTGGCGGCACTGCGCAGCGGATCGATCATACCGGCGATGGTGATCCACCTGCTGAACAACGCCTCGCTGATCCTGATCACGCACCTCGGAATCGAGAAAGCGATTACCCACCTCGGGCGCCCGGCGGAGGTCGGACTGTTCGTTGGCGCGCTGACCATTCTGCTACTGGGCGCGACCCTGGTGCGTCAGGCTGGGACTCCCCCCCCCAGATAAGCCGCAATGTAGCCCACTTCACGGAGTTTTCCTTGTCTGCAGCGCGGGAGATTGCTAAATATCATGGGCAGAGGGACCCATGAGCAACGCAGATGACAAACGCGCCCTGGGATTACTGCGGAAAAGCGACGTTTTGGCGGATGTTCCCGCCGACGTGCTGCAGCAACTGGTACCCAACGTAAAGGTAGAAACGTTCCGTCCGAGGCAGGTGATCTACCTGCCAGGCGACCGCGCACAGGGGGTTCACTTCCTGTCGGCCGGTCGCGTCAAAATCTCCAAGGTCACCCGGGACGGCAAGGAGCTGACCCTGGCCTACCGCACGGAGGGCGACTTCTTCGGGGAGCCCTGCCTGCTGGAAGGGGGACCCCGCGAGGAGATGGCGGAGGCGATGGATTCGTCGACCACGGTCGAGGTGGATCGCGATCTCCTGGACCAGCTTCTGCAAACCAATGGGGTGGCCGCTTACCGGTTCTCGCGATCACTGATCCTGCGCCGCAAGGACCTGGAGACGCGCGTCGAGCAGCTGATCTTCAAGGATGTCGGCTCGAAGCTGGCCGAGCTGCTGCTGACCCTGGGCACCGAACACGGCATCGCCGATGTACGGGGCCTGGTGGTCGGACTCAAGATCACGCACCAGGAGATGGCGAATCTCATCGGGTCAACGCGCGAGACGGTGTCGCTGACACTGTCCCAGTTCAAGCGCAAGGGCCTGATCCAGACCGAAGGCCGCAAGGTTATCCTCGCCGACCCCGAAGGCCTGCGGGCGATAGCATAGTCGGGGCCCCTCACCCTGGCACTCGGCCCTGCAGGGGCGAGTCGATCGGATCAGTCGGCTACCAGCCGCCACGGCGGTTGCCGCGGCCACCGCCGCCGCGACCTTCGCCGTAGCCGCCGCGTCCGCCGCCCCCGCCGCCCCCTTCGCCGAACCCGCGGCCGCCGCCACCACCGCCGCCCCCGCCGTAGCCACCACCCGCCCCGAATCCGCCGCCGGCACGGGGGGCGCGGGCCCTCGCCTCGCTGACGCTGATCGCACGACCTTGGATGTCGCGGCCGTTCATCGTCTCGATCACCTGCGAGGCTTCGGCCTCGCTGCCCATCTCGACGAAAGCGAAACCACGCGGCCGTCCGGTTTCGCGGTCCATGACGACTTTGACCTCCACCACATTTCGCCCGCCATCGGCGAACGCCTCCCGCAGCTCGACCTCAGTGACGTTGTACGACAAGTTTCCTACGTAGAGCCTGGTTCCCATCTCGTTCTCCTTGGTTCTCTGATTCTGCGTTTGGCGCGGGCGCACCTTCTTGCGGGCGGGAAGACCTTGTCACGAACGGACGGGTGCCCCGATGGGCGGCGGACGAGCGGCGGCGGCCACGGGCCAGCCAGCCTCGGTGCCTTCAATCTCCCTCGATGAAAATCAGAAGGGAGCAGGCCAGAACAATCGTGAAACCAACGCGACACCCGGAACGACTCGCTAAAGCCAGGATAACAAGCACCCCTGTCGCTGTCGAGATGTGCGATGCAGCGCGGCGAGCGAATTGGCCGCGCGGGGCTGGCCTACCGCGCTAGCGCGGCGCCGTGTTTTCCAGCGCTTCCAGAACGGCGGCGCCGGCCTGCACGGTGCTGACCGGGGCAACGCCCGCCGCCGTGGCGATGTCGACCGGTAAAACCCCGCGGTCGAAACAGGTGGCCACCGCCGCCTCCACCGCCGCCGCCTCGGCCTCAAGAGCCAGCGAGAACCGGAGCAGCATCGCGACGCTGAGAATGGTGGCAAAGGGATTGGCGATCCCCTGCCCGGCGATGTCGGGCGCCGAGCCGTGAATCGGCTCGTAAAGCCCGCGTTTCCCGTCACCCAGAGACGCCGAGGGCAGAAGGCCCATCGACCCGGCCAGCATCGACGCCTCATCCGTGAGGATGTCACCGAACATGTTCTCGGTGACGATGACGTCGAAGTCGGCAGGGCGGCGAATGAGATGCATGGCGCACGCGTCCACCAGCATGTGAGACAGCGTGAGGTCGGGAAATTCGGCGCGAACCACACGCTCCGAGACCTCACGCCACAGCCGCGAGGTCTCGAGCACGTTGGCCTTATCGACCGAGGTTAGCTTCTTGCGACGGGCCCGCGCCAGACGGCCGGCCGTGCGCACGATCCGGACCACCTCCGCTTCGGTGTAGACGCAGGTGTCGACGGCCCGGTCCTTGTCGCGATGCTTTTCGCCGAAGTAGATACCGCCGGTCAGCTCGCGCACCACGATCATGTCCACGCCGGCCAGCAGCTCCGGGCGCAGAGGGGATGCCCGCAGCAGCTTGGGGTGGACGGCGACCGGGCGCAGGTTCGCGTACAGACCCAGGCCCTTGCGAATCGCCAGCAGGCCTTGCTCGGGACGGACCTTGGCGCGGGGATCGTCCCATTTGGGACCACCCACGGCGCCCAGGAGGACCGCATCCGCTCCCTGGCAAAGCTGGAGGGTCTCGGCCGGGAGCGCCGAACCGGTCTGGTCGATGGCAATGCCGCCAATCAACGCCTGCGGCAGCTCGAAGACGTGCCCCCAGCGCCTGGCAACGGCATCCAGCACCCTCGTCCCCTCGGCGACCACCTCGGGACCAATCCCATCCCCTGGCAAAACCGCAATCACAGCGCGCATGACGTCCCTCTTTCTGGAGAAACCGGGCGCGGAACATACAGGCTCCAGATATGCAGTCAAGGGCGGCGCGCCCGCGGCGGCGGTAAACCCGCCGGCGTAAACAATGTAAACGACACGAGTCTGGCGACGGCAATTGACTCAGGGTACAGTCTGCCCAACTAACGTCAGCTACATCACGGGCAAATTGATGACACTACGAGACGGCAAGTACATTTTGATTGTCGATGACGACGACGACATCCGCCTGGCGCTGGCCGAGGTGCTGGAGGATGAGGGTTATCAGGTGAAAACCGCCGCCAACGGCAACGAGGCGCTGGTGCTGCTGCGGTCGTCCGAGAGCCCGTGCATGATCCTGCTGGACCTGATGATGCCGGTAATGGACGGGTGGGCTTTTCGAGAGCAGCAGCTCAATGACCCCGCCCTGGCCGATATCCCCGTGTACGTGATCTCGGCGGCCGGCAACGCCGCCGGGGCGCCGGTCCCCAAGGAACGATTCATCCCCAAGCCGATCATGCTCGACCACCTGCTCAGTCTGGTCGAGCAGGCGTGTTAGCGCGCTAGCCGAGCCCTAGCCGCGGAAGGCCTGGGCGATCGGGTAGCGGCGGCCGGGGCCGAACGCCTTGCCTGTGATCTTGAGGCCGGGCGCCATCTGGCGGCGTTTGTATTCGCTGGTGCGCACGCGGCGGACGACGTCGCCCACCACGTCGGCTGGAAAACCGGCGGCCACCAGCGCGGCCTGGTCTTTCCCCTGTTCGAGGTGGGCGTCCAGGATGGCGTCGAGAAGATCGTAGGGCGGCAGGCTGTCCTGGTCGGTCTGGTTGGGTCGCAGTTCCGCAGAGGGCGGCTTGGTCAACGTCGAGGTCGGGATCACGGGGCGCTGCGCGTTGATGGCGTGAGCCAACCGGTAGACCAGGGTCTTGGGCGCGTCGCTGATCACCGCCAGCCCGCCGGCCATATCACCGTAAAGCGTGCAGTAGCCGGTCGCCAGCTCGCTCTTGTTGCCGGTGGTCAGCAACAGACGACCGTGGCGGTTCGACAGCGCCATCAGCAAGGCGCCTCGGATGCGGGCTTGCAGATTCTCGTGGGCCAGCTCGGTGGCGGCGCGGCCCGCCTCGGCGGCGGCCGCATCGCCGGTTGCAGTCGTGCCGAAGGCAGGGGCCAGGGCGTCGATGTACGCGGCGAACATCGGTTCGATCGGGATCACGGTGAAATCGATGCCGAGGTTCTTGGCCAGCGCGGCGGCGTCGTCGAGTGATCCCTGCGACGAAAAGCGTGACGGCATCCCGACCCCGAGGACGTTGCCCGGTCCCAGCGCCCGCGCAGCCAGACAGGCCACCACGGCCGAGTCGATTCCGCCCGACAGGCCCAGCAGCGCCTGCTGGAAACCGCAGCGCCGGGCATAGTCGCGCGTCCCCAGGGTCAGCGCGGCGACGGCCGATTCGACGTCGGCGTCCGGGTCGAACGGGCGCAGGTCCCCGCGCCGCGCGCCGAGGTCGGCGATGATCAGATCCTCGGCGTGCTCGGCGGCGCGCGCGATTACGGCGCCGTCGGCATCCAGCACCAGGCTGGCGCCGTCGAACAGCAGGTCGTCCTGACCACCGACCTGGTTCACGAACACCAGGGGACGCTGCCACCGGCGCGCGGTGGCGGCCAGCATGCGCGGGCGCAGGTGGCGTTTTTCCATGGTGAACGGCGAGGCCGATATGTTGATGATGATCTCGGCGCCGGCTGTCACCAGCGCCTCGATGGGATCGCGGCGGTACAGGCGCTTCGGCCAGAAATCGGCGTCGTTCCAGATGTCCTCGCAGATCGAGATGCCGAGGCGCGTGCCGCGAAAGGACGTGACGGCGATCTCGGTGGCGGGCTGGAAGTAGCGCCATTCGTCGAAGACGTCGTAGGTCGGCAACAGCGACTTGCGCGTCACAGAGACGACGCGGCCGCCGTCGATGAGCGCGGCGGAATTGGCGACGCGCCTGGTGTCGTCGGATTCGGGCAACGGCTCCGGGAATCCCACCAGCACCGCGGTCGACCTCCTTGACCCGACCTCCGCGCAGAGCGCCTTCAGCGCGGCCGCCGCCGCGTCCAGAAAGGCCGGCCTTTCCAGCAGATCCTTGGGCGGATATCCCGACAGCGCCAGCTCGGGCAACACCAGCAGGTCGGCGCCGCGGCGTTCTGCGTCGCCCAGGGCGGCGATAATGCGCGCACGATTGCCGGCAAAGTCGCCGATCGTCGGGTTGATCTGACCCAGGCCTACAATCACCACCGGACTTTACCGTGGGGGGGTGGACCCGACGAGCGGTTTGAAGGCCGCGTGATAAACTTGACCTGTAATGTCCAGTGCACGGGAGGCACAGGCGGTCCTTCAAGGTCCGCGCAGCCTCGACCTTCCTGAACCGCCGGCGCGCCTGGACATCCCGCGCGGCAACCGCGTCTACGTCAACCGGAACCTGCGCCTGGATCGGATCGAGATGGTGGGGTTCGACATGGACTACACCCTGGCGCTGTACAACCAGGCCCGCATCGAAGAGCTGTCGATGCGGGCGACGCTGCACAAGCTGGTCACGGCCAAGAGCTACCCGTCCGAGATTCAAAATCTGCTCTACGATCCGACGCTGGCCATCCGCGGCCTGGTCGTCGATCGCGTCAACGGCAACATCTTCAAGCCGGACCGCTACGGCTACCCGGGGCGGGCGCAGCACGGCCTGGCGACCATCGATCGGGCCAAGGTCGCGGAGCTGTATCAGCGCGAACGGATGCGGCTGTCGAACCGGCGTTACGCGTGGATCGATTCGTTGTTCGCGCTGCCGGAGGCCGTGCTGTACGCGGCGCTGGTCGAATACTTCGATCACAGCGACCTGCCCGGCAAACCGGACTACAACACCTTGTGGGAACACATCCGGGAGTGCATCGACCTCGCGCACCGGGACGGTTCCATCAAGACCATCGTCAGCGCCAACCTCGCCGACTACGTGACCCGGGATCCGGCGCTGGCCGAGACGCTGCACAAGTTTCGCTCGTCGGGGAAGCGGCTATTCCTGCTGACCAACTCGGCGTGGGACTACACCAGCCAGCTGATGAGTTACCTGCTGGATGGGACGCTCGGCGCCTATCCGTCGTGGCGCAACTACTTTGACGTGATCGTCGTCAGCGCCGGCAAACCCGAATTTTTCACTGAAGATCGGCCGTTCATCGATCTCGACCAGGAAGGCCTGCCGCTGACACGGGCGTCGGAGGGGGCATTTTTACGCGGGCGGATCTACTCGGGCGGGAACCTGAAACAGTTTCAAGAGCGCGCGCGGGCCAGCGGCGACAAGGTGCTGTTCGTCGGAGACCACATCTATGGCGACATGTTGCGGTCACGCAAGTCGTCCAACTGGCGAACCGCGATGGTGCTGCAGGAGCTGGAGCACGAGGTGACGACGTACGACCAGCTGCGCGCGTCGCTGTCGCGGCTGGATCAGCTGGACAGCCAGCTTATCCAGCTGGACGCGGAGCTCAACGATCGGCAGACGGCCATGCGGGCGCTGCAAAAGCTGGAAGACAGCGACGCCGGCAAGGCGTCCATCAAGGACGCCAAACGGACGGTCAAGGAAGCCATCGAACGGCTGCGGCACGAGCTGCGGACCGCGACAGCGCAGCACCGGACGGTCGAGGCCGAGATCGACTACGCCTTCAACCCGCACTGGGGACCCCTGTTCCGTGAAGGCTACGAGGTCAGCAAGTTCGGCGAGCAGGTCGAGGCCTACGCCTGCGTCTACACCAGCCGCGTGTCGAACTTCCGTTTCTATTCTCCCATGCAGTACTTCCGCGGGCCGCGCGACCGCATGCCGCACGAGCGGTAGCGGGGGCGGGCCGCGAGCACTAGCTCCGGAAGCGGCGCAGCAGCGAGGTCGCCTCGGCGAGGCCCAGCGCGCGGGCGGCCACGAAATAAACCACGGCGCCGACCACCACCGGAACCAGCGCCGCGATCGACCAGGCGCCGAGGCGCGGCAGCGGCAGGCCGTCGAGGCGCGGGGCCAGCAGCCAGACCACCGCGGCCATGACGGCGGCGGCGGCGGCGATGCGCAGCACCGACGCGAACAGATCGCGGGTCAGCAGGCCACCGACCTCCTTCTGGAAGGCGATAACCAGCACGGCCAGGTTCACGATCGCGGCGATCGACGTTCCCAGCGCGAGGCCGACGTGCCCCATGCTTCGGAACGTTGCCAGGTTCCAGACCACGTTGGCGGCCACCGCGCTGACGCTGGCGATGAGCGGTACGCGCGTTCGCCCGAGCGCGTAGAAGGCGGGCGCGACGACCTTGATCGCCGCGTAGGCGACCAGGCCCACGGCGTAGCCGGTCAGGGCACGCGCGGTCTGGGCGGTGGCGCTGCTGGCGAAGGCGCCGTGCTGGTAGATGAGCCGGATGATGGGGACGCCCAGCAGCGCGAGACCGATGGTCGACGGCACGGTCAGAAACAGCACCATCCGGAGACCGCGGCGTAAGGTGCCGCGCAGGGCCTCCCAGTCCTGGCCGGCGGCGTCGCGCGCCAGATGGGTCAGCGACATGGTCCCGACCGCGACACCGAAGACGCCGATCGGAAGCTGCATCAAGCGAAACGCATAGCTGAGCCAGGAGATGGCGCCGTCGGCGATCAGGCTGGCGAAGGACGAATTGATCACGACGTTGATCTGAACCGCGGCCACACCCAGGGTCGCCGGCGCCATAAGCTGGGCGATGCGCCGGGTTCCCGGATCGCGCAGCGCCATGTCGGGCAGAAGGCGCGGCCGGAACCCCAGGCGCCACAGTGGCGGCGCTTGCACCAGCAGCTGAGCCAGGCCGCCAACCAGCGTCAGCGCGGCCCAGGTCATCACTGCCGCGCGCTGCGATAGGCCGAGCGTGTACACCACGACACCGCCCACGATGGCCACCACGTTGAACATCGACGACGCCAGCGCCGGGGCCGTGTACCGCTCCTCGGCGTTGAGCGCACCCATGGCGACGACGGCCACAGAGATGAGGGGCAGGAACGGCATCATGATGCGAACCAGATCGGCGCACAGGGCGGCTTTCTCAGGGCCGAAACCGGTGGCCACCACCGCGACCACGGGCTGCGGGAACAGCATGGCCAAGAACGCGATCGCACCCAGGTAGAGAGTCAGCGTCGATAGCACCCGGTTCGCCAGCGCGAAGGCCTCGGCGCGCGAACGGTTGCGCAGGGTATGAACGTAGGTCGGCACAAACGCCGTCGACAGCGCGCCCTCGGCGAACAAATCGCGCAGCAGATTGGGAATCCGGAAGGCGGCCAGGAAGGCGTCACTGGCGGCGCCGGCGCCCAGGGTCAGGGCGAAGACCTGTTCACGCACCAGGCCCAGCAGGCGCGACAGCATGGTGAAGGCGCTGACGCGTCGGGCGCCCCGCGCCAGCCGATCGGTGCCCGCGTTTTCGCCAGCCGCGCTGTCGTCGGTCATTGCGGTTTGGCCGCGTCCAGCGCGTCGGCCATTTCCGCCGCGCCGTCGCGTAGCTGCGACGGCGGGCCGCGCCGCAGCTGATCCAGGAGCTTGCGGTCAGCCGGGGTGCGCGCCGCGGCCAGACAGTTGATCATCTCGACCGCGTCGTCGGGTGGCGTGGCGGGGGCGACGATCAACGCGCGGGCGAGGTCGACTGTCTCCAGCGCCAGCGGTTCGCCGACGCGGCGCGCGCCTGCGCCGCCGGCGCGGCACAGGACTGCCACCGCCGCGGCGGCGACCCCCGGGTCGGGATCGCGGCTGGCCGCGCGCAGGCCCAGCGCGCTGCGCTTTTCGGACGGCTGCAGCACCAGCGCGGCGGCGCGCCGGATGGCCGGGGTGGGGTCCTTCAGCAGGCCGGCCAGATCCTCGGTGCCACCGCAGGTCGACGCCGATTCCGCGGTGGCTTCCAGTGCCGCCAGCCGGGCCGGCCGCGCTGCCTCGGGGCGCAGCGCCAGCGCGTGCAGCGCGCCGCACGCGTGCGACAGGGTGTCGGGCGGCACCTCCCATTCCTCGACCGCGCTGGGAACGTCGCCGGCCAGCAGGTCCCCGACCGACCGCGCCGCCGCCGCGCTGATCGCCGGGTCGGGAGACGCCGTCAGATCGGCGATCGATCCGGCCAGGCTGACCCCACCGCGCGCCCGCGGAGCGGCCGTCAACACAGCCAGGATGACCGCGCTGCTGGCGTTGTGCAGCCCCTCAAAGAGGCGCGCCGGCCCCAGACGTCCGACCACCCGTTCGATGGCGCCGCGGTCGTTGTGTTTGACCGCCTTGACCAGGTCGTCGTAGGGGGTGGGTGCCAACCCTGTGCGCGCATTCGCGCGACGCGCGGGCGGGCGCGACTTGGCATCGGCCGGCTCGGCCGCCAGGGAGGCGGTCAGCGCCAACGCCAGGGCCAGGGCCAGGGATCGGGCGGGGGATCGGGAAGACACTCACCTCAGAGTTATCATCCCCTGGGCCGCGACGTCCTGTTTTCCGTGCGCCGGCGTGGCGGTATTTCCGGGCACCGCGAAGACCAGATCGTAGGCTTGCCCGCGCCTGAAGCCCATGCTCTCGGAGATCACGAAGTTGTTGAGGTGAAGCTCGCGCGTCCCCGGCTGGACCGGCACTTCGAAGACCTTGACCGGACGACGGAACCGGTCGCCGCTCTCGTAGGCGATCAGGTTCACGGTATCGCCGTCGATGGGCGCCCTGAGAAAGGCGACAAAATGCAGCCTCCAGGTCCCTTCGACGCCGTTGACGGCGGCGCGCTGGAAGCGGTGCAGACTGCTGATCTTCACGGCGTCGGAGCCAAACTGGGAGGCCAGGAGGATGTCGCTGACCACCACCTTGCCCCGAAACTCCTGGTACGCGGCATCGGAGGGCGGTATTGCGGCTGGGTTTTCCTGGGCCAGCGGTCCAACGGCTGGCGCCTGGGTCCCGGGATCGGGTCGATTTTGCCGATCAGCGAACGGATCGGGCGGCTGATTCGGTATTCGAGCTGGCCCGCGATCCTGACCCCATGCTTGACCCAGCGACAAGACACCAGCGACCGCCCCAACCCATACAAAACGGCTCATTTTTAACTCCCGAAGCAATGACGAATAGTTTTCCTCTACAATCTCGGTCTGATTCACACGGCGTCAAGCGTACGCCGGTTGAAAGCCACACGGCCCACTCGCCACGGACGCAAACTGTTGATAGACAGGGCGCAGAGTCCCCCCTCGCCTTGCGGAGGCATTTTCATGACGCGGCACACTGTTCCTGGTGACAACGGGCTAACTTTGATGGCAGTCGGCGTCCTGGTTTTTGGCGCGGCCTTGGGCGCGAGCGCCTGCGGCGGCGGTGGCGGCGCCGGGGGCAGCGGCGGCAGCGGCGGCGCGAGCAGCGGCTCCGGCGGCAGCGGCGGCATCACCGTCGGCAGCGGCGGCACCATGGCGGGCAGTGGTGGCACCAGCGGCGCCGGCGGCGCGGCAACTGGTGGCTCGGGCGGTGGCGGTACCGGTGGGGGTGGCGGATCCGGCGGCAGCGGCGGCGCGGGCGACGGGTCGGCCGGCGATGCCCCGCGTGATGTCGCCGGTGATAGCCCATCGGGCCTGCAGGGCGGGACCTCCGGGAAATACATCTGCACGCCGGGGGCTGTTTACGGTCCCCCGGCAATGATGGGCGCGTTGACGACCGCGACGGGACCGGTGTTCGACAACGGCGAAGGCCCGATCTGGGTCAGCGCGACCAATACCTTGATGTTCACGTGCAAACAGAACGGCGGCCCCCTGCGCCAGATATGGAAGCTGGTGCCACCCGCGATGGCGCCGGTCAACCTCTTCATGACCATCGGCAACAACGGCATGACGCTGGACAACGACAACACCATCCTGTCCGCCGATCACGAGCGGTCGGCGATCGTCCGCCTGAACCCGACCACCGGCGCGTTCGTGGAGGTCGTGGCCGGTATGTACATGGGCAATCGGTTCAAATCGCCCAACGACCTCATCGTCCGCGGCGACGGCAACATCTACTTCAGCGACCCGCAGTACTTCCAGGACCGCGGGCCCGGGCCCAAGACCGCAACCACCGCCTTCTACCGGATCTCGCCCGCGCCGGCGCGGACAATTTCCGTGGTGGAGAGCACTGGCACCCGCGATCCCAACGGCGTCGCGCTGTCCGCCGACGACAACACGCTTTACACGGTGGTGACCGCTGACCGCGTGGTGAAAAAATGGGCGCTCAACGCCGACGGTTCCATCAACGGCGCCGGTACGCAGTTCGCGCAGACCGGGCCGATCCCCGACGGGATGTGCATGGATTGCGCGGGAAACCTGTACGTGTCGACACAGAACGGCCTCGAGGTCTGGAGCCCGGCCGGGGCGAAGCTGACGACCATCGGCAGCAATGCCATCAACTGTTCGTTCGGTGGCGCCGATCACAAGACGCTGTACATCACGTCGACCCGGATTCAATGGGTGACGATGAGCGTCCCCGGATTGCCCTGAGTTTCATGGTCGGCGGTCGCCCGATTCGTACCCGGCGGACGGCGTTCCTGTTTGTCGCCGCGCTCGCGGTATCGACTGCAGCAGTCGTTACTCCAGGGGCGGGCTGCCACGGTCCCGATCCCTACTATCGCCAGGCACAGGATGGTGGCGCGCGCGACGGCAACGGTGACCGCATCGAGAACGGCGGTGTCGACCGCGGGACCGGTGACGGCAGGCCGGACGGCGGCGGTGGAACCGGCGGTCACGGGGGACGGGCGGACAGCGGCGCCGACGGGGCGGGCGGCGCGATCGCGTGCGTCACGTGCAAGCTGGTTGTCCTGTACGCGTGTAGCGGGCCGGATGCCAATCAAATACGCGCCGCCTTCAGGGTGATCAACCGCAGCATGGAGTCGCTACACCTGGCGGACGTGACCTTTCGATATTGGTACGCGGACTTCGGCGCGGTGGCGCAGGAGTTTGTGTGCGACTTCGCGATGGTGGGCAAGGAGAACATCACTCACGAATTCGTCCCGGTCATCCCGCCGCGGCTGGGCGCTGATCTGTACGTGGAGCTGGGTTTTTCCGAGGCGGCGGGGACGCTGGAGCCCTTCGGCGACACCGGCGAGATCCGTGTCCGCATCAGCAGGACCGACCAGCAGACGATCACCCAGACCGACGACTACTCGTTCGATTGTTCGAAGGTCAGCTTCGACGAGTGGAACCGTGTGACGGTCTACGAAAAGGGCCTTTTGGTCGGCGGCATCGAGCCTCCGCTGCGTGTGGACCCCCCCGTCCCCGACGCCGGCGCGGAGTGATCTTGCGGGCGGCGGGGTGCCCGGGGCGGGGTGGCGTTCTGCCGCGAAGGACCCTATGCTCCGGCGCTCGCGATGCGGATAATTGAGCGATCACAGGCTGATTACGCCGGGACGCTGCAGGCGTTGAGTCGCCGCAGCGCCTCCGTTCCACAGGAGATCGAGGACTCCGCGCGGCAGATCATCAAGCTGGTTCGCGCGCGCGGCGACCGCGCGATTCGCGAGCTGACCGAACAGTTTGAATCGCGGCGTCTGGACGCGCTGGAGCTGCCGCGGGCCGACTGCAAGCGCCTGGCCGCGCAGGTGGCGGCGCCGGTGCGCGGCGCGCTGGATCGAGCGGCCGCGCGCATCAGGACGTTTCACGAACGGGAGCGAATATCGTCGTTCGAGATCGACGAGGGCGGCATCCGCGTCGGTTCGCGCGTGTCGCCGCTGGCGCGGGTCGGTTTGTACGTGCCGGGCGGGACCGCCCGCTACCCATCGACGGTGCTGATGACGGCCATCCCGGCGCGCGTGGCCGGGGTCGGTGAGATCGTGATGACCACACCCGGGCCGTCGCCGGAGACCATGGCGGCGGCCGAGATCGCCGGCGTGGATCGGGTGTTTGTCATCGGCGGCGCCCAGGCGGTGGCGGCGCTGGCTTACGGGACCGAGACCGTACCGCGCGTCGACAAGATCGTCGGGCCGGGGAACGCGTACGTCGCGGCGGCCAAGCGCCTGGTGTTTGGCGACGTCGGCATCGATTCGATCGCCGGACCGACCGAGGTGGTCATCGTCGCCGATGACAGCGTCGACCCGCAGTGGATCGCCGCCGATCTGCTGGCCCAGGCTGAGCACGACGCGCTGGCGGTGCCCATCCTCATCGCGCTGGGGGCGGAGGTGGCCGCGCGCGTGGAAGCCGAGGTGACGCGACAGCTCGCCAAGCTGCCGCGCCGGGCGATCGCCGAGCAGGCGCTGGCGGGCCAGGGCGCGATCATCATCGTGAGCACGGTCGCCGAGGCGGCGGAGGTGATGAACCTGCTGGCGCCCGAGCACGGCCAGCTGGCGGTGCGGGGCGCGAGAGAGATCGCGCACACGATCACCAGCGCGGGCGCCCTGTTTCTGGGGCCGCACACGCCCGAGCCGGTCGGTGATTACATGGCCGGGCCGAGCCACGTGTTGCCGACCGGCGGCAGCTCGCGCTTTGCGTCGCCGCTGGGGGTCGCGGATTTCATCAAGCGAACGTCCATCATCGAATACGGCGCGGAGGCGCTGCGCGCGCAGGCCGACGACATAGAACGCCTGACCGAGGTCGAAGGGTTGGCCGGGCACGGCCGCGCGGTGACCATCCGGACGCGGTCGTAGCCGGCGCGGCGGGCCGGGGTCTTGGCCTCGGGGATTTGTGGTAAATTTCGCGGCCCGATGAACTTGGCGGCCACGCTGCGCGGGACGACGTACCGCTTCCGCGACGTCAAGGATGTGCTGGCCAAGGCCAACGAGGAAAAGTCTGGTGACCGCCTGGCCGGGCTGGCGGCGGCGTCGGTGTCGGAGCGGGTCGCGGCCAAACGGGTGCTGGCCGAGCTGACGCTGCAGGAGCTGCATGAAAACCCGGTGGTCGCGCCCGACAAGGACGCGGTCACGCGGCTGATCTTGGATGATTTGCAGCGGCCGGTGTACGAGGCGGTCAAGGCCTGGACGGTGGCCAAGCTGCGCGAGTATGTGCTGGACGATCGCAACGACGGCGCTGAGCTCCTGCGACTGTCGCGGGGCCTCACCAGCGAGATGATCGCGGCCTGCGCGAAGCTCATGACCAACCTCGATCTGATCTACGCGGCGCGGAAGATCCGGGTGGTGGTGCACGCGACCAACACGCTGGGGCTGGAGGGTCGGCTGTCGACGCGCCTGCAGCCCAATCACCCGTCCGATTCCATCGAGGGGATCCTGGCGTCGATGCGCGAAGGACTGTCGTTCGGCAGCGGCGATGCGGTCATCGGCGTCAATCCGGTGACCGACAACCCGGAGCAGACCGCCGCCATCCTGAACGCCACCGGCGACTTCATGCGGCAGTGGCGCATCCCGACCCAGAACTGCTGCCTGGCGCACGTCACCACGCAGATGAAGGCGCTGGAGGCGGGCGCGCAGCTGGGGCTGATGTTCCAGTCGATCGCCGGGACCGAGAAGGCGCTGCGCAGCTTCGGCGTCACGCTGGCGCTGCTGGACGAGGCGCACGACATGACCCGAAAGCTGGGGCAGGTCTCGGGGCCGAACGTCATGTACTTCGAGACCGGCCAGGGGTCGGCGCTGTCGGCTGACGCGCACGAGGGCGCCGACCAGATGACGCTGGAGGCGCGCAACTATGGCCTTGCGCGCCACTACCAGCCGTTCCTGGTGAACACGGTGGTCGGGTTCATCGGCCCCGAGTATCTGTACGACGCGCGGCAGATCACGCGGGCCGGGCTGGAAGATCACTTCATGGGCAAGCTGCACGGGATCCCGATGGGGTGCGATGCCTGCTACACCAACCACGCCGACGCCGATCAGAACGACCTCGAGAGCCTCGAGGTGCTGCTGGCGACGGCCGGTTGCAACTTCTTCATGGGCCTGCCCATGGGCGACGACGTGATGCTGAACTACCAGTCCTCGTCTTTTCATGACGGCGCGTCACTGCGGCAGCTCTTGCGGCTGCGGCCGGCGCCGGAGTTCGAGGCGTGGCTGGAAGAGATGGGCATCATGGACGGCGGCAAGCTGACGGCGCGCGCCGGCGACGCGAGCTTGTTCGGATGACGACAACGGGGCAGCCATGATTGATCGCACGCGCATCGAAGCCATGGTTCGGGAGGCGCTGGCCCGGGATCTGGGCGTTGACAGGGCGCGCGCCCAGCAGGTGGAGTCGTCGGGGGCGCTGCTGCTGGCGCCTGATCGCGGGGTCAACATCGGCGAGCCATACGACCCGCGCGCGATGTCCGGGATCCTGCGCTCGACGCCGGCGCGCATCGGCGTCGGACGGACCGGCCCGCGCTACAAGACCAACACCATGTTGCGCTTCCGCGCCGATCACGCCGCCGCCAAGGACGCCGTCATGTCCGAGGTCGATCCGGAGCTGCTGGCGCGGCTGGGGCTGTTCGAGGTCACGTCGCGCGCGGGCGACAAACCGATCTTCTTGCAGCGGCCAGACCTCGGTCGCGCGCTGTCCGACGAGGGGCGCGCGGAGATAGGCCGGCGCATCGGCCGCGCGCCGCAGCTGGTGGTGATCTACGGCGACGGGTTGTCGGCGGCGGCCATCAACACAAACCTCCCCGAATTTCACAGCGCGCTGCTGCCGGCGCTGGCCGCGCGTGGCATCCAGCACGCCCAACCGTTTTTCGTGCGCCGATCGCGCGTCAAGATCATGGACGAGATCGCCCGCCTCACCGGCGCGCAGGCGGCGCTGTTCGTGTGCGGCGAGCGGCCGGGGCTGGGATTCGCCGACTCGCTGTCGGCGTATTACATCTACCAGCCGGCAGACGGCGCCACCGACGCCGACCGCGAGGTGCTGTCGAACATCAATCCGCGCGGCCGGGTTCCGGCCGAGGCGGCGCGGGACGTCTCGGCGGCGATCGAACGGGTACTGCGCGACCGCAAGTCGGGTGTGATCTTTTGAGGATATTTAACCTGGAACCCTCAGAGGGTTCCAGACCTCCCGCGATGGAACTCCGGCGGCCAAGCCGCCTGCGTTCCTACGCGATTGAAGGCGCGGTCGCGTGAAGCTGGATTTGATCGCCGTGAAACCGCGCGCGCTGGCGGTGCGGCGGATCGCCGAGGCCTCGCCTGAGCTGGCGGCGGCGCTGGGGTTGCCGGCGGGGCGGCGCGCGCTGGGCGTCATCACCGCGACGTCGGACGACGCGCTGTTTTCGGCCCTGGATCAGGGGACCAAGGCATCAGCGGCCGACGTCGTCTACGCCAAGTCGTTCTACGCGGGATCGGGGTATCCGTCGGGGCCGCTGTCGGGGGAGTGCATCGGCATCTACGCCGGCCGCGATCCCGCGGAGGTCGACGCCGCGCTGGACGCCTGTGTCGGGTACCTGGAAAACGAAGCCTGGTTCTATGCGCTGGAGACGGCCGCCGATCGTGGCAAGCCGTTGCTGTTCTACCCGCACGTGATCGCGTCGCTGGGGCGTTATCTGGCGCCGTTATGTGACGCGCCCGTCGGCAG
>DASRQT010000651.1:0-5228 GCA_035696485.1 Polyangia bacterium | reverse complement strand
CGACCGCGATGTCAGCGGTGAGGATATGTTTGGTGCTGCCCAGGTTTCCGGTGCCAAAGTTCAAGGTGGTGCCCCCGCCCGCCTTGGGCGCCAACCACCAGGTCATCATGTTGCGGAAGCTGCCGTTCGATTCCCAGTAGGCGATGTTGTCGCGGATCAACGGATCGGTCGCGATCAGAAAATAGAAGGACATGAAGACGTCCTGACCTTCACCGGTACGCGCGCCGCTGTGGTTGATGAGCACGCGCATCTGCGAACCGCCAAAGGTGTCGTTGGCGTGAACCGTGAACTTGCCGGCGATTTTCCCCTGCTGCACGGGGTCGGTGACAAATTCGATGTCGCGCGCGCCCATCGTCCCGCCGGAAAATTGACTGAGGTTCCCGGTCTCGAAGTCAGCTTTCCACGTCACCGTCGCGCGGGCGGGACCGGCGCACAAGAGCGACGCGGCGATCAGGGCAAGCAGAGTGGACAAGCTGAATGCGTAGGACGACCTCATTCATGCGCTCCTTCGCGGCTCGGCGGACAGTTCACGCGACCGTGCTTGGGATATAGACCGACCGAGGTATGAAAGCAGGCAGTCCGGAAACGCCCACGGCAGCGGCGTGACAAGCGTTCGGCGTTAAATGCGCAGAATAAAATGCAAATCTGGTGGGGACGCGTCGACTGGGCCGGTGCCGTTGTGCCGGCGTCTTGGCAGGCGCTGGCCGCGGCGGCATGAAGGAAAAGGTTTTCCCTGCCGATATTATCGTTGGGCTAAGATGCCGAGAATGGGCACGACGACAAGGACCTCGACGACTCGCTCCGGCGAGCAAGGGTTGCGGTTGCGCTCCTTTTTGGCACACGCGGGCAGGCCAGCGTGGGCAGTGCTTCTTGCCGCTGCCTTCGGAATGCAGTCGGCGTGCTCGGAGCCGGGCAAGGCCGCGACATCGCCCTCGGGCTCTGGAGGCGCGGACGCTGGTCTCGCCGCTTCGGGCGGCAGCGCAGGAAGCGGGGGCGGACCGGGGAGCGGGGGTACTACCGACGGTGCGGCATCTGCAGATACATCCGCGTCTGGAAGCGGGGGAGCGTCAGTCGACACCGGCGGCACAGCTGGCGCTGCTGGCGGTACAGCTGACGGCGGAACGACCGATGGCAGGGGAGGTGGCGCGGGCAGTGGCGACGCGTCCGGCCCGCTCGTGTTTCGACATCCGGGCCTGCTCAACAGCAAGGCGGAGCTTGACTACATCAAGCAGCAGGTGCAGGCCGGGGCCACCCCCTGGCGAGCGGCGTTCAACCGGATGTCTTCGAGTGGCTCGGCTTCACTTTCGCACCAGCCGAGCCCGCGGGCCACGGTCTCGTGCGGCCGCTATTCGATGCCGAACATCGGCTGCCTGGAGGAGCGAGCTGACGCGCACGCGGCCTACGCGCATGCCCTGCTTTGGTATCTGACAGGCAACCAGGCCAACGCCGACAAGGCGATCGCCATCATGAACGCCTACGCGACGACGCTCAGGGCCCACACGATGGCCAATTCGACGCTGCAGACGGGCTGGTCCATCTCGGTGATGATACGCGCCGCCGAGATCATCAGACACAGCGGCGCCGGCTGGTCGAACGCCGACATCGACCGCTTTTCTACGATGGTAAGAAACGTCTACGTTCGCGATCTCACGCAGACCCAGGGCGGGGTCGACGGCCTCATCTCGATTTTCGGCAACTGGGCGCTGACCATCATCGAAGGCATCACCGCCAGCGGAGTTTTTCTGGACGACCACGCCCTGTTCGATCGGGGCCTGGAGATGTGGCGCGCGCGATTTCCATCCTACGTTTACCTGACCGCGGACGGCGCCCTGCCGGTCGCTCCGCCGGATGCGAAGAACGCGTCCCGCGCCCAGCTCGTCGCCTACTGGTTCGGGCAAGGCGAGTTCCGGGACGGGGTTTCGGCGGAAACCTGTCGCGACATCGAACACCTGGAATACGGTCTGGCAGCGGCAGCCAACGTGGCTGAGATCGCGCTCAAGCAAGGCGTCGACCTGTACCAGGAGCAGCAGCAACGTTTCATCGCGATGCTGGAGTTCCACGCGCCGTTCGTCACCGGTACCGGCGCTCCGAGTTGGCTGTGTAACGGCCAGTTCACCCGAGCGAGCGCCATTGAGACCTGGGAGATCGCCTACAATCATTTTCACAACAGGCGCGGCATGGCCCTGCCCAACACTCTGACAGTGGTGAACGCCGTCCGTCCCACCGGCGCCGTCTCCTTCCACATGGCCTGGGAATCGCTGACGCACGCTGAACTGGGGAGCCGCTAGGGCAAAGGCCTCGGGATTTCCGGGAAGGCCGCCCTCATCCAGGCGCAATCGCCGAGGGTCTTGCCGAGGGTCGCGTCGGCTGCGTCGGACGCGTGCGGGATTCGCCGTCCTCCTTACAAAGGCGCTATCCTGTCTAGCTGTGGTTCATGTTGGAACATCATTCGTTGTCAGCGCCGTCATCGTCGCCGTGGGTGGTCTGGTCATGAGCGGCCCGGCCGGGGCGGGGTCGTCCGGCTCACCCTATGAGGAGGAGATCACCCGCTGGCGTCAGGCTCGCGAGGAGCGCCTCAAGAGTCCGACCGGCTGGTTGTCGCTGGCCGGGTTGTCGTGGTTGAAGGAAGGCGAAAACACGTTCGGGACCGATGCCAGGGCCGATGTCGTCCTGCCGGTCGGGTCGGTGCCGGCGCGCGCGGGCGTGATCGTCTTGAAGGCCGGGAAGATCATGGCCACGCTCGCGGACGGCGTCGCGGCAACGCTGGCGGGGAAACCGGTGAAGGTGACGGAACTGCACCATGATGTCCCGGGGCCGCCGGACGTATTGTCGTTCGGGCCGGTGACGCTGCAGCCAATCTTGCGCGGCGGCACCCGTTACGGGATCCGCGTGCGCGACGTCAACAACCCCGCGCGCCGAGACTTCACCGGCCTGCGCTGGTTTCCGATCCGCGTCGAGCTCAAGGTGGCGGCGCGTTTCGTTCCGCGCGAAACGCCGCTGTCGATCACGGTACCGTCGGTTGTCGGTCCGCCGCAGGTGCTGTCCAGCCCCGGCACGGCGGTCTTTGCCATCGGCGGTCGCGACGTGCGCCTGGACGCTGTGCTGGATGAGCCGGACGCGACCGAGCTGTTTTTTATCTTCCGCGACCAGACCGCAGGAAAGGAGACGTACGGCGGCGGCAGGTTCCTTTATACGCCGCTGGCCAGGGACGGGCAGGTGGTCCTGGACTTCAACAAGGCCTTCTCCCCGCCGTGCGCTTACTCCTCGTGGGCGACCTGCCCGCTGCCACCGCCGCAGAACCGCCTGGCGGTTCGCATCGAAGCCGGCGAGCTGGCCCCGCCCTCGGATTCACATCCGGCTTCGCACCCGTAAGCACGGCTATTTTCAACCTCGAATCGAAACCACGGGTCTGACAAAGTAGCGGCGATGGATCTGTTCACCCACGCCGCGCAACGCATCCAGGCCGCCGCCGCGGCCGCGGCCGGGACGCCTGCGGCAGGCGGGACGATCACGACCGGGCCCTTCGCCGTCGAGGCGCTGGCGCGGGAGCTGAACCCGCCGCAGCTTGAGGCCGTCATCCACCCCGGCCGTCCGCTGCTGGTCGTGGCCGGGGCGGGATCAGGCAAGACGCGCGTCATCACCTATCGTCTGGCGCGCCTGGTCGCGTCCGGCGCCGATCCCCGTCGCATCATCGCCGTGACCTTCACCAACAAGGCCGCCGGCGAGCTGCGCGAACGGGTGGGGCGCCTGCTGGGCACGCGCATGGGCATCGGGCCGTACGGGTTATGGGTGGGGACGTTCCACTCGATCTCGGCCCGCCTGCTGCGCCAGTGGGGCGAAGCGGTCGGCCTGCGGCGTGACTTTGTCATCTACGACGACGACGATCAGAAGCGCCTGCTGGGGCGCGTGCTGACCGACCTCAAGGTGCCCGAGCGTTTATTTCCCGTCCGGCAGGTGCTGTCGGCGATCGACCGCGCCAAGAACCAGGGCGTCACCGCCGATGGGTTCCAGCCCGGCGACTACTTCGACGACGTCGTCGCCAAGGCGTACGCGCTCTACGAACAGCGCCTGGCCGCGGCCAACGCCACCGATTTCGGCGGCCTGCTGCTGCGCGCGCTGCAGATGTGCGCGCTGGACGCCGCCGGCGCGCACGAGATCTTGGACCGCTTCGACCATGTGCTGGTGGATGAGTTCCAGGACACCAACGCCGTCCAGTACAAGCTGGTGAAGTACCTGTCACGACGCACCGGCAGCATCACGGTGGTCGGCGACGAGGACCAGTCGATCTACAAATGGCGCGGCGCCGACATCCGCAACATCCTCGACTTCGAACGCGATCACGACGGCGCGCGCGTGGTCAAGCTGGAGCAAAACTACCGGTCGACCGGGCACATCCTGCGCGCCGCCAACGCGATCATCGAGCGGAACTCCGAACGGCGGCCGAAACGGCTGTTCACCGAGGCCGGCGACGGCGCCCTGATCACGATGTTCGAGGGCGAGACCGAACGCGACGAAGCCGACTTCGTCGGCGGGAAGATCGCGGCCGGTCTGCAGGACACCATGAGCCCGCGCGACTTCGCGGTCTTCTACCGCACCAACGCCCAGTCGCGGGTGCTGGAAGATGCGCTGCGCGCGCGCGACATTCCCTACGTGGTGGTCGGCGGCACGCGGTTCTTCGACCGCGCCGAGATCAAGGACCTGATCTGCTACCTGCGCGCCATCATCAACCCCGACGACGGCATGGCGCTGCAGCGGATCATCAACGTCCCGGCGCGCGGGATCGGCGACGCGACCGTCGAACGTATCAGCGAGCTGATGAACGAACGGAAGGTGTCGGCCTGGACTGCCCTGCAGCAGGCGATCGCCGAAGCGGACGGGGACCCGGACGCGCCGCCACTGCCGGCGATACTGGGAACTGGGCCGCGCAAGAAGGTCGCCGCCTTCGTCGAGTTGATGACCGGGCTGCGCAGGGACGGCGCGGGCCTGGGTCCGGCTGCCCTGGCGGAGAAGGTCCTGGAGGACAGCGGCTACCGCGACGCTCTGGCGGCGGAGGCGTCGCTGGAGGCGGAAGGGCGCATCGAGAACTTGCTGGAGCTTGTGGCGCAGATGCGCGAATACGAGAAGGAGGCCGAGGAGCCGACGCTGGCCGGCTTCCTCGAGCGCATCGCGCTGGCCTCCGATGTCGATGGATACGATCCGGAAAAGGGGGCGGTGTCGCTGATGACCGT
>DASRQT010000650.1:0-15802 GCA_035696485.1 Polyangia bacterium | reverse complement strand
GGGCAGGCCGGTCGCCGCCAGCGCACCCGAACCAAGAGGTGACTGTCCGGCGCGGCGCGCCCCGGCCAAAAGCCGCCCGCGATCCCGGCCCAGCATCTCGGCGTAGGCCAGCAGATGATGCCCAAGAGTGACCGCCTGTGCTCGTTGCAGGTGCGTGTAGCCTGGAAGCAGCGTGTCGGCGTGCTCGGTCGCGCGTCGCACCAGGGCAAGGCGCACGCGATCGATCGCCGCCGCCAGCTCCACCGCCGCAGCGCGTGCATACAACTTGAGGTCGGTCGCGACCTGGTCGTTGCGGCTGCGCGCGGTATGAAGGCGGCGCCCCGGCTCGCCGATGAGCTCGATGAGGCGCCCCTCCACGTTCATATGAACGTCTTCCAGGGCGGGGTCGAGCGTCCGCGTCCCCTGTTCAAACTCCAGCGCCACCGCCTCGAGGCCGGCAACGATGGCATCGGCCTCCGCCGCCGCGATCAAGCCCACCACCGCCAGCATACGGGCCTGGGCCTGGCTGCCGCGGACATCGTCGCGGAGGAGTCGCCGGTCAAAAGCCACTGACGCGTTGAGCGCGGTCGCCGCCGGGTCCATCGCCCGGGCAAAGCGTTCGCCGCGCCCGCCTCCGCGCCCGCTTTTACCCTTGTCGCCGGCCATCGTCGCTTTTCATATCATCGACTGGTGTTTTTCACTGCGTTCGTTGTGGCGGAATAAATCGGCTCACGTTACGATTGAATTAGGGCATCCGCGAGCGACTGGCCCCAGAAGGAGGACGAACGCATGGCTAAACGTACCCTCATGACCGGTAGGGAACTTGTTCGCCACTTGACCCGTCTCGAACTTAAGGAGGTCGAGCGGAGTTAACCTCCTCAGGACCAGCCTGTTCCGATAGAAGGTCGACGAGCCCTAAGACTCAACCAGGCACGTCAGCGAGGCTCGCGCTAGACGGCCACAGATTGGGCGGCGCCCAGAAGCGCTAGCTCAGACCAGTCTACTAGCGGATGGCAACGCGCCGGTGAGAGTGTCTCCCGGCGCGTTGTTTTTAATGGGGGTCCGGCTCGCTGCCGCTCGCGGAGCCCCCAAACCCCCTTCGCTTCGCGTGGCCAAGCCACGCAAAGCTCACCCGGCTTGTGAACGCGTTCCGGCCGCGCAGCCCGGCGCAGCCAACGGGTCGGATCGGTGGCTGTGTTGATTCGAGCTAGCTGGCGCGGCGGAGGCGGAGGCCGTTGAGTTCCTCCATGAACTTGCCGGTGGTCTCGATGCTGTTCTCGAGCGACTCGATGACGAGGTTCAGGAGGCCCTCGTTTTCGTAACGCAGCACTTCATAGTAGCGCTGGCGTTCGATGGAGTGGATGACGGCGGGGAGGTAGCCGTGGCGAATCAGCATGAAGTTCATCAGGAGGCGGGCGACCTTGCCGGAGTTCTTGGTCCAGGGGTAAGTCGCCAGCACCTTGTAGTGCGCGCGGGTGGCGCGGGTGATGGGGTGAAGCTCGCGGAACTCTTCGGATTCCAGCCACTCGCCTAGCTTGCGCATCTTGTACGAGATCTTCTCGGGCGGAGAAATCTCGTGATAGTAGAGGCGGTGCAGCGGGTTCTCGCGGCGGTAGGGGTAGCCTTTGGCGGCCGCCTCTGGCGTCAGGATCGCGTAAAGCTTGCGCACCAGCTCGAGGTCGATCGCGATGGGTTTCTTGGCGTTGTTCGCGTCGCGGACGAAGTCCACGGCCACCTTGTGGTTGCGAACCTCCTCGTACATCGGGATCAGCGTGACGTCACTGATGATGCGCTGGTCGATCGCCGCCTTCAGCTCGGAGTAGGAAAGCACCACTCCTTCCAGGGCGTTGTCGTGGAAGATCCACGAGACGTCCAACCGGTCCTGGTAGTTCTTGATGATATTCGGTGGGAAGGTCGCCAGCTTGGCGCGTACGGCCTCCATCTTTGCATCCAGCTCGAAGAACTTAGCGTCCATCCCCATCTCCTACGTTCGTCCTTTAGTCTCTCTGGCTGTCAGCGCAGATTGCGGCCGCCCCATGAACGGCCGAAATCGTATACCGCGCTTATGCCTTTAGTCAAGCGGGGTTAGCTTACACTTTCCCCAGCTTTTGCCCACCTGGATCTTGTCGCCTGCGGCCGAAAAGCGCGGCCTTGACGACCCCGGGCGACCTTGCTGACCACCGCGCGCAGCGCGGCGTACGTCACGACAATCATTGGAAAAAATGCCGGTTTCAAAACTTGACACACGGCCCGGGGGGGCAATCATGACAAAGCTGGGGAGAGCTGCGGCGCCCCCTATAAAGATGATCGGCCACGACCCCTCCACCCCCGACGCCACCCCCGGTTCCCTGCTCTCGGGGCAGGGGGACGTCCACCGGCCTGTTTTGCTGGACGAGGTTTTGCATTGGCTGGACCCCAAGGTGGGGGGGACCTATTGCGACGCCACCGTGGGACTGGCTGGGCACGCGCGCGCCATCCTGGAACGGTCCGGTCCGGATGGCCGGCTGATCGGCATCGACCGCGATCGCGATGCGCTGGCCCTGTCGACCCAGACGCTGGCGACCTTCGGCGATCGCGTGACGCTGGTGCATGCGCGTTTCGGCGAGGTGCGGCGGGTGCTGGACCAGCTCCATGCGGTTCCGGTCGACGGCTTCCTGGTTGACCTGGGGGTGTCGTCGCCCCAGCTTGACCGCGCCGAGCGAGGGTTTTCGTTCCAGCGAAGTGGCCCGCTGGACATGCGGATGGACCAGTCGGCGGGTGAGACGGTGGCCGACCTGCTACGCCGCGTGGATGAGGTCGAGCTGGGGCGCATCCTGCGCGACCTGGGCGAAGAACGTTTTGCCGCCCGCATCGCGCGCGCCGTCATCGAAGCGCGCGATCGCGGCGAGCTGTCGTCCACGGGAACCCTGGGGGCGGTGGTGGCGCGGGCGATGCCGCATCACGAACGGCACAAGAATCCGGCCACGCGCACCTTCCAGGCGCTGCGCATCGCCGTCAACGAAGAGCTCGTGCAGCTGGATCAATTTCTGTCGCAGCTCTGCGACTGCCTGCGGCCGGGCGGGCGGGTGTGCGTGATCGCCTTTCATTCGCTGGAGGACCGGATCGTCAAGCGGCGGCTGCGCGAGCTGGCGGCGCGCGGTGGCGTGGAGCCGCCCCGATTGCGCCTGCTGAACAAACATGTGGTGGTGGCCGGCGAGGAAGAACGCCGCCGTAACCCGCGCGCGCGCTCGGCCAAGCTGCGCGCGGCGGAGAGGATCTGATGAACCCGATCATCGAGGGAAACGGGCTTGGGAAGAAACGGGGGGTCGGGGTCTGGGGGTTTGTCCTGGCGCTGGTGACGGCCGGGGCGCTGGCTCACGTCGGCGTGCGCATGAAAGGGATCGAGGTGGCGTACGACCTTGGGCGCGAGCGGCGCATCAACACCACGCTTGAAGAACAGCAGCGCCGGCTACAGATCGAGATCGGCATGCTCAAGGATCCGGGGCGGGTGGTGACGCTGGCGCGGGAAAAGCTGAACATGGCGCCGCCGGCGGCCGGTGACATCGTGCGCGTGACCCCAGGCGAGTTGCTGCCCGCCGTGGGCGCGGCCAAACCCAGTCCAGCGCCGCCGGCCACGCCCGGCAAACGTCAGGGGGCGGGGCGATGATCATGGCGGGGCGCTGGACGCGCATCCGGCTGGTCACCTGTGGGGTGGTATTTGGCGGGCTGTTCCTGGGTGTGGCCAAACGGGCCTACAACCTGCAGGTGCTGGAAGCCGAGCACCTGCGAACCATGGCCGAGGAGCAATACCTGCGCGAGATCGAGCTGCCACCGCGGCGCGGGCGCATCCTCGACCGCAACGGCGCCGAGCTGGCGTCGACGGCGGACGTCGATTCTATTTATTGTAACCCGCGCCGCTTCGTGAACGTTGGCGAGGCCGCCCGGCGGCTGGCCGCTGTCCTGGGATTGGATCGGCGCGAGCTGGAGAAGAAGCTTTCGCAGAAGCGATTTTTCGCCTGGGTCAAACGCAAGGTGACACCCGACGAGGTGACCGCGGTCAAGTCCCTGAACCTGCCGGGGGTGGCGTTCACGCGCGAGCCGCGGCGTTTCTATCCCAACCGTACGCTGGCGGCCACGGTCATGGGCCACGCCGGCTCGGACGGACGAGGGCTGGACGGGGTCGAGATGGCGCTGGACCGCTACCTGCACGGCAGCTCGTCATCGGTGCAGGGCGTGCGCGACGCGCTGGGACGCGATCTCTTCGTCGAGGGCATGTCGGACGCGCCCAACGGCGTCGGGGACGACGTCGTCCTGACCATCGATCGCTACCTGACGTTCGTGACCGAGCGGTCGGTGACGGCGGCGGCGGCGCGGCACCGGGCCAAGGCGGTGATCGCCATCATGATGGACCCGCGTTCGGGCGAGGTGCTGGCGATGACGTCTGTCCCCACCTACAACCCCAACGATCCCGGCGGGGCGGCGCTGGAGGGGGCGCGCAACCGGGCCATCACCGATGCGTTCGAGCCGGGGTCGACCATGAAGACCTTCACGGTGGCGGCGGCGCTGGAGGCGGGGGTGGTCCGCGCCGACGATCGCTTTGACTGCATGATGGGGCGGATGATGGTGGGCAAATACGCCATTCACGACACGCACCCGTACGGGGTCATGACGGTGGCGGAGATTTTCAGCCACTCCAGCAACATTGGGGTCACCAAGATCGCGCGGCGGCTGGGGCGCGAACAGCTGGCCGAGGCGCTGGCGAACTTTGGTTTCGGCCTGCCGACGCAGATCGGGCTGCCGGGCGAGCGCGCCGGGATCATCCGTCCGGTGGCGAAGTGGGGCGACATCGGGTTCGCCAACGTCGCGTTCGGTCAGGGGTTGACGGTGACGCCGCTGCAGATGGTCAGCGCCGTCAACGCGATCGCGGGCGGCGGTGTCTATCGCCAGCCGCGGATCGTGGCGCGCATCGTGCGGCGTGACGGAACGGTTGAAGTGCCGGAGGCGCGGGCCGATCGCCGGGTCATGTCGGAGCGGGCGGCACGGGTGATGACGGGGATTATGCGCGGCGTGACCGAGACCGGCGGGACCGCCAGGCAGGCCGCCATCGACGGCTATCCGGTGGCGGGCAAGACCGGAACCGCGCAGAAGGTCTCGAACGGTCGCTACGATCCCGACAAATGGGTGTCGTCGTTTGTGGGATTCGCGCCGGCGGATGATCCGCGCATCGCGCTCATGGTCATCGTCGACGAACCGCAGGGCGAGCACCGCGGCGGCGCGGTCGCGGCGCCCATCTTCAAGGAGATCGCGGAGCAGTCGCTGCGCTATCTGCACGTGCCGCCGTCAAACGAAGCGGTGGCGGGCAAGGCCGGCAACACGGGGGGTAAAGGGACGCCGGCGGCGGTGGTGGCGACCGATCTGCGTTCGGCGGCGGCGGCCGTCAGCGGCGCGGACCCCGGCGACCACGAGGCGGCCGCCGAGGTGCCGCCAACCGATGTGCCGCTGGAGGTTTCGCTCAACGGCGAGGATGATCTCGACGGCGAGTGGGACGCGGTGGCGGGCGCCGAAGGGCCGCGCGCCGAGGGCAGCGTTCCGGCCAGCGTCGTCATCCCGAACTTCGCGGGGATGAGCCTGGCGGAGGCGATCCGCGCCGCGCGCCGCAACGGCGTCGAGTTGGCCTTCGACGAGATGGTCAGCCCGGCCAGCGGCGTCGCGATCAAGCAGAAGCCCGGCCCGGGGCTCGCCACCCGTGGCGCGCTGTGCCGGGTCGCCTTCGGTCATCGGGAATGACCGCGCGCCTGAGCCTGGCCGCGCTGCTGGCGGGCGTGGACCATGCGCTGTTGCCGACGGCGTCGGGAACACGCGTGGACGCACGCGACGTCGAGGTGTCCGAGGTGCGCGACGATTCGCGCCGCGTCGGGCCGGGGGATCTGTTCGTCGCGGTTCCAGGGGCTGCGGTCGACGGCACCGCGTTCATCGCCGATGCGTTTTCGCGCGGGGCGCGCGTGGTGGTGACGCAGTCCGAGCCGTCGGTAGAGCCTACCGGCGACGGCCTTCTGGTGGCTGTCACCGGCGCGCGGCGCGCCCTGGCGATCATCGCGGCCAATCGTTACGGTGCCGCCGCGGCGCTGGATCTGATCGCGGTCACCGGCACCAACGGGAAGACCACCACGACGTATCTGGTCGAGTCGATGCTGGCGGCGGCGGGGCGCGTCGCGGGCGTTGTCGGGACCGTGAGCTATCGCTCGGCTGCCTGGCCGGCCGGGGCGCGCGAGCGGCCGGCGCCGCTGACCACGCCGGGCGCGCTGGCGCTACACGGGCTGTTCGCCGACATGCAAAAGGCGGGGACCACGGACGTCGTGCTAGAAGCGTCTTCTCACGCTCTTGATCAGGGGCGGCTGGACGGGTGCCGCTTTCACGTTGCGGGCATGACCAATCTCACCCAGGACCACCTCGACTACCACGTCAGCATGGATCGGTACTTCGACGCCAAGGCGATCCTTTTTGAGCGGCTGCTGCACCCGGAAAACGGCGTGGCGGTGTTGATGACCGACGACGACGCGGGCCGTCGCATGCGCGCGCGGGTCTCGGGGCCGGTCGTCGGGGTGACTCTGCAGGCGGCGGGCGCAGGCGCGGATATCGCCGTCGCGCGCCGCCAGCTGTCGGCAGCCGGGATGCGTCTCTCGTTCGAGACGCCGGTCGGACCCATTGATATCGCGACAGCGCTGGTGGGCGAGTTCAACCTGGCCAACATCGCGCTCGCGGTCGGCATCGGTGTCGCGCGCGGGTTGCCGGCCGAGGCCATCGCCACCGGGATCGGGCGGGTTGCCGCGGTGCCGGGGCGGCTGGAACGGGTCGACAACGATCGCGGCGTGCTGTGTGTGGTCGACTATGCCCACACGCCCGACGCGCTGGAGCGCGCCATCGCCGCCTTGCGCCCGCTGACCGCCGGTCGCCTGCTGGTCGTGTTCGGGTGCGGGGGTGATCGCGATCGCAGCAAGCGGCCGCTGATGGGTGAGGCCGCGGCGCGCGACGCCGACGTCGTCGTGGTCACGTCGGACAACCCACGCACGGAGCAGCCCGACGCCATCGTCGACATGGTGCTCGAGGGGGTGCGCCGGGTGGCGACGCCCGAGCTGGACGCGCGCGCGCTGGGGTCGGCGGCGCGTGGCTATCACCGGCAGGTCGATCGCCGGACCGCGATTCGCGTGGCCGCGGCGGCGGCGCGCGCCGGCGAAGTTCTCTTGATCGCGGGCAAGGGGCACGAGGACTACCAGATCATCGGGACCACCAAGACACCCTTCGACGATCGGCGTGAGGCCGCGGCGGCGCTGTCGGGTGGCGTGGCCGGCCCCGGGGTGACGCCTGCATGAGCACGGCCTCCTACAACCTGGACGTCGCGGCGCAGGCGATGCAGGGCACGATCACCCAGCGCGGCCAGCGCGGCGAAGATTTTGCCGGCGCGGCGGCCGACAGCCGGCAGGTCGCGGCTGGACAGCTCTTCTTCGCGCTGCCTGGAGAACGGGTGGACGGTTTTGCCTTCGCGGCGCAGGCGGCGGCGGCCGGTGCGGTGGCTGTGGTGGTCGAGCGAGGACGAGGAATCCCCCCCGGATGCGCCGATGTGACGGTGATCGCCGTGCCCGATCCGCTGACGGCGCTGGCGGATCTCGCGCGTTTTGTTCGCGCGCGTTTCACGGGACACGTCATCGGGGTCACCGGCTCCAACGGCAAGACCACCACCAAGGAGCTGATCGCAGCGGCGCTGGGGCCGCTCGGTCCCGTGCTGCGCACGCCCGGGAACTTCAACACCGACGTGGGACTGCCGCTGACGGTGCTGTCAGCGACCGGGCACGAGGCGGCCTGGGTGCTGGAGATGGCGATGCGGGGCCGCGGTGAGATCGCGCTGTTGGCCGAAATTGCTCGCCCGCAGATCGGCGTCATCACCAACGTCGCGGCCGCGCACCTCGAGCGCCTGGGATCTTTGGAAGAGGTGGCGCAGGCCAAGGGCGAGCTGTTCGCGGCGCTGCCTGCCTTCGGGTTCGCCGTGCTGCCGATTGACGAGCCGCTGGTGGTGGCGCAGGCCCGACACCTGGCGGACAAGCAGAAGATCACTTTCGGCGGCCCCCGGGCCGGGGACGTGCGCGTGCTGGACGTGATTCCGGCCGGCGCGTCGGGGTCGGTGGTGCGGATGAGCGCCTGGGACCGCCCCGTGGTCGTCCGGCTGCCGCTGCCGGGCCTTCACAACGCGCGCAATGCGGCCGCGGCGCTGGCGGTCAGCGGCGCGGCCGGCGCGCCCTTGATGGAAGCGACGCACGCGCTGCAAACGCTGACCTTGCCGCCGCACCGATCGGCGCCGGTCGCCGCCGGCGGGCGCACGATTCTGGACGATTGCTACAACGCCAACCCGGCGTCGATGCGGGCCGCGCTCGTTGCTCTGGCCGCGTCAACCGGCGCGGGGCGCCCGTTTGCGATTCTCGGCGACATGCTGGAGCTCGGCCCCGACGCCGAGGCGCTGCACCGCCAGATCGGCGCCGACGCGGCGCGCGTCGGTCACCTGGTGGGGCTGTGCACGGTGGGGCCGTTGTCGGCGGCGATGATCGAGGGCGCGCGCGCGGCGGGGCTGGATCCGGCGCGCGCGGTGGCGGCGGCGACGCCGGAAGAGGCGGCCGCGGCGGTGGCGTCCTGGACGCGCCCCGGGGACTGGATCTTGGTCAAGGCGTCGCGCGGGATCAAGCTGGAGGCGGCGGTGGCGGCGTTGCAGCGGCTGTTCACACAAACTCCGGAGGCTGCGCGTTCCTGACCGAACGCCAGGGAGCCCTCAATGCTGTTTCACCTGTTCCATTCGCTGCGCGACCAGATTCCAGGCGCGAACGTGTTTCGTTATGTCTCGACCCGGGTCGGCCTTGCGACCCTGACCGCGCTGCTCATCACCTTCATGGTCGCGCCGTGGTTCATCCGCCGCGCGCGCGAGCGCCAGCTGGGTGAGGTCATCCGCGACGACGGCCCCGCCACGCACGCGACCAAGCAGGGGACGCCGACCATGGGCGGCGCGCTCATCATTCTGGCGCTGGTGGCGGCGACGCTGCTGTGGTGCGACCTGCGCAGCACGCTGATCTGGTTGACGCTGCTGGTGACGGTCGGCTTCGGCGCCATCGGATTCATCGACGACTACCTGAAGCTGTCGCGCCGCAACAAGAAGGGGCTGCCCGGGCGGCTGAAGATCGCCGGCCAGCTGGTCATCGGGGGCATCGCCTGCGTGTGGCTGTTCAGCAGCGACGCGCTGGCGCCGGATATTCGCCTGCGGCTGGCGCTGCCGCTGGTCAGCTTTCACAACGGATCGCTGGCGCTGCCGCTCGGCGCCTACGCCGCCTTCGGCCTGTTCGTGCTGGTGGGGACGTCGAACGCGGTCAATCTCACCGACGGCCTCGACGGGCTGGCCATCGGCCCGGTGATCATCTCGTCGTTTACGTTCCTGGTGCTGGCCTATGTCGCCGGCACCACGCTGCGCAGCTTCAACATCGCCCAGTACCTGGGCATGCCGCACGTCGTCGGCGCTGGCGAGCTGGCGGTGTTCTGCGGCGCCATGGGTGGCGCCGGCATCGGATTCCTCTGGTACAACACCCACCCTGCGCAGGTGTTCATGGGTGACGTCGGGGCCCTGGCGCTGGGTGGCGCGCTGGGATTCATCGCGCTCGCCACCAAGACCGAGCTGTCGCTGCCCATCATCGGCGGCCTGTTCGTGGTTGAGGCGGTCAGCGACATCATCCAGGTCGCCTACTACAAGCGGACCAAGAAGCGCGTCTTCTTGATGGCTCCCATCCACCATCACTTCGAGAAGCTGGGGTGGCCCGAGTCGCGCATCGTGGTGCGTTTTTGGATCGTCTCCTTCGCTTGCGCCATTCTGGGTCTCATTCTGACGCTGAAGGTGCGATGACGGCCGGCGGCCCCCCCTCTCTGGGCGGTAAACGTGTGCTGGTGGTGGGCCTGGGGCGATCCGGGACCGCGGCGGCGCGGTTGTGCGCGGCCCAGGGCGCCGAGGTCACCGTGACCGACCGCCACACCGCTGCCGAGCTGGCGGCGGCGCTGGACAAGCTGCCCCCGGGCGTAAGGCAGGAGCTGGGCGGACACAAGCGCGAGACCTTCCTCGCCAGCGAGCTGGTGGTGCTTTCCCCGGGCGTCCCCGAGATCCCCGAGGTCCGAGAGGCCCGCGCCGCCGGCGTCGCCATCACCGGCGAGATGGAGCTGGCCTCGCGTTTTCTCGAGGCCACCATCGTCGCGGTCACCGGCACCAACGGCAAGTCGACCACCACCACCCTGTGCGGCGCCATGCTGCGCGCGACCGGCTATCCGACGTTCGTTGGCGGCAACCTGGGACAGCCGCTGGCCGAAGCGGTGGGGACGCCGGCCGGGGGCCTGGGCGGTCACTGCGTGGTCGAGACCTCCAGCTTTCAGCTCGAGACCATCGAGACCTTTCACCCGCGGGTCGCGGTGCTGCTGAACATCAGCGCCGACCACCTGGACCGATATGCCGGCATGGCCGAATACGCGGCCGCCAAGGCGCGGGTGTTCATGGCACAGAACCGCGGCGACTTCGCGGTCATCAACGTCGACGATGCGCTGGTGGTCGAGGTGTCGGCGCAGGCGCAGAGCCGCCGGCTGGGGATCTCGATCGAGCGCAAGCTGACCGAAGGCGGGTGGATCGAGGGGGATTCCCTGGTGCTGCGGCTGCCGGGCGCGTCCGACGAGACCTATCCGGCCGAGCTACCGGGCCTGGTCGGGCGGCACAATCAGCAGAACGCGCTGGCGTCGCTGCTGGCGGCGCGCCTGGCCGGAGCCACACCGGCCGCGGCGCGACGCGCGCTCTTGGAGTTTCGCCCGCTGTCGCACCGGATGGAGCTGGTGGCCGAGGCCAGGGACGTCGTCTATTACGACGACTCCAAGGGCACCAACGTCGGCGCGGTGGTGGCCGCCCTGCGCGGGTTCCCGCGCCCGGTGGTCTTGATCGCCGGCGGGCGCGACAAGGGCGGCGATTATGCGCCGCTGGCGCAGGCGCTGGATCGCGTGGGCCACGCGGCGGTCCTGATCGGCGAGGCCGCGCCGCGGATCGCCGCCGCGCTCAAGGACGTGCTGCCGGTCCAGATCGCGCCGACGCTGCAAGAGGCGGTGGCGATCGCGTCGCGGCTGGCCAACCGCGGCGACGCCGTCGTCCTGTCGCCGGCCTGCTCCAGCTACGACATGTTTCGCGACTACGTCCACCGCGCGGAGGTCTTCCGGGCGGCGGTCTTCGCGGTGACCGGCGGACGCGGGCCCGACGGCAGCAGTGCCGACCAGAACGAGGGCGACCGCGCAGACTATCCACACCGGGGCGAGCGCGATCGCAAAGAAGAAGGGAGCGTCTGATGGCTGTCGGAATGCCGGGACCGGAGGTTTCAGGCATCCGCCTTGGCTGGGATTCCATCGCTGGTTTTTTCCGGCGCATCGACATCGGCAAAGGCCGCCCGACGGGCACGCACGTGATGTTGCGCCCCAGCGAGATCGGCGTCGACCGCGTGCTGTGCGCCGCGGTGCTGCTGCTGCTGGCGTTCGGGATCGTGATGGTGTTCTCGTCGGGCGCGGTGTTCGCCGCCAAGAAATACGGCGACTCCACCTACTTCCTCAAACGCGAGATCATCTATGCCATCCTGGGTCTGGGCGCGATGTCGTTCTCGCTGCGCACCGACTACTCGGTCTACCGCCGATTGGCGTACCCGCTGCTGGGCCTCAGCCTGGCGTTGCTGATCGGGGTGCTGCTGATCGGTTCGCGCGCCGGTGGGGCGATCCGTTGGTTTCGGTTGGGACCACTGTCCTTTCAACCGGGAGAGCTGGCCAAGTTCGCGCTGGCGGTCTATCTGGCCACGCTGCTGGCGCGCCAGGCCGAGAAGGTCAAATCGTTTTCGGTTGGCTTCCTGCCGCCGCTGCTGATCACCGGCTTCATGATGTTGCTGCTGCTCAAACAGCCGGATCTCGGGACGGCGGCGATCTTCGGCGCGGTGGCGCTGGGGCTGCTGTTCATCGCCGGCACGCGCACCAGTTTCCTCATCCTGGCGGTGCTGGTGGCGGCGCCCGCCGGGTGGAAGTTCATCGTGTCGACGCCGTTCCGGATGCGCCGGATGCTGGCGTTCCTGGATCCGTGGGCGTTCCGCCGCGACGTGGGTTATCAGATCACGGAATCACTGATCAGCGTCGGGTCGGGCGGCGTGACCGGACTGGGGCTGGGCGACGGGCGTCAGAAGCTGTTCTTTCTCCCCGAGGCACACACCGACTTCATCCTCTCGATCGTCGGTGAAGAGCTGGGCTTGCTGGGGATTCTGTTCGTGGTCGGCGGCTTCGGCGTCCTGGTGTGGCGCGGTTTGCGCGCTGCGTTCCGGGCCCGTGACGTCTTCGGCTGCTACCTGGCCTTTGGAATTACTGCGATGTTTGGTCTGCAAGCTCTGGTAAATATCGGGGTGGTGCTGGGTTCTTTGCCGACCAAGGGGCTGCCTTTGCCCTTCATCAGCTACGGTGGCTCGTCGCTGGTGGTCAGCCTTTTCATGGCCGGCGTGCTGGGAAACATCTCGGCGCGGTCGCCGGAGCCGCGCGGGGGCCTGTTCGATGGCATGCGCAACCGGGCCGCCAAGGCCGGCAATCGCCGCCTGGACGGCGCTCCGCGGTTGATCGTCGAGGTCGGTGACGGGCCACGCAAACGTCGGGAACCTGCGTTTGTGACGGAGACGGTACAAGAACCTCCCGCTCCATCGCCCGAGCCAGGTAATGTCTGACCCCATGCGCGTGCTGATCGCCGGAGGCGGCACCGGTGGCCACCTTTACCCTGGCATTGCCCTGGCCGAGGAGATCACGTCGCGGCCGGGCGGCGAGGTGCTGTTCGTCGGCACGCAGCGCGGGCTGGAAGCCAAGGTGGTGCCCGCGGCCGGATACCAGCTCGAGGTGCTGGAGGTCAGCGGCATCAAGCGCACGGGGCTTCGGGGCCTGGTCAAGGGGCTCCTCAAGCTGCCCAAGGCGATGCTGGCGTCGCGCGCGATCCTGCAGCGCTATCGGCCGGAGATGGTGGTCGGGGTCGGTGGCTACGCGTCGGGGCCGATGGTGCTGATGGCGGCGCTGATGGGATTTCCGACCGCCATCCAGGAACAGAACAGCTACCCCGGTTTCACCAACCGTGTGCTCGGGCGTTTCGTGCAGCGCGTGTATGTCTCCTTCGACGAGGCGCGCCGCTTCTTCAAGAAGCGGAAGATCAGCATGGTCGGCAACCCGGTGCGGCGAACCTTCGTCGACAACGCCACCCGGCCGTGGACCGGCGAGGCCCGACACCTGGTGGTGGTCGGCGGCAGCCAGGGCGCGCGCGCGATCAACGATCTGGTGACCGGGATGGCGCCGCTGTTGATGGAGAAGGGCGAGCTGCCCCCGGTGCTGCATCAGTCGGGCTCTAACGACTACGACCGCATGCGCCGCCGGTACGACGTGTTGCGCGTCGGTCCTCGCGTGGATCTGCACCCTTACATCGAAGACATGCCGGCGGTTCTGGCCCGCGCCAGCCTGGTGATCTCGCGCGCCGGCGCGCTGACCCTGGCCGAGCTGGCCATCGTCGGATGCCCCGCGATCCTGATCCCGCTGCCGACGGCGTCCGACGATCATCAGACGCGCAACGCGATGGCGTTCCAGCGCGCCGGCGCCGCCATCGTGCTGCCGCAGCGTGAGACGTCCGCCGCCACGCTGGCCAAGGTGGTGCTGGACCTGCTCAAAGATCCTTCGCGGCTGGCGGCGATGGCCACCGCCATGAGGTCGCTGGGTCACAGCGACGCCGCCCGGAAGATCGTCGACGACTTCGCCACCGTCACACATTTCGCCACCGGAAACAGAATCGCCGGCTGATGTTCAAGAAGCGGGACGTCGCCATCCATTTTGTTGGAATCGGCGGCATCGGCATGTCGGGTATCGCCGAGGTCCTGCTGAACCTGGGTTACCCGGTGTCCGGCTCCGACCTGCGCGAAAACGACGTCACCCGGCGCCTGGTGACGCTGGGCGCCCGTTTCAGCGTCGGTCACGACGCCGCGCAGGTGGCCGCCGTAGACGTCGTCGTCGTCTCGAGCGCCGTGCGCCCCGACAACCCCGAGGTGGCCGCCGCCAAGGCGCGCGGCATCCCCGTCATCCCGCGCGCCGAGATGCTGGGCGAGCTGATGCGGGTCAAGGATGGCGTCGCCGTCGCGGGCAGCCACGGCAAGACCACCACCACCACCATGATCGCGGTCATCCTGGCCGTCGCCGGCCAGGACCCGACCGCCGTCATCGGTGGCAAGGCCCGCGCCTTCGGGTCGAACGCGCGCCTGGGACAGGGCGAGGTGCTGGTCGCCGAGGCCGACGAATCGGACGGCTCGTTCCGCCACCTGTTCCCGACGGTCGCCGTCATCACCAACATCGACCGCGAGCACCTGGATCACTTCGGCAGCGAGGCGGCGCTCCAGGCTGCATTTCTCGACTTCGCCCAGAAGGTGCCGTTTTATGGTCTGGTGGTCATCGGAACCGACAGCCCGCTCGCGGCCGCCCTGGTGCCGCGGTTGAGCAAACGCCACGTCAGCTACGGCCTCCGCGCCGGCGACTACCGCGGCGAGATCCTGGAAGCGGGCCCCGACGGGACGCGCTTTCGCATCAGGGTGCGCGGCGCGCAGCGCGGGCAGGCGCACATCCGGATGCCTGGCGTCCACTATGCCGAAAATGCGCTGGCCGCCCTGTGCGTCTGCGATTTTCTCGGCGTGCCGTTCGCCGACTATTGCCAGGCCCTGGAGAGTTTCCAGGGGGTGGATCGCCGTTTCTCCGTGCGCGGTGAGGCAGCTGGCGTCCTGGTGGTTGACGACTACGGTCACCATCCGACGGAGCTGGCGGCCACCGTCGCCGCCGCGCGCCTTTACGGCCGCCGGCTGCTGGTCGCCTTCCAGCCCCACCGCTTCACGCGCACGCAGTCATTGCTGCCGGATTTCGCGCCGGCGCTGGCCGCGGCCGATCTGGTCGTGCTGACCGACATCTATCCCGCCGGCGAGGCGCCCGGCAGTTTCCCCGGCGTTACCGCGCAGGCGCTGGCGGCCACCTTTCCGGACAAGGGCAAGGTCCGTCACGTGGCGCGGGCTTCTCTGGTGTCGGCGCTGGCCGAACAGGCGCAGCCAGGCGATCTGGTGCTGTTCCTGGGCGCCGGCGACATCACCAACGCCGCTTCCGAGCTGCTGGCGCATCTCGCGGGCCGCGAACCGGCGGGCGCGCCATGAAGCGGCAAAGCCAGTCGCAGAGCCAGGGGCAAAGCCAGGGCAGTCACGCCCCCCTGCAACGCACCGAACGCATCGACACGCGCGACCCGCGAGCGCGCCCCGCACGCGCGGAGCCTGCCCGCCGCGGTTTCTTCAAACGCCGTCGCAACCGCCGCGTCTCGGTCACCCGCCCGTCGCTGGCGGTCTGGCTGCTCTCGGTGATGCAGGCGCTGGGTCGCAGGCTGCTGGTGGCCGGAAAGGTGGCCGCCGTGCTGGCATTTCTGGCCGGCGCGGCCTACGGCGGCAACCGCGCCGTTCGTCACGTCATCGCGTCGCCGCGCTTCGCGGTGCGCGAGGTGCGCGTGGCCGCGACCCCCCACGTCCGCCGCGAGGACGTGGCCGCCCTGGCGGCGGTCAACCCGGGCGATCGCTTGCTGTCGGTCGACACGGATGTCGTCGCGGCACGGGTCGCCGCCCACCCGTGGGTGGCGTCGGCGCGCGTCCGCCGCGAGCTGCCGGCCACGCTGGTGATCGACGTGGTCGAACGGCGCGCCGTGGCCGCCGCCCTGCTGGGAGGC
>DASRQT010000649.1:0-4279 GCA_035696485.1 Polyangia bacterium | reverse complement strand
CTTGAAACGCGGCTCGGCCTGCAGCATACGGCGGGTCTCTGCCGGCACCAGCGCCGCCGCCCAGACCGCGTGGCCGCCGGCCGCGCGCTCGCACAATCGCACCAGATCCAGGTTGGTCTCCGCGCTGCCGCCGGGCGGACCGCCCTGCGACAGATCGGCCATGCGCCCCGCCCAGCCGCCGGCGCCCAGTACGAAGGTGCGGTCGTCGATGAAAAATCCCGCCACCTCCGGATTGCTGCGCCGCCACCACAACGTGCGATGGCCGCGCGCCGTCGCCACCAGATCGTCGCCGCTGTTTTGCAGCTGGTCACGCGTGTAGGCGACCAGGCGCGCCTGATCGAGCATGGCCGCGCGCAGCACCATGCCGAATTCGCCGTCACGGCGCGCCTCCTCCGGGAACGCGATCACGAGGCTCTCGATCTGCTTCAGGGGATCCAGGCCGGTGCGCTTGGTGAAGGTCTCGATCTCGCGCTGGTCGGACTGCGCGCCCGTGGCCAGCTGCGCCAGCTTGCCGGCCAGCGGCGTCGACCGCAGCCTGGCGAGATCGATCGACGCCACCACGGTGGTCTGCGCCGGAAACAGCGACAGCCGTCCACCGAGCGGGCGGCTATCACCGGGTTCTCTGCCGCAGCCACGGCAGGACGCCATCCCCGTCATCAGGAGACCGGCCGCCCCAATGACGAGAGGGATCCGCGAGCAAGATCGGCGACCGGGCAACTCGGTCGAGACTAGCAATGCGTCTGACGTTTGCGCAATAGTGCGGGGTCATGCCGTGGATACAGATGCGCTTCAAGGACCAGACGGTCTGGGTCCGCGCCGACGGCTCGGGCCGCCCGGTGCTGGATGGGTCGGGCCGGGCAGAGATGAAATACCGCGAGAACGACGAGAAGAGCTACCGGCCGGCGGCGGCGAATCTGGTCGCCATCGACGGCGCCGGCGCTCCGCGCGACCTCCTACCCGCCAGCGGCGCCGCGCGCCGGGCGCCGGCGGCCCGATCCCCGCTGCACGTGCCGGGCGCCATCGAGGTCTGGACCGACGGCGCCTGCTCCGGGAACCCCGGGCCGATGGGCATCGGCGTGGTCGTGGTCGACGGCGACCGGCGCGAGGAGATCGGCGAATACCTGGGCATCGGCACCAACAACATCGCCGAGCTGACCGCCATCGAACGCGGCCTCGAACGCGTGATGGCCGTCGCCAAGGATGCCCGCAACCGTCGCGTCCGCGTCTACAGCGACTCCGGCTACGCCATCGGGCTTCTGGAGAAGGGCTGGAAGGCCAAGGCCAACCAGGAGCTGGTCGCGCGCCTGCGCAGGCAGGTGGCCGCCGTCCCCAACCTGGAATTCGTCAAGGTCCCCGGCCACGCCGGCGTCCCCGAGAACGAACGCTGCGACCAGCTCGCGCGCGAGGCGATCCTGACCTCCGACCGCCGCTAGACCAACCGGAAACGCGCCTGGCCGACCGGTGCTTGACAGAGAATGCCGACAATTCGATCTGTGTGACGTCGCTCATGACCTTGTGGCGTTCACGCCACATGCGTGAAATGCGTGCGTGGTCCGGTCACGCAGAACGAAGCGGCACGCTGCGATTACGAACGGCACGTGTCTTGAATCTCGCCAGCTCCATGCGAATTCTTGCCGCCCTCTTCGGCTTGTCGGTTTTGATCGCCGGCTGCGGAACGTTCGTGACGGACACCCCAATCAATCCGCCGCCGCGACCCGTCTCGCCACGCGGGTACGGGTCCGTCGCCGTCTTTTCCAGTGCTCCCCCGACGAGATCTCACGTCGACGTCGCATTGATCGAGGTCGAGCAGACGCACGACCTCAACACACAGGGAACCGACCTCATGATCCAGCGCCTGCGGGAGCGCGCCGGAGCCCTCGGGTGCGACGCCGTGGTCATCGGGGGAATGAGAGAGCGAGGCCGTGACGTCCATGGCTTCGATTCAGGCAGCACCACGCTGCACGCCACCTGTATCGTCTATGACGACCGTCGCTGAGCGAAGGCGGTCTAGAGTAGCGGCGCGACCGTCGCCGCGTAGGCGTCCAGCCGCTCGAAACGCGCGCCGGCGGCCGTCGCCTGGCGCAAGGTCGCGTCCAGCGCCGCCAGTTTCTGCGCCAGCGGTCGGCGCAGATCGGGCTGTCGTGCGACCAGCTCCGCGGGGATGTCGTCACCGGCGGCGTCCGCGAGATCGATGCCGTGCAGCTCCAGATTCAGGAAGCCCTCGTGCAACAGCGACGCCACCATGCGATGACGCAACCATTCCGGCGCCGTGATCAGGCTGGTCCCGATCACGGGCAGGCGCGCGATCGGCGACACCGCGATCGGCAGCTCGACGATGTCCAGCGACCCGGTCCTGTACGGCTGCCCGGCCGCCGGCCGATACGGACGGCGCGGCGCGGTCAAGATGCGCGGACTGCCCAGGGTGCTGCCCGAACGCCGCCCCAGCACCCGCATCGCCGCCATGACCACGGCCTTGGCGCCGTAATACGGCACCGATGGAAAAGCCGATGAATCGTAGCGGTAGCGGCGCGCGCACAGAAGGTCGATGACCTCGCCGGAGACCTCGTACCCGGGCGCGCGAAATCCCACCGGCGGCGTCTGGCCGCAGGCCGCGATCACCGCGTGCGCGCGGTCGATCTCGCCCTCGATCGCCTGCCGCCCCAGGCGCACCAGATCATACGGGTGGGTGTAGCTGTGGCTGCCCAGCTCGTGCCCGTCGCGGGCCAGGGCGGCCAGGGCGGCGCGCCCCTCGGCGTCGTCGTCCAGATCGCGCCCCACGACAAAAAAGGTGGCGCGCACCGAGTGCCGCGCGAACAGGTCGGCGAACCGGGGCAGGCAGCGCCGCAAGATGGTGAAACGCGCGCCCGGCGGCGGGGCGCCCGGCAGCGCGTGAATCCGCCAGTAACAATCCACCGCGTCCAGGTCGACCGAGACGGAGACGACGCGATCTGGGATTATTCCCTCCGCCATGCCCCCCGTGCTTACCACGTCCTCCCCACGCGCGCCGATCATCTACCGCGTCTCGATGCCCCACCCCCAGAGCCACGAGCTGGAGCTGCAGATGGAGGTTCCGGCGCTCCCCGAACGGGTCACCGCCGACATCGTGTTCCCGGCCTGGGCGCCCGGCAGCTACCTGGTTCGCGATTTTGTCCGCCACGTCTACGGCGTCGAGATCACCGATGCGCGCGGCCGGCCCCTGCCCCACCAGCGCCTCGACAAGCAGCGCTGGCAGATCACGACCGGCGGCGGCACGTTCCGGGTTCGCTACCGCGTCTTCGCGTTCGAGGCCAGCGTGCGGACGTCGTTCCTGGACGACAGCCACGGCTACTGGAACGGCACCAGCGTTTTCTTCTTCGTCGACGGCGAGCAGCAGCGCCCGTGCCGCGTCGTCGTCACCCCGGTTTCGCGCCAATGGCGCGTCGCCACCGCGCTGCCACCCGCTCGCGGCCGCGGCAATCAGTTCGACGCCGCCGACTTCGATCAGCTGGTCGATTCACCCTTCGAGGTCGGGACGCACACGCTCCACAGCTTTCGCACCGACGGCACCACGTTCGAGATGGCCCTCTACGGCCGCACCAATGCCGACCCACGCCGCCTGCTGGACATCCTGCGCCGGGTGGTGAACGCCACCGGAGCCATGTTCAATGGCGGCGCGGGCTTCCCGTTCAGGCGTTACCTGTTCATCGTCCACGCGCTGCCGGTTGGCTCCGGCGGCCTCGAACACAAGGCGTCGGTCACCATGGACATCGCCGGCATGTCTTTCGAGGACGAGGCCGGCTATCAGCGCTTCGCCGACCTGGCGGCGCACGAGTTCTTCCACGTCTGGAACGTCAAGCGCATCCGCGACAAGGTCCTCGGCCCCTTCGACTACACCCGCGAAAACTACACCCGCCTTCTGTGGCTGCACGAAGGCTTCACCGACTACCTGGCCAACATCATCATCCTGCGCGCCCGGATCACGCGCCCGGCGGATGTCTGGAAGTGGATCGGCGAGGACTGGCCCAAATACGCCAACCGCCCCGGACGCAACGCCAGCACGCTGTCGGAGCTGTCATTCGAAGCCTGGATCAAGCTGTACAAACCGGCCGAAAACCACATCAACGCCGCTGTCAGTTACTACGAGAAGGGCCTGTGGGTGGGTCTGGCGCTGGATCTGTTGCTGCGCGTCCGCACCCGCGGCGCGCGCGGCCTGCCCGAGCTCTTTCGCCGGCTGTGGGATCTCTTTGGCCGCCATGACCAGCCCATCACGGAGACCGACGTCCGCGACGCCACCGCGGCG
>DASRQT010000648.1:0-4317 GCA_035696485.1 Polyangia bacterium | reverse complement strand
CGCCTCGGCGCGGGCGATCATGGCTGGATTGGGGCGTAGCTTCGACGTGGTGCTGTCGACCGGTGTGCTCAGCCAGTTGATCGTCCCGTTTCATCGCGCCTGGCTCGCCACGGGGACTAACTGGCAGCGTTTCGACGCCGCCATCAACGCGGTTCACATGGCGACGCTGGTGGGCAGCACGGGTTCCGGCGGCCGCGGCATACTGGCTTTCGATGTCCTGTCGTCGAAAGACGCGCCCGCGCTGTCGCGGCTGGTGGGTCTCGCCGGCGCGGCGCTGGAGGCCGCCGTCGCCACGGAGGTGGCGTCGGGGGACATCGCCTTGCAGCCGCATCCGATGGCGCTGCTCCAGCAACTTGAATTCCCCGGGATGGCGTCGATGGTGCAAGAGCCGCGATTGACGGCGCCCTGGTTGTGGAACCTGGGCGACGCCGTGCAGCTGGTCTACGGCCTGCATTTCCGCCGGCCGTGATTCAACCCTTGCGGCGAAGCACGTACGGATAGACCAGGTACGTGAGCGCCTTGGGACCCGTCCACAACCAAGGTTCGCCCAGCGTTGGCGGTAGCCACGCCTCGGCCAGTTCGGTGTCGTGGCGAAGGATCTGCCGCACCAACTCGGGGTTGCACACTGTATAGGCAATGCGCCGGGCGGCTAGCATCAGGGTCAGCGCGCGCAGGTCTTCGTCGGGCGCCAGCGCGTCGAGCGGTGGGTAATAGAGCGAAGACGTGAGATCCGACACCAGCAGCGCGGCGCCCGTCGGCCGGATCAAGCGAGATATGGCCCGCAGATGGATGCGGAGCAGCGCTTGCTCGAGCGCCGGAACCGGCTTGCCATCGGGTGACGCCAGGTACTCGAGCGCCCACGCCATCTGGCTCAGCACGCCACAGGACGCCACCACGTCGAACTCCGACGGAAGCTGCCGTATCACTTCGGCCGTCCCTGCGGTCACCATCTCGTCGCCAGGCGGCAGCCGGGTCCTCCGTTCGAGCTGATGGTAGAGGCCCGATAGATCGACGGGGGCGTGGCTGCGCAGCTTGGCTCTCACCGCAGGGCTCTGGCGGCCGGTGGCGCGCGACAGAGCTCCGGGATCGATGTCGACCAGGTGAACCTCATCGAAGCGCGCCGCCAGCGCCTCGAGATCCAGGTCGTTGGCATTCCCCGCGCCCAGCAAGCAGAGTCGGCCACCTTGCGGGTGGTCGCCGCCGGGCGCCGGCGCCAGCGCAAGGATCTCGGCGGTCACCCGCTGCCGGTGGCCCTGGAAGGGCTGCCAAAGATCGCGCGTGTCCCGGTTACCGGTTTGCTCGGCCCGCTGCGCCCGTTCAAGGAGTGTCGGTTTCTTCACCCAGGCCAGAGAGTGCCGCGCGAAGCCTTCGCAGGCAACGTCGGGGAGATTCGCCATCTGCTGCGTCGCCGGGCGGCAGGGGGCTCTCTACCGGGCGCGATAGGTTCCACTAACAATGTAGACGTATCGCGTCGTACCCTGCGTTACTGACACTGGCTGCCGATGCAGGTCTTCATATCGGTGCAATTGGTTTCGCAGGCGCCGCAGTTCTGGGGATCGGTGCTCGTGTCCGTACAAACACCGTGGCACTTGGTGGTGCTGCCGGGGCAGACGCAGGCGCCGGAGACGCAGGCTTGCCCACCCGCACAGGCACGGCCGCACAAACCGCAATTGCTCGGATCGACCATGGTGTTGACACACGCGCGCGCGCAGCTGGTGGAACCGGCGCACGCGTCGCTACACACGCCGCTATTGCATACCTGGGCTGCCGTACATTTGGTGCCGCACGCGCCGCAGTTGTTCGGATCGGACGCTGTCGACACGCAGACGCCGCTGCAGTTGGTTGGCGTTCCCACACCGGCCACGGGGGCGCATCCGCAAACCCCGGCGGTACAGACCTGGCCGTCGGGACACTGCACGCCGCAGGCACCGCAGTTTTGCGCGTTGGCCGCCGTGTCGACGCAGGCGCCGTGGCAGTCGGTGGTGCCCGCCGGGCAGTCCGCGGTGCAGGTTCGGTTGGCGCAGACCTGGCCGCCGGCACATTCTCTGTCACAGGCGCCGCAGAAGCGGTGGTTGGTCAGATCGACACAGCTGTTGCCGCATCGGGTGGTGCCCGACCGGCAGCCGCAGAAGCCGTTTACGCAGACCTGACCGCCGACACATGACACACCGCACTCCCCGCAGTTCGTGTTGCTGGAGGCTGTGTCAACGCAGGCGCCGCCGCAGGCGGTGAGCCCCGCGGTACAGGCGTCGCCGCAGCTTCCCTGTAAACAGACCTGGTCAGCCGAACATGTCGTCCCGCAGCCGCCGCAGTTCTTGGGATCGGTCTTGTATTCCGTGCAGACGCCGCCGCACAGGAGAAAGCCGCTGGGGCAGACGCATTTACCCCCCGAACACACGGTTCCGGCCGTGCATTTGACGCTGCATGAACCACAATTCGTGGCGTCGGACTTCACGTCGACGCAAGCGCCCCCACAGGAGGTCAGGCCGGTCGAACAGGCGTCGATGCACGCGCCGCTGGCGCAGGACTCGCCGGCGGCGCACCGGATCGCGCAGGCGCCACAATTCTTGGGATCACTGCCGGTGTCCACGCAGATGCCGGCGCAATCTATCTTTCCGCTGGGACAGCTGCAATCGGCCAGGAGACAGACCTTGGTGGGGCCGCAGCTGGTCCCGCAGCCCTGGCAGTTTTTCGAGTCGGATTCAATGTCCAGACAGGCATTGGAGCAGTTCGTCAAAGGGGAGCTGCAGGTGGTCGTGCACGCCCCCAATGAACAGACCTCGTTGACGGCGCAGACGGTCGCGCAGGTCCCACAATGCATCGGGTCGGTCCTGGTGTTGATGCACGTCCCGCCACAGTCGGTCTTCCCGACATCACAAACGCAGGTTCCGGCCGAGCACACCTTGCCGCCGCCGCAGGCTGTGCCGCAGGCGCCGCAGTTTCCCTCATTGGAGCTCAGATCGACGCATACGCCACCGCAGGCGGTGAGATTGGCCGAGCAATTGGCCGACGCGTCGCCGACGGTCTGATCGGCAGGGCGATCCGCGGGGACGTCCGCCCCGGTCTCGCCCATCAGCATATCGGCGGGGACGTCTGCGCCACCGGATTCTGTGGTTGAATCGGTCTGCGCCGCCTCAGTGGCGACGTCGCTGGCGCTTTCGGAAGGCAGATCTTTTCCGCCATCGCTAGCATCGCGGGGAGCCACGTTACTGCCACAACCGACGACCACCAAAAGACCGATGACGAGCTCTTTCCGCATGCGGATCTCCTAACGAAGTAAAGAAATGGTTGGCAGGACGCCAATGCAGCGCTGGACATCATAAACCGCCGCCGCGCTGAGCGAAAGTTTCCCATTAGGTACGCACACGCCCGACAGAGGCGTAGGCGGAAGACGTGTGGGGCGAGGTGCTCGCCGAGCTAGGGCAAAGAGTGGCGGGCGAAGGCTTCCCAGGCGACGTCGGGGATGCTCGCCATCTGTTGCGTCGCCGCGCCGTAGGGGTTGTGACCGCCGTTGATCGAGCACAAGCTCACCTCGACGCCGTCCGCACACGGGGTACGCGTCTCGCAGATCCCGTGCGTCGTCATGGGCGTGCCGGTGCAGCCACCGAGCGTGCTCCACTTCTCAAAGTCGGCCATGGCGCTGGGCCAGTTCATCATGCGCGGTATGCCGCCGTTGTACGACACCAAGGGATCCTGGCGGCCACGGAAATTGACCACGCTGATGGGTCGGGCGGGCGTGCACGGCATGACCCGGTTGCCGCCCGACCCGGGTGCCACCCCCGAGAAGAAATCGGGGGCCACGCAACCCAGGTAATGTGACGGGTACTATCCTGGCGTACGGCGGATCAGAGCCCCAGCGCCGGTCCCGGACAGTATTTCGCCGAGCCGAAAACCTTGTCCTGGCTGCCGGTCAGCACGTTGTAAACCGTGAGCAGGATCTGGCCGTTCTGTATGGCCGGTGTGTAGTTGAGGAAGCGGCCCATCTTCAGGGCACCACCGGCGCCACCCGCGAGGACGAACGGGGCGCGGTTGGAGGTGTGAGCGGACCCGTTGCCGAGCTCGTTCCACCACATGATGAGGGTGTTGTCGAGCATCGTGCCACCGCCGACGTCGGGGTACTTCTCGAACGCGCTCATGAGGTACGCGAACTGCGTGCTGTACCAGGTGTTCCACTCCGTCATTTCCTTCAACGCCGCGGCGTGCGCGAGATTGTGGTGATCAGTGGTATGGCCGAGCCAGGTCGCGGTTCCGGCCCCGCCCATCCCCTCCCACATGAAGTTCGCTACCCGCGTCACGTCGCACGCCAAGCCCAGAACC
>DASRQT010000647.1:0-4956 GCA_035696485.1 Polyangia bacterium | reverse complement strand
CTGGACCATGCCCGCCGCCTTCGCGGTGGCGATACTGGTCACCGTGATCTGCCAGACCATCGTGCTCCAGGTGGTCAACCGCCTTGAAGAAACCCGGTGACGCGTAAGCAGGAGCAGAACAGAATTCCCAGATGACCGTGCCTGTCCGGGTCTTGACCAGGCTGTTTGTGGTCGAATCGGTGCGGGCACTTTCGCGCCACAAGCTGCGAACCACGCTGACCGCGCTGGGCAGCATGGTCGGCGTCGCAGCCGTGATCTGGGTGGTGGCCATCGGGCGGGCCGGTACCGCCGTCGCCGAGGCCGAGCTGGCCAACCTCGGTGACAATCTGGTGTGGGTTGAGGCGGGTTCGCGCAACGTAAATGGCGTCCGCTCGGGCAGTCACGGCATGACCTCGCTGACGCCCGATGACGCCGAGGCCATCCGCCGCGACATCCCACTCGTGAAGGCTGTCGCGGAGAACGTCGATGGAAACGCGCAGATGGTCTACGGACACCGCAACTGGAACGCCCGATGGAGGGGAGTGTCGCCAGAGTACTTCGAGGTCAAACGCTGGGTGGTTGTCGAGGGTTCGTTCTTCACGGACTACCAGGTCAGGAACGTGGACAGTGTCGTCGTGATTGGCGAGACGGTACGCCAGCGGCTATTCGGTGCGGCCAGTCCAGTGGGGGAGCTGGTGCGTGTTCAGGCCTCCATCTTCAGGGTCGTGGGTCTGCTCGGCAGCAAGGGACAGACCGCGAGCGGCCAAGATCAGGACGACGTGATCATGTTGCCCTGGACGACGGCGCAGAAGAAATTGAAGGGCAAGGGTTACGAGTGGCTCGACGACATCCTCTGCTCTGCGGTCTCGCCCGAGGCCGTCAACCCAGCCGTGAGCGCGATAGCCGCCCTGATTCGCCAGCGACACCATATTCGGGCGGATGCCGACGACGACTTCAACATGCGACGGCCGGACGAGGTCATCAATGCGCAGATCGCGGCCAGTCAGACGCTCAAGGTGCTGCTGGTCATCCTGGCCGCGATTGCGCTCCTGGTGGGCGGCATCGGCATCATGAATGTCATGCTGGCCTCGGTCACCCAGAGGACGCGGGAGATCGGAGTCCGGATGGCGGTGGGAGCGACGCCCAGGGCGGTGCAAGCACAGTTTCTCGGCGAAGCCGCGATACTGAGCCTGGTGGGAGGTGTTCTCGGCGTGCTCTTCAGCATTGGCGGCGTGGTCCTTATCGAGCCTCTCATCGGCTGGAAGCTCTCGACGCAGCCGGACGCCGCGCTGGTCGCCGTTGTCTTCTCGGTCCTGACGGGATTGTTCTTCGGCTTCTTTCCCGCCTGGCATGCCGCCAGACTGGATCCGATCGTTGCGCTCCGCGATGAGTAGTCAAGGCGCTGCGCCGGTGGTCCGCCCCGCGCCGGAATCCGCGGCTTCGAGCAACGACAGCAGCCCTTCCTTCATGGAAGCGATTCTGGCCCGGACGTCCCAGAGCATGAGCGAACGATCCTGGAGCAGGTCGATTGCCACCTTTCGATGATCCGGAACCGGCCGGGTGAGCGCCTCGATCTTCCGCTGCGCCTCCGGCGAGGTCGCTTCCCCTATGCGGCCAAGCTGCCTCCACTCGGCGACGAGTTGCTCCCGCCGCGTCACCGTTTCGCCCGGCGCCGCCGCGCTGAGGTATTTCCAAACCACCCGCGGATAGCTACCCGCGACGAGCGGCCGATCGAAGAACGGCGCCAGCAGATTGGACCGCGTGCGCAGCGGCGGCGTACCACGGCCTGGCACCTGCGCCGCGTAGAGCGCGAGCACCGCGCCGATCCCGCTTGTGACGGTGGTAACCCACGTTCCGGCGGTTGCCGTGTCGTTCCTCAAGGTCATCCCGGTGCCGACGGCGGCGCCGGCCGCGAACACCCCGGCGGCTATGTTGAGAACGCCTATGCGGGCATCTCGATCGCCCTGGATAGCGCTGAGCAGCTCACCCAGCGCGGCCTGTTCCCGTTGGATCTCCGCGATGGCGCTGTCGGCCTCGAAGCTCGCCTTGAGTACGCGCCGGGTCAGCTCGTCTCGTCGAGCCGACGCGTCGGGGCGGCCGCTCTCGGTATGCAAATCGTCGAGCAAAAGTTCCACGCCGAGGAGCCGCGCCATCTCCAGGGCGGCTGGCGATGCCCACGTCGGCGGGGCGTCCACGGCTGCGACGAGTGTGACGAGCAGCGCTGGTAGGAAGAGCACGGTACGCCTCCAAATCTTTTCTGCGGAGAGTGGGGGAGCGCACCCGTCGTGTCAACGCCACCGACCGGCGGCCGAGCGCGGGGGCCAGGCAGTCCTAGCCCTGCTTGCGAAGCGGCGCCGCTCGCGCCACCATACGTGACTCGCATGACGGCGCTGGGCAAGGACGGCCTCCACTCGAAGGGCGTGAGCTATCTGCTCTGGATGGGGTGGCTGTTCGGGTTCGGCGGGTTGCACCGCTTCTATCTGGGCAAGCCGGTCACCGGTTTCCTCTACGTCATCACCTGGGGCTTCTTCGGCGTCGGGCAGATGATCGATCTCTTCCGCCTCCCGGGCCTGGTGCGTCGCGGAAACCTCAAGTTGCTGAAGGAGGAGGCCGAGCTGATGCGCGAGCTGTCGGGCGAGCCACGGGTCTCCCGCTCCCTAGCGCCCGCGCCCGGGCAGCCCAACATGCGCATGCTCCTGTTGCAGGAGGCGGCCCGGCACAACGGCAAGCTCACCGTGACCCAGGGCGTTCTGGCGACCGGCCGCGACTTCCCCGAAGTGGAGAAGGCGCTGGACGACATGCTGAAGAGCGGCTTCGTCGGAATCGACAACGATCCCGACACCGGCCACGTCGTCTACGACTTCCCTCAGCTGGCCAGATGAAACTGACGCTGGTCGTCTAGTTGGTCGCAAAGCAGTAATAGCGCCCCGCGCCCCCGCCCGGCGCGGTGTCTCCGCACTGGCCCTCGTGGGCGTCGTTCCACGAGGCGGCCACCACCGGGTCGGCCTGGATACCCATTCGATCGCCGTGACCAACCCCCGACGCCCCCGTCGCCGCCGTCCAGTTGTTGCAGTGGGCGTTCGGCTTCACCATCCCGGACCTGAGGGTCCCGGTCAGGATGTCATGCTCGAGCGGTTCGCCCGGGTTCTTGACGGCGCGGCCGGAAACGATCTTGCCGGTGTCGGTCAGCGCGGTCTGCTGGGTGAGGTTGCTCTTCATGCCGCCCTCCTCGTGGAGCTGCATGAGGCTGTCGGCGATCATGTCGCCCTTGAAGTTGAACCACGGGCCGTTACCGATGCGCATGCGCGCGTTCTCGGTCGCCGTGCTGAGGTAGGCCTTCCAGGTCTTGCCGCCGGCGCCGGCGACGGTGGCCAGGCGCTGGCACTTGGCGTCGGCCATGGCGATGCCGCCCAGGTTGCCGGTCGTGCTCTTCTCGCTGGTGATGAAGAAGCTCATCTTCGCATTGGCCGGGCCTCCCGGGGCATCGCCCGCTGCCGGTCCCGAGTCGGTAGACGCGTCGGTCATGCCGCCGCCCGAACCGCTGCTGCCGCCCGATGCGCCGCCGCCAGCACCGCTGGCCCCGCCCGACCCGCTGCTCCCACCGGAAGCGCTGGACCCACCGGAGCCGGTGACCCCGCCGGAACCGCTGGTCCCGCCCGAACCGCTGGTGCCGCCGCCGCCAGCCGTACCGCCGGCACCGCCGGTGTTGCCGCCTGAACCGTTGCCGCCCGTGCCACCGGCGGTTCCTTTGTCGCTGCTGCAGCCGAGCGCCCCGATCACCAGCGAAACGCCCAAGGTCGTTATCAAAGTGCGCTGCATAGTCTGGAATCCTAGCGCGACGGTCGACGGAGGCGTGAGGTTTTTCAGCCTACTTTGTCCCCTGAATCAGGCTCAGCGCGCGTGGGACGCGTCATCGATGATCGCCAAAACGGCGAGCCGAGGGGACGGTGGAAGAGCACCGCCCGACCTAGAGGCAGACCCACTTCGCTTGCACGCAGAGGCACAACTTGGCGCCCTGACAGATCGGGGTGGCGGACGTGCAGGCGGTCCCGTTCATCACATCGGCGCCGCAGGCGGGGACCATGCCGTCGGGCACCGCCCCATCCAGCGTCAGCGCATCAAGATTCAATCCGTCGACCTTGATGTCGGGAAGTCCGCTGTCCAGGTTGGACCCTCCGCTACCACCGGCCCCGGTCCCGGCCATGCCCCCACTGCCGGTAACGCCACCCGTCCCCGACATGCCGCCGCCGCTGCCGCCAGCACCACCGCTGCCACCGCCGCCACTACCACCACTGCCAGAGACGCTGCCACCCGAGCCCGGGCTGACATCGCCGAAGGTCCCAGCGTCAGCCACGGCCCCGCGGCCGGCACAGCCGCCGAGCGCACCACAGATCAACAAGAGACAAACGATGACAGCGCCGCTCTCACATCGCGCGCGCCTACAGCCAGATGTCATGGGTGACCTCCAGAAAAACGGACGTCTAGCGTAAGGCCGCTAGCGATGACGGTGCCACCAAAAACATTGTAAAAACGCAGGCCCGCAAACGCGGACGGACATTTCCGTGAAGCCACGCCGCACTGGGCGCCTGCGTCGCGTGCGATATTCCAATTCCGTGATTGACAGGTACAACCAGCGTCCGCCAGCCTGTCAGTGGAGTTCAATCGAACACGGGGGCTGTATGCGTTTCAACCTCGGCGGATTCGAATTTCCGATCACCGCGGCGTTCGTGCTGCTGTCGGCCTTGCACGTGGGTTGCGGTGGTGGCGATGGTAGTGGCGTCGGCGCTGGCGGCACCGGCGCGACAGATGCGGGCGCCTCGGGCGCGGCCGGAACGGGCGGCGCCGCCAACCCGCAGGACGCGATCAGCGCCGGCACGGGTGGAGCGGCCCCTGCAACGGGAGGCGCAACCGGCGCCGCTGGCATGGACGGCGGGCAGGGTGGTGCCGGGGGCATCGGGGGCGCGGTGGATGCCGGGG
>DASRQT010000646.1:0-4023 GCA_035696485.1 Polyangia bacterium | reverse complement strand
CTCCGACGTGGCGATCAGCTTCTTCGTCGTGGCGAGCAGCGGCGGCAGCTGCCAAAACAACCCATTCCAGACCAACTACTCCGCCGCCGGCAACATGGTGTCCGCCCCCACGCTGAACGGCGGCGGCGGCGGCTATATCTACGTCTTGGGTCTGGACGTCCAGAATCCCGCCGCCGAAGGCGCGGTCGTCGCATTGGGCGCCTCGATCACCACCGGATTCATAGCGGGGAGCAACAACAACAAGCGCTGGCCGAACCTTCTCGCCGTCAAGCTGGTCGGCGCCAACCGGGTGATCGGCGTGCTCAACCAGGGCATCAGCGGCGAGGGCACCTCGAACGCGCTGGCGCGATTCAACCGCGACGTGCTGGAGCAGACCAACGTCAAATGGGTGATCTTCTCGGACGACCCGATCAACGACCTCGGTCGGTCGACCCCGGCGATCGATATCGGCCAGATGAAGATGATGATCGCGATGGCCCACGCCAAGGGGGTCAAGTTCCTGTGTTCGACGCTGACGCCGTTCCTCCCCGATGAACCGAAGCGCGCGATGGTCGTCGATTTCATCAGGAGCGCCGACAGCGGCTGTGACGGGATCATCGATCAGGAGAAGGCGACAAGCGTCCCCGGCATGATGCCGGCGCGGTGGGTGCCGCAGTTAGTCGCCGACGGTGGCCTGCACCCCAACGCTGCCGGAATGCAGGCCATCGCCGACATCGTCGACCTGGCGATTTTCAAATAGCGCGCGGGACTCCGTCAGGTGCTACGGCGACGAGTAGATGCCGTCCTTGACTATGTGCGCAGACGACCTGCAGGCGGTGCCGGCAGGAGGCGAACAGCCGGAGGGCACGTCCGCGGTAATTTCGACCATACCGAACCCGCCCGGGAGACCGATGTTTGTTGGTTCCTCGAAGTCGAGACTGATATCGATGCGACGGCGAACCGGGCAATCACCCGCCACCGTCTCGTCTGTGCTGGATGTAAGACGCTGACGCTCGACCTTACCCGCGAAGGACCTGCCATCCACAAATAGAATCCCGGTGCCAGATAGCGAAAGTGCCGCCACGCCGAGGTCAGTCCCCTGCGTTATCGACAATACGATCGGGACCACATGGCCGGGACCGGGATTGACGGTTTGGCTACAACCGAATGGATCGATGGATGCCGCTCGGCGAGTGCCACTGATGTTCTGGGGGCTCCAGTCGGCGTCGCAACGTCGTCGAGGTTCTGGATCTCCCGGGATGGACCAGACCGACGTTCCTTCGAAGTCGACGCAACGGCCGTGGCTCCCGCCAACGCGATCGACAGTGCGATTGTATCCGACCCAACGTGGTCGACACGCATCGCCGGTTTCGAAGAACCAATGGCGCCGGTCTTGGCAGTTTTCTTCTAAACAGCCTGCTCCGCGAAAGAAGACAGCCGCCAGCGAGCGTTCGTCCCGGAGCGCGACGATATAAGAAGCTGTCCCAACTGCAGGTGGCGGAGCAGTTCCCTCTCGCACGGCGGGCCCGGCGACCATCGTGATGGTTCCGTCTGGGCCGGGCGTCTTCAAGTTCGTGATGTCCTGGACATCGGCAAAGTCAGCGCGAATCTCGTCGAGTAACCCGGCCACGGTGGTCCCCGCGCACGGACCTCCGCCAACGGCGTTGGCCGGAACAGTCACCCACGGCTGTGAGTCTGGATGATTGGGGCTCACCATCTGTGTAAGAAGAGTGCCGCCCCCCTCCGCCCCCCTGGGAGTGTCGGTTTTTGAAACTGCACCCATGCAGCCTGTGCTCGCGGCAAGAACGAAAGCTAGTGATCGCAAACGGGGATGAAGGCACATGGGATCCTCCTTGCCTGGTGTCTTTGCGTGCAGAGTCATTTGCCGGTTGATGAGACCCCTCGTCGCGTTGCGTTGATTTCGTCCTCAAGACCTTCCCGGTACGACGAACGAGCGACGGAATAATGACGACAGTAGGTAGGGGGCAGTTGGCGGGTAGCTTATCAGTGTGGGGTACGCAGTTTGCCCAAGCGCACCCCAAACAGCTATGTTTGGCGCGGTCGCGGGATGGCAGATGGACGATGCAGGGCAAAGCGTTCGAATTGAGACCTGCGGTTGTTCATCCGACCTGCGTCGCCTGTGCGACCAGTGTGATGTGGCCCAGGGCGCCTTCGCGGCGTGCTCGCTGGTCTGTCTGAACAAGCACCTCGCCGCGGCGCACGCGTTGCAGGAGCCCTTTGACAGCGCGGCGCGCTTCGCCGATTACCTCAGGTATGTGAACCAGCAGCGGGCCGGAACCCGGGAGCGGTATCAGGAACACCGTGAGCGGGTGATGGCACTGGTTTCCGGCGCTGGCGCAGGCGACATCGCGATCTTTGGCGCCGGCAATGGCTCCGACCTGGATCTCGAGCAGCTGGCGTCCGTGTTCCGCGAGATCCATCTCGTCGACATGGACGGCGAAGCGCTGGAGGGCGCGCGTCAGGCGCTGCCGTCCGACACGCGGAAGAAGGTCGTCCTGCACGCGCCGGTGGATCTGTCCGGATTCACCTCGCGCCTGGACGAGTGGGGCGAAAATTTCCCCGACGATAGCACTTTGGGCCAGGCGGCGGTGGCGGCAGCATGGGACATCGTTGGATTCCTGATGCAGAAGCGCGAGAACCCGTTCGACGTCGTGCTGTCAGCCGGTGTGCTTAGCCAGCTGACCATTCCGTTTCTTCGCGCCTGTGTCACCACGCGCGCGAACTGGGGGCGCCTGTCCGGCGCCGTGACGGCGTTGCACCTGGCGACGCTGTCCGGAAGCCTGCGCTCGGGGGGGCTAGGCGTGCTGGTGGTCGATGTGCTGTCGACGAAGACCGCCGCCGGATTGAGGGCGCTGGTGGGACGCGGCGCAGACGAGCTTGAGGCCTATGTCGGGCGTGAGGCGGCGGCCGGCGCTATCACCTTGCAACCGGACCCGGGCACGTTGCTCAAACAGATGCAGTCGCCGGGTTTGCAGGTGCTGATACAGAACCCGAGTCTGACGGCGCCCTGGCTGTGGAATCTGGGCGACGCGATCCAGCTGGTTTACGGGCTTCAGTTTCTTCGCCCGTAGGTCCTGCCAGCCGATCCGAGATCAGACGACCTCTCGTAGCCCTCTGGGTGGCTCATCGCGACGGCAGGCACGAACGCGAAGTCGTGGAGTTAACAAAGTAGCGGCGACGCCAATAGTGTAAGTAACAACGTAAAATCGTCGTAACGGCACTCTATTAAGTTGACCGACGCGACCTGGCACGACTAAACCCGTGAGTGTTCGAATCAGCACTCAACAGCGTGGGTCGCCGCAGGATCAGGCATCCCTCGTTGCCGCCATCAAGACAAGGAGTTCCGAATGCGATCAATACGTAGACTGGCCATGGTTCTACCGCTTGCCCTTGTCGTCACCGCGGGTGGATGCCTGGGGAGTGACGCTGCCGACGATTCACGGGTCGACGCCACCGGGCAGCCCCTGTGGCTCGCTTCGGGCGTCACAAAATGGCCCAACGGCGTCGTGCCGACGTGCTTCAGGGCCGGTGACTTCACGGACAGCCAAAAGACCGCCATCCGGGTGAAGGTGGAGGACAACTGGGAACGCGCCGCGCGGATCGAGTTCGACGGCTGGAACGATTGTCCATCGTCGCTGCCCGGGTCGAACCTCACGGTGGTGTCCAGAAATCCCAGCCTTGGGGTCGAGGGACAGTCAAATATTGGAAAGCAGGGGGGGAGAAACTCCGTGATCTTCCGGAGCATCACGCCGGCGGCCGCGACGGTCCTGTTCCACTTCGGTCAGACCCTGGGGTTCATCACCGAGACCAATAACACTGGCTGCAACCAGCGGACCGGCGGCGGGACCAGCCTGGAACTGGAGGGGGATGTCGCCAGTTCGGTCATGTCTCCTGCCAATTGCAACTTCGCCACCCGTCTGAGCGCCTGGGACATTATCGGGGCGCGCATCGCGTACGGTCGAAAGCCGACGGGGAGCATCGTCGGATTGGGGGGGGAATCTCTCAACGTCAATGGCGGCAGCA
>DASRQT010000645.1:0-17305 GCA_035696485.1 Polyangia bacterium | reverse complement strand
CTCATCCACCAGTTGCTGCGCAAAGATCCGGCGCAGCGCCCCGCCAGCATGCGCGAGATCGCCCGGCGACTGATGGCCTTCGTCGGCGGGTTGACGACTGTCCCTGATGCGGTCGCGCCGCCGCCGCAGACGGCTCCGCCGACGCAGGCGCAGCCGCGGATGTCGACCGCCCGTCCCACCGGCACGACGTTCGAGCACTCGGCCTCGGAGGTGGTCCCCACCGTCGAGGACGTGCCGGCGACCAACCGGCGGGGACCTCTGGTGGTGGGGGCGCTGTTGACCGCGGCCGCCGTCGGCGCCGGGCTATTCTTGTTCAAGGCGGGCACGCCGTCCGACGCTCCCGCTGCCGCGGCGACGACCGCCGACGCGGCGGTGATCAACGGGGCGCGAACGGTGGTCGCCGCTGCCGAGACGCCCGAACCACATGCGACGGCGCCAAAGGGAGAAAGCTCGTCGAAGAAGGGCCTTGCGGGTACAAAAAAATCGGCGACACGGCACGCTTCCGCTGGATCCGCCGCCGCCGATCCGGCGCCGGCGCCACGCGCGGTGGATGCCGTCCCCGTCGGCGCGCCGCGATCCGGTTCCACCGCCGCCATCCCGGCGATCGCGCCCCCACCTGTTTCCGCCGGCGTCCCCTCGCCTCCCGCCAGCGTGCCCACGTCGGCACCGGCCTCTCCCAGGGGTCCCGCGCCCGTCCCCGCCAGCGCGCCCGTGCCCGCTGTCGTCGCAGCGCCCGTGCCGTCGCCGTCGTCGGATTTCGCCGGCGCGTGGGAGGGTCCCTGGGAGGACGCCGGCAAGCAGCAGAAGGGCAGACTGTTTCTGCAGATCGCGCCGGCCGGGGCGGTGAGCGGGTGGATGTACAACCGCGCCGCCAAGGAGAGCTTTCGCCTGTTCGGCACCTTGAGCCCGCGTGGCGATCTGGATCTCACGTGCAAATGTCCTCCGCAGCAGGGATTCGTCGCCCGGGGCGCGATCCGTCATGCCGGCAGCGAGCTGACCGGCCGCCTGGCGCTCTCAACCAGCGCGGTCGTGTTCGGTGAGAGCCAGCTCACCCTGCGACGAACAACGCAGAGTCGGTGACCGCGAACGTCGCTTTACGAACCACGTAGTGCTGGTTACAGTGCGCGCGATGACGCTCTCTCGGCTGCGGTTGGCTGGATTCTTCCCATTCGTCACCGCCCTGACGCTGGGCGCCTTCGCGGGCTGCGCGAGCTCGACGGTCATTCAAAGCCAGCCTACGGGCGCACGCGTCCTGGTCAACGGAATGGCTGTGGGGAACACGCCGTACACGCTGGCGGACACGAGGATCGTCGGATCGACGACGCAGCTTCGGCTGGAGTATCCCGGTTTTCAGCCGCTTGACGTGACACTGGTGCGCAACGAACAGCTGGATGTCGCCGCGCTGATCTTCGGCATCTTGTTGCTGGTCCCGCTGCTCTGGGTGATGGCGTACCAGCCGATGCACATCTATCAGCTGCAGCCGGCCGGCGCCTGGCAAGGCAGCCCGCCCGCCGGGTCGTATCCGCCGCCAGCCGGTGCCGGATATCCCCCGCCCACCGGGTATCCGCCGCCTCCCCCTGCGGGCTACCCTCCGCCGCCCGCGGGATATCCGCCGCCTCCCGCCGGCTATCCGCCGCCGCGCCAGTAGCGAATCTGCGCAGCGGGTGATCCTGGTTGGCTTCGCCGTGTACGGAGCCGGCGCCCCCGGCCTCAGCGTCTGGTACAACGACCTGGCGCTGTCATCCAACGCGCGCGTCGGCTGTCCAAAGTAACGCACCCACGGTGGATCTGACGTCCGGTCGCTGGCCGCAGGTGCCGCGCCGCCTACCACAACCAATCCGCGACGAGGGCGCGTCGCCACCCTCTGACGGCGTCCATCGCAGCGCGGGTGGCGGAACCGTCATCCTGACGCTCAATACATCGCATCGCGTCGCACTGGCCTAAATAATCAGCTGGTTGGCGCACTTACATCACAGTATTTAATGTAAGTTAATTTACTTGTTTGAAGTCGATTATTCCAGGTAAGGTATGTGGGTTAAAGGCGACCAATGGCCCACCTGGAGGTTTCAATGTTCCAACGCTCGATTCATCTGTTCGCGAGTATCGCAACCGCAGTTTGTCTGGTCGGACTCGTCAACGGATGTAGCGATCCCAGCGGGGCGGCGACGTCTCTGCCGCCCAAGGGAACCAGTTGCATCAACGCTGGGGACGGCCTCATCTGCACCAACTGGACTTGCGTGCACAAGACCGGGGACGTCGTCTTTTGCACCTCGACGCAGCCGAAAGGTGTGCCGCTGCCGCTGGGGAAATATCCCTGTCCGTCGAGCAACGGCGGATTCTACTGTCCGGCCGTTGACGTTGGTGGCGGCGCGCCAGACTGTACAGCAACGCCAGATTTGCTGGCCTGCCAGATGCAGCCGACCAATCCTTCGACGGGAACGGCAGGAGCCGGCGGCACTTCGGGTGAAGGCAGCGGTGGCGTCGCAGGTTCTGAAACGGGAACCGGCGGCGCCGGCGTTGGTGGCGGCGGGGGCGGAAACAACCCCGGGGACGAGGGCGTTGGAACTGGCGGCGTCGGCGGAGACGGAACTGGCGGGGTCGGCCAAGGCAGTGGAAGTGGCGGCTCCAGCGCAGGCAGCGGAACCGGCGGCTCTAACGGAGGCAGCGGAACCGGTGGTTCTGACGAAGGTGGCGGAACCGGTGGTTCTATCGAAGGCGGCGGAACCGGTGGTTCTATCGAAGGCGGCGGAACCGGTGGCTCTATTGAAGGCAGCGGAACCGGTGGTTCTATCGAAGGCGGCGGAACCGGCGGCTCTGCGGGAGGTCCCGACCCGGGTCACGGAGCCGGCGGCTGTGGCGGCTCGGCGGGCACTGGAAGCGGCGGCTCCGGTGGCAGCAGTCTCGGATGCACGAGGACCCACGGCTACTGCAAGAATCATCCTGATGCCTGGCCCGTTGCCTCCCTGATCGTCGGTCAGGTGACCTATTCGAAGGAAGAGCTCGTCAACATCCTCATGACCGCATCGGAATGTGACGCTAGCCTGATCCTTGGCCACCAGCTAGTTGCGGCGCTGTTGAATCAGGCCGCCGGCGCGGCGGTTCCTGCCCAGATTGCCAACGCGCTGTCGGCGGCGCAGTACTGGATGGAGACGCACAAGGACACGGACGGACGACTTCCCTACGGCGTTTCGCCAGCTACCCCGGACGGAAGTGCTGCCGTGGCGCTCAGCAGTATTCTCGAGGAGTTCAACGACGGGCTCGCGGGTACGCCACACTGTCGGTGAAACCGGCGGCTGCCTGAAGTAGCGCCGACTCTCCGGCGCTACTGGCAGCCGATCTTCTTCGTGTCCAGCGCGATCTCGTCGATCCACAGCTCCCAGGGCGTGAGCGCCGCCTGATATTCAGCCCACCCGAACGTCATCCAGGCAATGGCGGCCGGGAACGTGTAGCCGGCCATCGGGCCTTTCCAGTGCAGCTTGGGGTCCTCGACGCCGTCCAGCCAGAAGCGCGCCTCGTTGTCGGTAAGCGAGTAATAGAATTCGGCGCAGTACCACTGCCTGGGCGACAGCACCGCACTTTGATCCGACAGGCCGGTCTCGCCCGGATTACCGTGCGTCTCAAAGTTGAACCGCAACCAGTTGGTCCCGGAGGCCTCGATATGACCGCCCAGACGCAGGACCCGACCGGCGCTGATCGAGTCGGCCTCATCCGCCTCCAGCAGCGTCCAGTGATATAGCGTCGCCGGTTTTTCGGTCGGCTGCTTTTCAATCCAGAAGAAGAGGCGACCGTAAAAAGACTTGCCCATGGCGGCCACGGTCTTGTTCTCGCGAATGTACTTGGCTCCCCTCAGCAGAGGCGGGATGTGCAGCGCTTTCTTCCCGCCGTTTGCGGCACGCGCGGAATCAACGACGATGTCGTTGCTGGTCCGGGTCCAGATCGCGGGATTGGGCGGCGCGCCGTCCGCGATGTCCTCGAAGCTCTCGCAGAGCAAATACTTGCATGCCCCCGGCGTGCCAACCTCAACACTCGCATCCGGCGCCGGTGGCGGCGACGTCTCCGGATTGTTGTCGGCGTCGGCCGGCGGTGTCACCGAGCCACCGGAGGCGGAGGCGCCGACGTCCGGGGACGGCGTCGCGCCACCGCTGCCTCCGCTTCTGGAGGGAATTGCCGGCGCATCGGTGGTCGTGCCTCCGTCACCGCCGGCGGCGTCGGCCGGCCGGTTTGTCATCGGCGACCCGGCCCCGCCGCCGCCGCAACCCGCGGCAAGGACAAACAAGAGGACGGATCGGGAGCGCAACACCTGGTTCATCCTGTTCCTCCGCAAAACCGTCAATTTCCGCAAGGATAACAGTTTACCCAGCGTGGTGTCAGAACAGGGAGGGGCGCATGTCCAGACACCGCAGCCTGTTGACTTCGTGGTCGATCGGTATTCCGTGGGCGGTACTTCCTATGCGTCGTCCCCTGGAAATGTGACCCGCGAGGCATGGCAATTCGACGCGAGGGGCGATCTGGTTTGGTACGAATCCAACTCAAACTTTGGCCGCCACAAGGTCCGCGTCGAATCGGACTATGTCTGCCTCTACTGAGAGCATCAGCGCCGGCAGCCGGCGTCACCCACCTTCACTGGGCCGTCACGTCGGCGAACTCGGCGTGCAACGCCACCAACGGGGTCGTGAAGCGGCCGAATCGCGCGACCACGTGGCGGCGGCGCGCGATCGGCAACCCGCGGATGGTAACGAAGTCTTCCCAGAAATGAGCGCCGCGCGCCCACGCGCCGACGATGTCGGCGACGTAGTCGTGGCGAACCAGGAGACCGTCATCGAAGTAGAACGTCTGCACGCGCGAGTGCGTGTGTAGATCGCGCGGCAGCGCGACCTCGACGCCGTCGACGAGACGTCCGCGGACGCGGGCCCTGACCACGCGCCGCGGACGGGCATCGACCAGCGTGAAGGGCAGCGCGTGGTAATGGGCCATGGCGTATCCGAAAAAATACAGCGCGTCCACCGGGGACCAGCGCCGGTACTTTCGCAGCCAGCGGAACGTCGGCCGCGGATTGGCGAGCTGCACAGTGGGACGCCCGACGCGATCAAACAGCGTCACCTGACCGCGCTCGAAGACGCCGTGCCTCCCGGGTTCGGGATAATCGCGCAGCGTGGTCACACCGTCGCAGGGCCGCACCTCGATCCGCCCCGGCAAGACGAAGGTCCGGCCAAGACCCTTGACCGTCGGCAGCAGTCCCGACAGTCGAACTGGTCGCAGCACGACGCCGGCAAACGTGCGCCAGGCCGCCCATCCGCCGTGCCGCTCGATGGCACGCGCCAGCAGCGCGCGCGCTTTCCCCTGCCAGAGCTTGTCGCTGTTGCTGCCGGCGGGAAACGGTTCCGCGCCTACCAAGTGGCTCAGGCGCCGATGGCGAACAGCTTCCGCAGCGCGGAAGACAGCTTGCTGTCGGGCTGGGCACCGGTGGCGATGCCCAGGCGGATGGACACCGCCGATCCGTCACCCCACGGCCACCACAACCCATAGGCCCAGCTATCGTTCACCTTGTCGCCCGACAGCAGAAGCTGCCCCGGGCGCAACCCACCGCAGAGATCGGCCAGCCCAAGCACGTCAGGGGTTGCCGTACCCAGCGTCTCGGACGTCCACTCGTGCGGCAGGGCGGTCAAAAGCTGCGTTCGCGCCTGAGTCTGCGCCTTGGTGGCCAGTACGGAGGTGACGCAAGCGTGACGCTGATCCCACGACCACTCCGACGACGGCCACGCCGATTGAATCTTGGACAGCAGGTCGAGCAGCGCGGCTTCGGTCTCGGACGCTTGGTTCGAACTGCTCACCGCATCAGGGTACCCACGGACCCGATCGATGTCGACAATCCTTGGCGCTGGACGGTGATTAGTTTTTCGGGCGCCGGCGCAGATGTGGGGGTTCCTGCGTGGGCGTCGGTGAACGTAACCAAACGCATGACGGCCCGGCGCCGTCATGTGGTCCCGCGTTGAATTGTCACCGAATTGTCGTTTACCTGTGGCCGGAGATGGTGCTTACAGTCACAGTTTATTTGTGGCGAGCTTTGCTCATGTCGCCGTCGGGTTGCTGGCTGGGAAGCTGCACGGAAAGACGGTGTCGGCATCCGGCCGAACGACGAGCGAGCCTACGTCACCCGCGACGTCCCCGCTGTCGATGCTGCGCGGATACGGCGAGGTGACATTGTTTGCGCTGCTGGCGATGTTGCCCGACGCCGACGTGTTGCTGGTGGCGCTGGGCACCGACGACAATGGCGCCGCCGGACATCGTGGCGCTTCGCACTCGCTGTTGTTCGCGGTGGCGGTCGGCGTTCTGGTCGGCCTGATCGCGCGTCACCTCGGCGGGCGCGGCGTTCGAACCGCGATCGTCGCTGCCATCGCCGTGGCCAGCCACGGCCTGCTGGACGCAGTGGGTGAAGGCGGGCGCGGGATCCCCCTGCTGTGGCCGTTCTCCGACGGACGGTTCATGTCGCCCTGGCGCGTCCTGCCCGATGCCCCGCGCGGCCTGGATTTCTTGTCGTGGAACGGCGTCGTGAACGTCACCCTCGAGTTCGTCTGTTTTCTGCCATTCACCGCCTACTCGCTCTGGCCGCGCTCACGACGGGCGCCGGTGTTGACCGTCATCGCGGGCAGCGGCGCGGATCCACACCAGGCCAAGGCGCCCTCGGTGGCAGCCGTTGCGCCAGCTTGCCCAGGCGGGCTGCCGGACACCGGCATCGACACCCTGCCGCGCCTGAGATCCAGCGGTTAAACCGCGGTTTTCGGCCCAGCTTCAGTGAAAAGCCGCCCCTGTCGATGTCCCTTTTGCCGTGACCGCGGCATGCAGGGGTGACACATGGAGACGATTCAAAAAGCAGGAGCGTTCGCGCTGATCATGACGGCCAAGTGCCTGCGCGAGGCCCTGACAACGCTGGCCGACCTCCGCGACGGGGCCGACCGCCGGCAAAGCAGCGAGGCCGAGATTCGCGCGCTTCGTTCGCAGCTGGCGTCCATGAACGCCAGCCTGGAAGAGATCAAAGAGTCGCTCAGGCCAGCCGACGCCTGGGACAACACGACGATGGTTCAGTAGAAACCCTCGCGGGGTTCTGAATTATGATGCGCGCGTGCCGTGCGCCCCCAGTGTCGCGTCTTTGTGCATGGCGCTGGTTCCCGCCGCGGCCGCCCGGCTGTTGCTGCTGTCCGCGCTGGCCATGGCGACGGTGCTGGCAGGCTGCGCGTCCAGCCGCCACGTGCGCCCGCTGGGGCGTGGCAACGTCGCCGGCCACGCCTCGCTCGGTGGCCCGCTGGTCGGCCTCGGTGGCGACAGCCACGGCCCGGCGCTGGTCATCCCGACACCCATCCTCACGCTGGGCGGCAGCTATGGCGTCCGAAGGGACGCCTCGGTCACCGCCAGCGTCGACGCGACGGCGCTGCTGTTCGGCGTCGCCCACCTCGAGGCGGGCGCGGTCTACCATCCGATCATCCGCGAATCGGGCGCGGTTCCGACGCTGACCACGGTCGGCGGCGTCCACCTCCTCACCAACGTCGCCGACACGCGCGTGGCCCCGTTCGTCACCGGCGCGGCGGCCTGGCGGGTGCGCCAGCGCCATCTCGTCTATACCGGCGTCGATCTCGCCCTGGCCATCGGAGCCCCCACGCGCGTGGTCTGGGGCCCGCTCTTCGGCGGTGAAGTCCGTCTGGGACAGCGGGTGGGTCTATCGCTGGAGCTCAAATGGCTGGTCCCTCAGTATGACGTGGGCCCGCTGGCGCCGGCCTGGATCTCGCCCGGAAGTCACGGCTACCTGTCGGTTCTGGTCGGGCTGAACCTCTACTTCGGAGACGTGCGATGAACGGGACGACAACGCGAACGGTGGCGGCGGCGGCGGCGGTGCTGTTCACCGCGTGCGGCCCGGCGCGGCTCGACGGATTTCTCTACGATCCCAAGCCGGCGCCGGCGGGCGGCTATCAGCTATCGACCGACGTCATCCCGGCGCATGAGGATCTGTTCATCCCGACGCCCGACGGGGAAACCCTGCACGCGGTGTTCATAGCATCAAGCGGCCGGCGCCCGGACGTCACGGTCCTCTACTTTCACGGCCAGAGCTCCAACATCGGCACCTCGTGGGTGCGGATGGAGTACCTCTATCCGCTGGGCTACAACCTCGCGATCGTTGATCCTCGCGGCTACGGTCTGTCGACGGGAACGCCCTCCGAAGCGGGCATCCAGCTCGACGAGCAGGCGGCGCGCGACTTCGTGGCGGCGCGACCCGATGTCGACGCCACCCGGTTCGTCACCTACGGTCGATCCTTCGGCGCCGCGCTGGCGATAGACCTCGCCTTCCGCCAGGCGCCGGCGGCGCTGATCACGGAGTCGGCGTTTGCTTCGGTGCAGGCGCTGATCGCCGACGGCGCGTACGTCGATCTGCCGCGCTCGTTCGTGGCCGACAGCGTCTGGGACAACCTGGCCAAGATCCCGTTCGTGCAGGCGCCGTACCTGGCGCTTCACGGCACCGCCGATCCGTACGTGTTGCCGCGCTACTCGGAGGCGTTGGCCCGCGGTCATCGCCAGGGCGCGCCATCCGCGGTCACGGAGCTGGTGATGGTCCCCGGCGCCGACCACGGAAACGTCCCCGAGACGATGTCGCTCGAGAGCTATCGCGAGACGCTGGCCCGGTTCATCGACGGCGCCCTGCCGGCGCCGTGAAACACGCGGCTAGCTCTCGGAGGCGGCTGGCGCGTCGAGGAGATCGTCCTCGTCGGTCGTGCGCGATGACGCGCCTGCAGACGGGCGCGGCTGAATTTCGTCGAGGATCTCGATGTGGTAGTTGCCCATCAGCCCGGTGACGATGTTGCGCGCACGCTCCGTGATCTGGTCCTCGCTGAGGCCCAGGCCGTCACGGGTCTGCAGCACGCGAATTCCGGCGGAGACGTCACGGATCAGCTGGCGCAGGGTCACCAGGGTCATGGTCGCGCGCGGCGCCGTCGGCTTTTTTGATCGCACGGTGGAACGGATGGTAGGCACGTCGATTTCCGCAGGCAAAAAATTTGCTAAATGCCGTCGCGGACCATCCCATCGGCGTGTAGGTGAGTCAAGGTTCTTGTGTGACACGGCAGGCTAGCGCCGCGAGACAAAAGGGGTATATGCCCCCGACGCGCCGTGCCTGATATCTCCCATTGCGGAGGGGGTTCGGGTAACCTGCGGCCGATGTTCTTCAGCAAAGAGAGGGAGCGGGTCGCCAACGCCACGCGCGCCATTGCCGCGCTGATGGTTCGCCCGAAGCTGGATCTGGCGCCGGGGGAAAGTGATCTCGGTGGCGGGCTGCAGGTCCTGGCGCGGCTGGCCATGTCGCCGCTGGGCTTCGTGCCGCAGGCTGCGGCGCGCGTGCCCGCCGTGCTGCGCGAGCTCGGAGAACGCAGGCGCGCGATTCCCGAACGCCGGCGCCTGCCGCCGAATCCGGTGCTGGCGGCGCAGGCGCTGTCGGGTTGCCTGCGCGCCGACGAGACCCTGCGCGAGCGTTACCTCAACCTGCTGGCGGCGTCGATGGACAGCGCCACGTCCAAGCGCGTTCATCCCGCGTTTTTGCAGGTGCTGCGCCAGATGACAGCGGACGAGGCGCGCATATTCAGCTTGCTGGAGACCGACGGGCCGTACCCGGTGCTCACGGTTCAATCGCGTTACAAGCACGGTGGCTATACCCAGACCGAGCTGCGAAATTTCAGCCTGCTTGGCGAGCTGGGCGGCTGCGATTTCCCCGACCGGGCGCCCATGTACCTCGACAACCTGTGCCGGCTGGGGCTGACGGAGATGCGGCCGGCGCGACTGTCGGAGGACACGCGCATGTTCAAGGCGTTGGAGACGCACGCGCGCGTGCTGGAGATCCTGGCCAGCATCGCGGCGCGCCGCCCGGCGGAGCTGGGACCCATCACCGAGCCGCTGGTCCCCGACATCCAGTACAAGTTCCTGTTCGTGACGGCATTCGGCCGCCAGTTCTACGACGCCTGCGAATACCGCCCCGAAGCCGATACCTGAGTCGCGCGGCGGGAGCCTGGCGACGGGGCACCGAAGCGGCCTCAGTGCTACCCTGGATTTGTGCGCAAAGTGACGATCGCGTTCGCTCTGGCGCCCGTGCTCACGCTTGGGACGTGTGAACGACCGCCGGCTCCGAACGAGGAAACCCCCGATCCCGCGCCGGTCGTGCGCGCGCACTCGGATGAGCTGGAAGACACCGGTTGCCCGCCACTGCCGCCCATCTCGGGATTCGTGGGGCGCGGCGACGGCTCGCTGCTGCTGGACAATGTGTCCCCGTACCGCGCCACCGGAACCAACCTTTACTACCTGCAGCAGCTCCTGTCGTACGCGCAGCAAGATCAGGACGCCACCGCGCTGAAGACGGTGCGCGAGGTGATGGACGATCTGGTGTGCCTGTCGCTGCCGGTCGCGCGCATCTGGGGGTTCAACGATTCGGCAAAGGACGCCTCGGCCATCCGCCACAGCCCCGAGGGAGGGTTCCGGGAAGAGGGGCTGCGTGGTCTGGACCAGGCGGTGTGGGAGGCCAAGAAGCGCGGCATCCGCCTGATCGTCCCGCTGGTGAACAACTGGGCTGAATACGGGGGGCTGCCCGCCTACGCGGCCTGGGCCAGCAACACGTTCGGCGGGACCTATTCAAAGGATGACTTCTTCAGCAACCCACAAATGAAACAGTGGTGGAAGGACTACGTCCTCATGCTGCTGGACCGGGTGAACACATTCACCGGGATCTCGTATCGCGATGAACCGACCATCCTGGCCTGGGAGATCGGCAACGAGCTGCGCTGCGAATCCTGCCGCGGGACCAACCGGCTGGTCGACGCCATCGCCGAGCTGGCGACCTTCCTCAAGCAGGTGGCGCCGCATCATCTGGTCAGCGACGGCGGCGACGGTTTTGACGACAACCCGGCCGCGTATCTCGGCCTGTCGAACCTTTACGCCGTGCGCGGTGACGAGGGCGCCAGCTATTCCAAGCTGTCGACCATCGAAGCGCTGGACATGTTGAGCTACCACTTTTATCCGCTCAACTATGGCCTGTCGACGGTGCGCGACACGCAGATCTGGATCGAACGTCACCAGGCCATCGCCAGCATCAGCGACAAGATCGGCTACCTGGGCGAATGCGGGTACGTCGCCCCCGACGCCGAACGCGCGCTGAACTACGACGGCTGGCTGAGACACCTGTTCGCCACCAACGGCGGACAGCTGGGCCTGCTGTGGCAGCTATCGCCGGCCAGCCGGACCAACAACGACGGCTTTGCGGTCTACTCGCGTCGCGACAACGCCACCGCGTGGATTCTGGCGCGCTGGGGAAAGTCGCTGCAATAATCAGCCCCATGTTGCGCCACAGCCTGGAAGTGCTGGCGCGCCGCGATCCCGAGCTGGTGGAACGGATCGGCTGGCCGGTCGACGGCAACCACATCATCGTCGAGGACAGCGGCGAGGTGCAATACCGCCTGCACGGCAGTCGCTTCCGTCTGTCGCTGGCGCCCGAATCCGTCGACCAGTCGCTGACGCGCGCGCCGCCGGCGGGTGAAATCTTCGTGTTTGGCATTGGCCTCGGCGAACAGGTGGACGCGCTGCTGACCGTCCGCCCGGACGTGGTGGTGACGGCGTGGGAACGCGACCCGTGGTTGCTGCGGCTGGCGCTGGGACGCAACGATTGGTCAGCCGCCCTGGCCACCGGGCGGCTGAATTTGATGCTGGGATCGGATCTGGTCGCCGCGGCAGCCAGCGGACGCATTGGCGCCGAGCGCGGGCGCAATCTCATCGTCCACCCATTTTTGGGGACGGTGTACCAGAACGAACATCACCTGCTGGCGCCCGGCGCCGTCTCCGACCAGCGTCCGCTGGTGGCGCTGTGCGCGGGGGCGCTCTACACCGACGATCTGGCCACCGCCCTTCGCGACGAAGGGTTCTCGGTCTACACGCTGGACATTCATCGCCTGGCGCAGGAAGAGCTGGCGCGCGCGGTGACCACGCTGCGCCCGGCGTTCATCGCGGCCATCAACTACACCGAGGGGCTGGTCGAATTCGCGGCCGCCCAGGGCTGCCCACTGGCGGTGTGGGAAATTGATCCGGCGACCAGCGCCCTGCCCCCGTGCCGCGGCCCGACCGAGGGCGCGCGCATCTTCACCTACCGTCGGGCGAACGTGGACGAGTACCGCGCCGCCGGGTTTGCCCACGTGAGCTACCTGCCGCTCGGGACCGATCCGCGGCGGCGCGCGCGGGTGACGTTGTCGCCGGAGGATCGACGGCACTATGGCGCGCCCGTCGCCTTCGTCGGTTCCAGCCTGATGCCGGAGGCCGAAGGGTTCCGGCAGGCGTTTGTCGCCGGGTACACCGCGGCGGTGGCTGACTTGCGACCGCGCGCGGCGCCCGGCGCGGACGACGCGGCGTCGGTGATGAACGACGTGCTGGCGGCGCAGCGCCAGGATTTTTCGCGCTACCTGGTTCCGGCGGCCCTGGCGGCACGATCGCCCGACCTGCAGCGCGCGCCGCCCGAGGTGGCCGCGCACCTGGCGCGCTTGCTGGGCGAGATCGCCGCTGCCGAAAAACGGCAGGCGTACGTGGTGCGCCTCGCGCGGCTGGGCATCGAGGTGTGGGGTGATCAAGGCTGGTCCAGCGTCGGGTCCAGCGGATCAGCCGCCGGATCCGGCGAATCGCCGTCGACGGTTCGCTACCGGGGCGCGGCCGGTCACCTGGTCGAGCTGACCAAGATCTACAACGCCTCGCTCATCAACCTGGACATCGGCCGCCTGTACCAGGACGACATCGTGACCATGCGCGTGTTCGACGTCCTCGCGTGCGGCGGCTTCGTCCTGGCCGAGCGCAGCGACGCACTGGCCGAGCTGTTCGAGATCGGCGTCGAGGTCGAATGCTACCGCGACGCCGACCAGCTCACGGCCAAGGCCGCCCACTATCTGGCTCACCCGGCAGAGGCCCGGCAGATCGCGGCACGCGGCCAGCAGGCGGTGTGGGCTCGCCACACGGTGGCGATGCGCCTGCACCAGATCCTGGCCGGTCTAGGCTTTCAGCGCAGCGAGGTACGCCGGTAGACCCGGGAAAAGCCGTGGCGCCAGCAGCGCCGGCAGCCGGTACTGTGGAAAGATCACCGACGTGTTCCGGTTATGCAGGATGTGCACGACCAACCCCTGATCGTCGTCCAGGTGGGCGATGCGGCGACCGGCGGCGCGCAGCTCGGTGAGAAAGACAAAGTCCTCGCCGAAGTTCTTGTCGGGAAACGGCGCCGTCGCGCAGGCCGAGCGCCTGAACAGATAGGAGAATCCGTAGCCGTCGCTGTTGCGCGAGACAAAGTCCGGCTTGAACTGCGTGCTGGTGACAAATGCGACCGGGCCTTCACCGACCTTGTAGTGCAGCGGGTGATTGGCGCTGGTGTCCCAGTAAAAGAGCGCGTCGTCGGGAACCGACAGCGCGAACCATCCCGTCAGCTTGACCAGGTCCGCCTCGCCCAGCCGGCCGGCCATGACCGCCAGGTACGCCGGTGCGTAGTAGTCGTCGTCGTCGAAGAAGGCACAGAGCTCGCCTTGCGCCTGCTGCAGCAGGAAGTTTCGTTTCTCACCCACGCTCAGGCGATCGGGCGTGTGAAAATATCGAACGCGCGGATCCCGCAAGGTCGACAGGAACGTCGAGGCCGCCGGACTGTCATCGTGAATCAACAGCTCGCGGTCGGTATACACCTGGTCGGCGAAGCACCGATACAGCGCCGGGAGAAACCGCTCCCGGCTATGGGTCGGCGTGATCACGGATATCTTCATGGCGAATAGGCGAACGGGGCCTCTGTGCAGAGTCTCGCGCAGAAACCCCTACCCGGTTTGATGGGTGCTGTCCAGATTCGCCGCTGGACACCGACGACGATCAGACGATGCGGCGGCGCCCGACTACCATGCGGTAGACGAACAGCAAGACCATGGCGCCGATGATCGAGGCCAGAATCCCAGGACCGTCCGCAGGCGATCGGTACCAACCCATCGCGCGGCCCAGGAACGTCGCGACCAACGATCCCGCGACACCCAGTAGCATCGTGATGACCACGCCGCCCGGGTCCTTGCCCGGCATCAGCAGCTTGGCGATAGCGCCAACAACCAGACCAATAATCAGTGCCCAGATAATTGTCATATTCGTCCTCCTTTTTCGAACATGGGGGCCGGCGGTGCAAAGGCAAGAGGACGTTGCCTGCATCCAATCACATACATCCCTGGTTACCTACAGTTGGAGCGGGGCGGCGGTGTCAGAAAGGCGACACACGCACGGCCGGTGCACACGCGGCCCGGTTTCCGGCTAGATTTCTCGTTCGGTAATGCGTTCTTGCTGACATTTTTTTGTCACGAACGGCCTCCGAGGGTAATATCGGGCGGTCAAAAGGCTCTCCGGAGCAGGCACAGGCCTTGCTGTAAGAGCTCTCGTCATGAAAGCACAGGCAGCACAGAAGATGGGCTCCCCGACACGACAGAAGCCCGCGGAGGACATGGAGGCACAGCTTCTGCGGTTGTCCCGGCAGAACGCTGTGCTGCGGAAGGAGATTGCGCGCCTGCAGGTCTACCGCTCGATGGCGTACCGGGACCCGCTGACGGGCCTGTGGAACCGCCGCTACTTCGAGGAGCGCCTCCGCGAGGAGTTCAGCCGGTCGCAGCGGGCCGGAACCGGCCGCAAGTTCTCGGTGCTGGTGGTCGACATCAACGGCTTCAAGGAGATCAACGACACCCTGGGACACCAGACCGGCGACGCCCTGCTCAAGTGGGTCGGGGAGTTCCTGATCGCTCACCTGCGCACGCACGACGTCCCCTGCCGCACCGGTGGCGACGAGTTCACGGTGCTGCTGCCTGACCTCTCGGCCGACGACTGCGGCCGCATCATCGACCGTCTGCGGGACCAGCTTGTGGTCGCCAACGTGGGCCGCGAGATCCCGATGAGCCTGAGCCTCGGCACCGCCAGCTGGCCCGAGATCGGCAGCAGCGCCGAACAGCTGCTGGCGCAGGCCGATGACGCCATGTACACGGACAAGCGCCGCCAGAAGGCCAGCCGCGCGTCTGCCTCCATGGCGACGGTCCGCGCCCCGATCAGCACCGCCAGCTAGTATTCTCCCGACCATGGGTCGGCAAGCCCTCTGTCACGCACAGATCGGGAGCAGACGGTCCAGGGGTAAGGCGCTGCTGGAGACCAACGAGCTTGTCTTCCGGAGCGACGTGCGTGGTGACCTGCGCGTGGTTGTGCCGTTCAAGGAGATCACGACACTGAAGGCGGACGGGCCGCAACTTTGCCTCAAGTGGCCGGGAGGCAACCTGATCCTGGAGATTGGAACGGCGGTCGCCTCCACCTGGGCCGAGAAGATCCGCAACCCGCCCAGTCGCCTGGACAAGCTCGGCGTCGCGCGCGACATGCGCGTCGCAGTCGTCGGCAAGATGGACGCCGACTTCCTCAAGGAGCTGAAACAGCGGGGCGCCCGGGTTGAGCAGAAGTCCAAAGGCCCTGTCGCCATCGTCTTCTTCGCGGCCGAGGCGCGCGACGAGCTGGCGCGTCTGGTGGCGCTGCAAGAGATGATAGTCCCCGACGGCGCGATCTGGGTGCTGCGACGCAAAGGCAGCGCCGCCATCTCGGAACGCGACGTCATGTCAGCGGGAAAAGCCGCGGGCCTGGTCGACACCAAGGTGGCCGCCTTCTCGCCGACCCACACCGCGGAAAAACTGGTCATCCCGGTCGCGCGCCGATCTACTTCAGAGGGGAGGGTAGGGGCCCCCACCCTCCCCTCCGAACCTCCCGCGAAGAGCTCGGGCCGGCAAAGCCGTCCCTCCCTCACGCGATCTTAAACGCCCCAGAGGGACAGGGCGAAGTCGCCGGCGCGATCGGTCCACCAGCGGACGAGGAAGTAACCGGCGGTCCCCAGTTCGTCCTGGAGGCCGGCGCGCGTGAACTTGGCGCTGATCTCCGTGCGCATCTCTTCGCCCGCGGCGAACGGGACGACCAGCTTCAGCGCCCCGACGTTCACCCGCTGCGCCTGCAGCGATCGCAGCCTGATGTCGATCAGATCGCGATCGCCGTCGTAGGTCGCGACGTGCTGGAACTGGTCCTCGACGAAATCGGCGCCGAGATCGCGGTTCAAGACCCGCAGCACGTTCCGGTTGAAGGCCGCCGTCACACCGGCGGAGTCGTTGTACGCAGCCTCCAGGCGCGCCGGATCTTTGACCAGATCGGTGCCGAGCAGCAGAAAGTCCCCGGGCGCAAGCGCGCTGCCCAGCTGCGCGAAGAAGCTGGCCCGGTGGTCGACGTCGAAGTTGCCGATGGTGCTGCCCAGGAACGCGACCAGGCGGCGCCCCTGCCGTGGTAACAGGGGCAGGTGGTGATCAAAGTCGCCGACGATGGCGTGAACGGCGAGGTCGGGGTATTCGCGGGCCAGCGCGGCGCTGGCCTGCTGCAGCGCCGGCAGACAGACGTCGAAGGGGACAAACGTCGTGAGGCTGCCGCGACGGACCAGGGCATCCAGCAGGATTGTTGTCTTCTCGGAGCTACCTGAGCCCAGTTCGACCAGCGACTCGGAGTTGGTCAGGCTGGCGATCTCGTCGGCGCGTCGAAGCAGGATCTCCCGTTCCGAGCGCGTGAGGTAGTACTCGGGCAGGCGGGTGATCTCCTCGAACAGCTCCGACCCGCGCTGGTCGTAAAACCACTTTGGCGGCAGCTGCTTGGGGAGGCTGGTCAGGCCCCGGCGCGCCTCGGCGCGCAACATCGCGATGCGTTCTTCCTCGTCGAGGAATACGTCGACCGAAGAGCGTCGCCGTGGTTTCGCGGCAAGGGAGCCGACGCTGCCCGACAGTGGAGGTGCCACCCCGGGTACGTAAGCCACGAAGCGCACGCTGTCAATGCAAACGACGCTCGCGGCTGGACCTGGGTTGAAGGCCTGATGTTCGTTGCCATGTTGTCACGGAGAGGTCACCGCGACCGCGCTAGCCTCAAACTTCGAGCAGGATGCGGTCCGGATCCTCGACGCACTCCTTGACACGCACCAGGAACTGCACCGCTTCGCGGCCGTCCACCAGACGGTGATCGTACGACAGCGCGACGAACATCATCGGGCGCACCTGCACCTCGTTGCCGACGGCCATCGGCCGTTTCTGGATGGCGTGCAGGCCCAGGATTCCACTCTGCGGTGGGTTCAGGATGGGTGTCGACAGCATCGAGCCGTAAACGCCGCCGTTGGAGATGGTGAACGTCCCACCCTCGAGCTCCTTCATGGTCAGCTTGTTGTCGCGCGCCCTGGCCGCCAGGT
>DASRQT010000644.1:0-4672 GCA_035696485.1 Polyangia bacterium | reverse complement strand
GGCCCACGACACCACCGACAACCAAAACTCATTCGCCGGCGGTATGCGCGCACGCGACCGGTTGCTGATGGTCAACGGCTGCGGCACCCAGACGCTGCCGTACGACTTTGACGGGGATCCGGCCACGCCGTCGCCGTGCGTCATCTATCAGGGCTGCAAGCCCGGCTATCCGGTGGTCTGGTGCCCGACCACCGGCAAAGGGCATTCGAACCAGGTGCCGATCACCACCGTCGGTCTCTGGCGGTTCTTCTCGCAATTCTAGGCCGGCGTGCCGTGTGTCCAAGTAATCGGGAGGGCCGGTTCTGCCCGGCCGGCTGCCTTGCGAGGATGACCACCCATCGCCGCGGGCGCGTGACGGCGGATCAGAGTCCCGGGGCCGGCCCCGGACAGTATTTCACGCTCGTGGGCCCGAGGTCCTTGGCCTGGCTTCCGGTCATCACGTTGTAGACCGTGAGCAGGAGCTGCGTGTTCTGGATGGGGGCCGCCGTGTAGTCGAGGAAGCGGCCCATCTTCAGGGCGCCGCCGGCGCCGCCGGCGAGGACGTAGGGGGCGGGGTTGACGGTGTGAGCTGACCCGTTTCCGAGCTCGTTCCACCACAGGATGAGGGTGTTATCCAGCATCGTCCCACCGGCGACGTCGGGGTGCTTGTCCAGCGAGTCCATGACGTACGCCAGCTGTGTGCTGAACCAGGCATTGATTTCCGTCAACGGTTTCACAGCATTGCCGTGCGCGAAATTGTGGTGGGTATTCGTGTGGCCAAGCCAGCTGAAGGTCACAGGCCCGGTTCCCATCGCGACCCACATCCAGCTGGCTACGCGCGTCAGATCGCACGCAAGCGCCAGGACCATCATATCCATATTCACCTTGGCCCATGCTGGCAGGTTCGACCCGGTCAGCGGAGTGAAGCTGTTGCCCGCCAGCGAGTCGAACGTGTCTGCGGGCCGGTTGGGAACCGTGCACGCTACCTGAGGTTGCATCGCCAACACCTGCTTCTCGACCTCACGGATTGACGTCAAATGACTGTCGAGGCGCGCCTTGTCGTCTGTGCCAACGCGCGCGCGCAACGTAGTAAAGCGACCTGCGGCCATGTCGAGAATGCTTTTTCGGCGTTTACGCAGGTTATCAGCGGTCATCGGGTTCTGCGGCGTGCCGGCCGGCGCTCCGTCCATGAACAGATAGTCGAAGAGCTCGGAAGGTTTCCCCATCTGTGGCAACAGCTCTGTGGCGCTACGCCACGAAGAAACGACCTGCAAGGGATCCCCGCCGTCGTGGCCGGGGTTCACGCCCGTTTGCACGGACTTGATCTTGGTGGCGCCGCCGATCTTGTCGGCGATCAGCTGATCGAGCGAAGGTCCGCCCGGGCGCATGGTCCCGAAGCTCTTGGGGTTCACGAACGGCACGCCGGTGATCGCCGAGGCGTGCGCACCTTGGTGACCCCCGTACACCGGATCCTTGCCGGCGTCGTTCTTGACTCCGTCGAAGAGGATGAGCTTGCTCTGGTACGGCTCGAGCGGCTTGTGAGCCGCATTGAGGGTGAAGTTCGTCTCGGTCCCCGTGGGGTACCAGTAGACCGGCATCTGGCCGTTGCCGCTGAACCACGAAATGAACCGCTTGGGCGAGGCGTCCGCAGCCCGTGCGCGACCTGGCCGCATCGCCTCGAGAAACGGCAGGCCGATGACCACGCCGCCCGCGCCTCGGATCACTGCCCGTCGCGACATCCTCTTGAACATCACAGTCCTCCTTCGGGAACCTTGCGGTACAAGAACGGCGCGGTCTGCGGGATGGCGCGCACCACCGCCAACGCGCCCCCCTGTTTCAGGGCATCATGCAGCTGCGTCACCGCGCACCTGTCGCCCGAGGTATCACCCGATTCGCGGCCGAAGGCGAAGCGGAACCACTGGGTGCTGACGCACGCGAGCGCCTCGTCGCTGGCCGCGAGCTTGGCGCCCAGCTCGACCGGCCCGTTGAAGTTGCCGGCCACGTCAGACCCCATGATATTTCCCGAAGCGTCGATGGTCTGCCCACCTTCCCCGGCCCGCCAGAAGCCGGACGCGTCGAAATTTTCGAAGCCGAACCCGATCGGATCCATCATCATGTGACAGGAAGCGCAGGTCGGGTCCGTCACGTGGTTGGCCATCGCCTGCCGCCGTGTCTGATTCGGCTTGGTAACCGGCGGAACGATGTTGGCGTCCTTCGGCGGGGGCGGGAGGTCTTCACACAGCAACGCCTTTCGTACAAAGATGCCCCTCTTGGTGGGCGACGTGTCGTTGCGGCCGGCCTGAGCGGCGAGCAGGCCGCCCATGGTCAGGATTCCGGACGCGGGTCGCATTCCCAACCCAGCCTGGTCGACGCGCGCGAATGTCATGGTCGTCGGGCCGGTCACGCCGTAGAACTTGCCCAGCACGTCGTTCACGAACGTATACGGCGCGGTGAACAGCGAGGCGACCTTGCCATCACCCTGCCAGATGACGGCATCGATGAGGGACCGCACCTCCTGCTGCATGGCGTCCGCGACGCCCGCGTTGAAAGTCTTGAACACCATGAGATCCTTCTCAGCCGACTTGATGTCGTCCACCTGCAGCCACTGCTCGTGGAACCGCGCGACCACCTCCTTCGCCCGCGGATTGCTCATCATCCGCATGATCTGCGCCGTGATCTCGGCAGGCGTCTGCAGCTTGCCGTCTTTCGCGGCCGCCAGCAGAGCATCATCAGGGGTGCTGTTCCACAGGAGGTAGGAGAGACGGGTGGCCATGTCCCAACCGTCGAGTGGGATCAGCTTTTTGCCGGCGACAGCCGGGCTCATCTCGAAGCGGTACAGGAACTCCGGCATGACAAGGACCGACGTAATCACCGCTTCCACACCCGACTTGAAGTCGCCGCCGGTATCGCGGCCGACCTGCCACATGGACAGGAGTGCCTGCGTCTGCTCGGTGTCGACGGGGCGCCGGAAGGCCCTGGTCGCGAAGGACGAGATGAAGGTCTTGGCACATTCCTGCTCGCCGGCGGTGGCGGGATCGCAGGTCAGAACTTTGGACAGGCGATTCCTTACGGTGTCGGAGGCGATCCTCTCGGCGGCGCTCAGGTACTGGTGCGCCAGCACCGGTGGCGTCTGCTGCGCGTCCGCCTTGTTTAGGAAGGGAAAATTTTCCGTCGTCAACTCCACGACGAAGTCGAGATTGAGGCTGGAGACGTCACCGACCAGATCCGAGACGGTGTTCAAATACTCCGCGTTCGTGAGGCGCCGCAGAGGCGTGACGTTTACGTCGGTGATTCGATCACTGCAGGTCAGCGGCGTGCTGACCGTGGTGCCCCCTCCTGAAGCGCCGGGCCCGGGTGCCCCCGGAGATTCACCGATCTGTCCACTGCAGGCCAGAGTCAGCGCGAGGCATGCCGCCACCGCAGTTGTCCATCTCGAGGTGTTCATCTGGGGACGAAAAACCATGCGAAACCTCCTGCCGAGCGGCGATTTGGGCCGCGGTCCGGACGGCCCAGGTCGACCCGAGCAAGCCACCCCGAGGACGAAAATCGATTTACCTTCTATACTTTTGCAGAACGCTCGTCCAGTCAAGTCAAATCACCCGGACCGGCGATTGCGCCCACGGCGAATACGATGGACGCCGCGCATTCAGGGGCAGACCAACCTATGAAGAAGGGCCTCCAGCGTCACTGGCAACTCCTCCCGCGATGATCACGTCATGCCGATCGCGGGCACGGAAGCCGCGGGAGACAACGCTGGGTTGGTCCGGGGCCAACCGATCGTTTCGTGACGAGGGCGGTAGGGAGAGCAAGGAATTGGCTCTGACCGCAGTCCGAAGGGCGGCGAGCGCCCGTGCATGAAGTCGTGACGCCCAGGGACGCCCGATGCCCAGCTCTTTCGCCGCCTGGGTGAGCGTCTTCTCCTGGCAGTAGCACAGGTCGACAAGCCGCCGCTCGAGCACGTGCAAGCCGCCCAGCGCGGCGACCACTTGCGCGTTGACGTCTTCCGTCTCGGCCGGTGGGCAGACCATCGGGCGGCCGTTCCACCGGATATCGTTGTGGACCTGATCGCCAGCGCCGAGGGCGACCTGCCAGTCTTGACCAACGCGGTCGATTCGAAGACGGCGATCGGCGCGCCGGCCGAACCAGTGTTGGGTGCGGATGCCATCGACGATCGCGCCGTAGATCCGTCGGCGCGCGAATGCGACGAAGGGAACGCCCCTCCCGTCGAACCGTGCGGCCGCTTCGAGAAGTCCTCTTGCTCCGTAGCCGACAAGGTCGTCAAGCTCGACGCCCCTTTGCGTCCGCCGCGGGCGCGTAAGAATACTTACAGCCAGTTCCCCTCGTCTGTTCACTTGCAACAGATTGTGTTGCTCGAGAGACAACGGGTTGACCCTACATGGCGTCCGTTCGTTACGTAAAAAGGCAATAAAATCAGGCAGAAAGCTTGTATAAGTTATTATATTAAGTATGGTACATTACTTGCTTTTATATCGCATATTATGCACCGCAAACTCGGTTCGCTTCCGTTCGCGATTCTTACGGCCGGCGCCTTCCTCGGATGCAACGAGATGAGCCATTCGGACCTCGGCGACGAGATCACCATGAAAGAAGGCGCGGTCAGTGCAGACAATGGCCTTTCGTCCATTAACGGCTTGTCGTCCACGAACGGCTTGTCGTCCACGAACGGCCTGTC
>DASRQT010000643.1:0-14576 GCA_035696485.1 Polyangia bacterium | reverse complement strand
CCCGATCGGCGGCCGTCTTTTGCAGGTCGACGACCACCAGGGTGCCGTCGTTATAGCGAAGGTCGGAGTTCGAATTGGTGACGAACAGAAACCGTCCGGTCGAATCGACCAGGGTCGCCGAGGGGAAGAAGATGTCGTTGGCCGGCGGAGGAACCCCCTCCTGATTCAGGCTGCAGCCCGCTCCAGCCGCCAGGACGGCCAGCACGGCGGCAGCCGCCCAGGGTCCCGAGGCTCGTAATCGCATGTGACTTGGACCGTCCGCAGCTTCCTTTACGTTGTCTGCCTAGCTGCTCTTCAAGGCGGCCTGGGCTGCCGCCAGTCGGGCGATGGGCAGCCGGTAAGGCGAACAGGACACGTAGTCGAGGCCAATCTCGTGGCAGAACTCGACCGACGCCGGGTCGCCGCCGTGCTCGCCGCAGATGCCCAGCTTCAACTTGGGTTTCTTGGCCCGCCCCTGCGCGACCGCCATCTTCATCAGGGCGCCCACGCCCGAACGGTCGACGCTGACGAACGGGTCGACCGTGTAGATCTCGTGCTCAAGGTACGAGGACAGCACCTTCGGCACGTCGTCGCGCGACAGGCCGAACGTCGTCTGCGTGAGATCGTTGGTGCCGAACGAGAAGAACTCGGCCGAATCGACGATCTCGCCCGCGGTCAGGGCGGCGCGCGGCACCTCAATCATGGTGCCGATGAGGTACGCGATCTTCTTCCCCTTCTCGGCGAAGACAGCGTCGGCGGCCTTGCGGACGACGGCGGCCTGCAGGTCCAGCTCCTTCTTCGTGCCGACCAGCGGGATCATGATCTCCGGAAGGACCGGCTGGCCTTCCGCGGCGACGTCGACGGCCGCCTCGAAGATCGCGCGCGCCTGCATCTCGGTGATCTCGGGGTAGGTGATGCCCAAACGGCAACCGCGGTGACCGAGCATCGGGTTCGACTCTTTGAGCTCCGCGATGCGCGCGTGTACCTGCTCGATCGTCTTGCCTGTGGCGGTCGCCAGGTCGCGCACGCCCGCCTCGTCGTGCGGCAGGAACTCGTGCAGCGGCGGATCCAGCGTCCGCACCGTCACCGGGCGCCCCTTCATGGCGCGAAACAGTCCGGCGAAGTCCTCGCGCTGCAGCGGCAGCAGCTTGGCCAGCGCCGCGCGACGCGTCTGCTCGTCCTCGGCGACGATCATCTCGCGCATGGGGCCGATTTTTTCCTCGCCGAAGAACATGTGCTCGGTGCGGCACAGGCCAATCCCCTCGGCGCCGAAGGCCACGGACGCCTCGGCCTGGTCGGGCTGGTCGGCGTTGGCGCGCACCCTCAGCTTGCGCGCCGAGTCCGCCCACGACATCAGCTTGGCGTAGGTCTGGTAGACGGGCGCGTCCTTGGGATCGAGGTTCTTTTCAATGAGCACGCGGATGACCTCGCTGGGCGCCGTGTCGACGCGGCCGTTGATGACCTCCCCGGCGAAGCCGTCGATCGAGATCCAGTCACCCTCGCGGATGACCACCGTGCCCTTGGCCGTCTCCACGGTCATGGTCCGTGCGTGGTAGTCGAACGACAGCTCGTCGCAGCCGACGATGCAGACCTTGCCCATCTGGCGCGCGACCAGGGCCGCGTGGCTGGTCATACCGCCGAAGGCCGTCATGAAACCCAGCGAGGCGTTCATGCCGCGGATGTCCTCCGGACTGGTCTCGTGGCGGCACAAGATGAGGTTGGTCTCCCCCTTGGCGGCCAGCGCCTCGGCCTCATCGGCGAAGAACACGACCTTGCCCGTGGCGGCGCCGGGCCCCGCCGGCAACCCCTTCGCCAGCAGGCGGCCGCCTTCGATCGCGGCCTTCTTGGCCGACGGCAGGAACACGGGACGGAGCAGCTGGTTCAGCGCCTCGGGCTCGACGCGCCGGATGGCCTCCTCCTTGGCGATCAGCTTCTCGTCCACCATCTCGACGGCGATGCGTACGCTGGCGAAGCCGGTGCGCTTGCCGCTGCGGCACTGGAGCATGTAGAGCTTCCCGCCCTCGATCGTGAACTCGATGTCCTGCATGTCCTTGTAGTGCTTCTCGAGCTTCTTGCGGATGTCGAGCAGCTCCTTGTAGGCCTTCGGCATGATCTTGCCCAGCGCCTCGATCTTCTCGGGCGTGCGGATGCCGGCCACCACGTCCTCGCCCTGCGCGTTCACCAGGAACTCGCCGTAGAACATGTTCTCGCCGCTGGCCGGGTCGCGCGTGAAGCAGACGCCGGTCGCCGAGTCATTGCCCTTGTTGCCGAACACCATGGCCTGAACATTGACGGCGGTGCCCCACTCTGCCGGGATGTTGTTCAGGCGGCGGTACAGGTTGGCGCGGTCGTTCTGCCACGACTGGAAGACCGCCTTGATGGCGCCCTCGAGCTGCGCGTACGGATCCTCGGGGAAGTTGACGCCCACCCGGTTCTTGATCTCGGTCTTGAACTCCGCGACCAGCTCCTTGAGCGCGTCGGCCGGCAGGTCGGAGTCGAGCTTGACCCCGCGCTGCTTCTTCTTGGCGTCGAGCAGGACGTCGAAGGGGTCATGATCTTCCTTCTTCTCGGGCTTCATGCCGAGGACGACGTCGCCGTACATGGCCACGAACCGGCGGTAGCTGTCGAAGGCAAAGCGCTCGTTGCCCGACTTCGCCGCCAGGCCGGCGACCGTCTTGTCGTTGAGTCCCAGGTTGAGGATCGTGTCCATCATGCCGGGCATCGACGCGCGCGCGCCCGACCGCACCGACACCAAGAGCGGGTTGGCCGCGTCGCCGAACTTGGCGCCCACCAGCTTCTCCATCTTCGAGATGCTGGCGCGCATGTCCGCGTCCAGCTGCCTGGGCAGCTTCTTGCCGTTGGCGTAGAACTCGGTGCACACCTCGGTGGTGATGGTGAAGCCGGGAGGGACGGGCAGGCCGATGTTGGCCATCTCGGCCAGGTTCGCCCCCTTGCCGCCCAGGAGGTTCTTCATCTCCTTGTTGCCCTCTGACTTGCCGCCTCCGAAGAAGTAGACACGCTTGCCGCTGGTCCGGCTGGCGGGAGCGGCCTTGTGCGTCGCCCCCTTGACCCCGTTGCGCGGCGCCAACCCGACCCGGGTCGCGACCTTCTTGATCTTCAGCTTCAGCTTCTTCTTCAGGCCCGCCGCGGCGGTCTTAACGGAGGACTTACTCTTGTTCTTGGCAAGCGATGGCATGGGCGCTTATTTACAGCAGTTTCGCAGCCACGGGAACAAGAAAACGGGTATTTTCCGCGGACCTAACCCACCTTCTTGCGCAGGGCCGCGGGCAGTTCGCCGCGGCTGGCCCGCTCCTGCCCCATGGTGTCGCGATCCCGCACCGTCACGGTGCCATCTTCCAGGCTCTGGAAGTCCACCGTGATGCAGAACGGGGTCCCCACCTCGTCCTGCCGACGGTACAGCTTTCCGATGGCGCCCGTGTCGTCATACACGGCGCGCATCCCTTCGGCCTGGATCTCTTTCTTGATGCCCCGGGCCATTTCCACCAGCCGCGGTTCGTTCTTCTTGAGCGGGAAGACCGCGACCGTGATCGGGGCCAGACGCGGATGAAGGTGGAGCACGGTCCTCGTGAACTCGTCCCCCAGTTTTTCGGCGACCCCGCGGACCTTCTTGAAGACCTCGATCTTGTTCGCGTCGGCGTCGTCGGACAGACCCAGTAGCCGCGGCAGCGTCCCCGGTAGTCCGTCGGCGATGGTGGCGGCGGCTTCCATTAACCGGGCCTTGACGTCGGTGTCCAGGTTATCGCGCTTCTCGACCGATCGACCGAAGCTCTGGGTCAGTTCGCGCAGCTTGGTCACCTCGGCCTCGGGCGGCTCCTTGACCAGCGACTCGTCGTACGCGTCGCACAGGAACGCCAGGGTGGCGCGGTCGGCTCCGGCCGACGGCTCGATGACGTACGGGACGATGTGTTTCTTCTGTTCCTGGTCGAAGTAGCGCAGCTCGCCGACCGCGTCGGGGTTGGTCGCGCTGCGGCTGTGCGCCGACAGGTCGAAGTCGGTGCGGTTGGCTATCCCCTCCAGCTCGCTCCAGCCCATGGGGAATTTGTATTCCAGGTCGACGCAGCGCTTGGCGTAGTGGGCCAGCTCGTCCTTGTCCTGTTCGCGCTGGCGCAGGTGGGCGGGGTTGATGCCAAGATCGCTGTACCACTTCGTGCGCGTGTCGATCCAGGCCTGGTGCGCGGCCTCGTCCTCGCCGGGGCGCACGAAGTACTCGATCTCCATCTGCTCGAACTCGCGCGTGCGGAAGGTGAAGTTGCCCGGGGTGATCTCGTTGCGGAAGGCCTTGCCGATCTGCGCGATGCCGAACGGCAACTTGCGGCGCATGGTGTCCAGCACGTTGCCGAAGTTGACGAACATCCCCTGCGCCGTCTCTGGACGCAGATACGCCAGCCCCGAATCGTCGCCGGTGTCGACGGCACCGACGCTGGTGCGGAACATCAGGTTGAACGGGCGCGCTAGGGTCAGGTCCTTCGATCCGCACTTCGGACAGGACAGCTCCTTGGCGGCGATGGCGGCGTTGATCTCGGCCAGCCCCTTCGGGTCCCTGCCCTTCTGCGCCACGAACACGTGATCGGCGCGCGGCCGCGCCTTGCAGTTGCGGCAATCGGTCATCGGGTCGGCGAAGGTCGCCTCGTGCCCCGAGTACTTCCAGACCAGGCGATTCATCAGGATGGCGGCGTCCAGCCCCTCCATGTCGTCCCGGTCGTACACCACCGATTTCCACCACGCGCGCTTGACGTTGTTCTTCAGCTCGACGCCCAGCGGTCCGTAGTCCCACGTGCTGCCCAGGCCGCCGTAGATGGCTGAAGACGGAAAAACGAACCCGCGGCGCTTGGCGAGGCTGACGATCGATTCCAAAGACGTGGCTGGCATGCGGCGTAACTTAATCGATCGGGTGGTCGGGAACTAGGTGGTCAGCGGCTTGTGGTAGATGATCTGGATCAGCAGGTCTTCCGGCCCGTAGCAGTAAAGCGAGCGCGAGCCGTCGCGATGGTTCTTGGGTTCGGCCCGCAAGGCGACGTCGTGGCTCTTGAGGTAGGCGGCCCAGGCATCGACGTCTTCCGGGGTGGCGACGGCCAGGCCGACGTGATCCAGCTGCCCGCTCTCGTCGACGGGCTGGCGGTTTTCCCCCCGGTGCAGCGCCAGGTTGTCGCTGCCTGCGCGCAGGTAGACGTTGTCGGCGTCGGGGCGCCATTCCACCTCGTAGCCAAGCAGATCCACCCAGAATTTCTCCGCCGTTTCCAGATCAGCCACGGTCAGCGCCAGATGCCGGATGCCGAGCAGCGCAGGGCGGATCATACGTGACCTCCAAGTTTGGCAATAAACTCAACTGAATGCAGCGTACCTGTAATGTGAAGCTTCACTACTTCGGCAAGCGCCTCGCGGCAGCCGCGGTTGACGTCGGGGGACAGCGGCTGGGCCGTGGCGGTCTCGAGTGGCGTGCGCCTCAGTCGGACCAGCGTCTGGCGGACGATGGTCCGGATGGGACGCCCTCGCTGGCCACAGGCCGCGCAGACGGCTCCACCGCGGTCGGGATCCCAGCGAAAGTCGACCGCGTCCACCGCGGCGCCGCAACGGTCGCCGGCGCAGACCGCGCAGGTGTCCAGCACCGGCGCCAACCCCAGCCGGCCGAGGAGCCCCAGCTCGAATACGCGCAGCCGTTCGGCGCTGGCCCCCTGCTGGTCCAGAACCCGAAGAAAGACGTCGAGCCAGTCGTACACGTCGGGCTCGACCTGGCGGGGCGCGCACAGCTTGCTGACCAGCTCGGCCACATAGGCCGCGTGCGCCATGCGGGCGACGTCAGTGCCGAAGGACAGATAGCTGTCGGTCAGATCAAATCGCTCAAGCGTCAGGAGCTCGGCGCCCACGCGCTCGCGCAGGGCGGCCTCGCCGATCGTGCACATGCCGAGGCCCCCGGCGAATCGCTTCTGGCTCTTGCGCGCGCCACGCGCCAGCGCCGACAGACGCCCGGTGCTGCGCCCGAACAGTGTGACGACCCGATCCGCCTCGCCATAGTTGATCGTGCGCAAGAGGATCGCCGGAGTGGACAGGGAGGCCACGCCGCTAGACTAGCGCGTGCGCGGCTTCGCCGCTCGCGACCCTTGAAGCTTATCGCCGGCCATGCCGAAAGGTGAGCCGGCGTGAGATTCACGACTGCGATTAGCCCCGAGAACGATCGCTCCTGCGCGAATGCTAAAGAAGCGGGTTTCGTTCCCATGGTACCGATTCCGGAGCAGGTGGGACCATGCGTGCACTGCCCAAAACGAGCGGTTCTAGCCCCGCCGAGGGTGTGCTGTTGCGACTTCTTGACGCTTCCGGTTGAAGCGTGCCGGCAGGCCGTCTCCGATCTACTTGGTCGGCTGGGAGGAGGCAGCGGTCATACAGTGCAGCTGTCTAAGCGATCCGCCGGCGCTGCTATTCAGGTCGAACTCCAAGGTCGAATCTTCACCGATGCCGATACAAGAAAAGCCCTCGACGACTTCGCAAGCGGCGCGACGTGGTAGTTCAGAAAACCTGAGCGAGGGCGAACGGCCCCACCGCGCGCGCCCGCAGCTGCGCATTTCGGCCCCGCATTCTTCACCGGTGCGCCGCGACTTGTTCGCTGCCGTGCGGATGACGGCGGCGACGTCGTCAGAGGCGACCCGATCGAGGTAAAACCGCAGCTCGCCGAATTTCTCCTTCACCTGGACGCACGCCGGGTCGCCTCCCCGGTAAGGTCATCTCGGTGAGCTTGGCTGCGAGGCTGACCACCAGCCGATGCCAGCCTCGACCGTATTCGATACCGCGTCCCTTGATCATATGATCTCCCGCCCGCGCCATGTCGGCTCGTCCCGCATCAAGGAGAGCCACTTTAATTGCCTCGCGCCGCTTGCCGAAGAAAACGAACATCGCGCCGCAATGGGCATCACGACCAATTCGCTCGGCCACGATCCCGGCCAGCCGATCAAAGCTCCATCGCAGGTCGATGGGATCGAGGCCCACGAAGATCTCGACGCCATGGGGAATCATCGCTTGCTCCCCCGCGCGTCACGCGCTTCCAGCTCATCAAGGACCGCACAGAACGTCGGCCGGTCAAATCCTCGGGACACGACCACGCGCGCGCCGTGCATCTCGACCGCCAGCGTGCTGCCCGTCCCCGCCGCCGACACCCGCACCACCCGCGCCAAGCGCACATCGGCGGTCCCGCTTGGCCCAGGCGTCGCGCCTTCCTGCTGCGCCTTCTCTGCTCTGCGTATCTTCGCGTCCCAATAAGACAGCTGGTGCGACGAAAAGTCACGTCCTGCGACGAACTTTACCGCGCTCAGCCCACTCTTTCGCGATTCGCTGACTCGCTCGGCCCACGTCTCTGCACCGGTCCGTGCAGAGGATACGCGTAGCTGTCCGGGTCCACCCTCCAAGGTTCAGGGGCAGATGTCGGCACCGAAAGAGGCAGGCGGCCGTCGCGCGCGACGACGTCAGCCCCAACACGCGCGCCGTCGCGCTGATCCTGCTGGGCGATCGCCTGCCGGCGCTGCCGACCGCGCGGCCAGTCCTAGAAAACGCCCGCGCGCACGATGCCGACGCCCGCAACCGCCAGCTGGCGGCACGTTATCTGACCGCGGCCAGGCCGCGCGTCCGCTGATCGGCGCCCGGCGCCCAGGGGCATCGTCGCGGCCGTGCCCGGGCCGTTCACCATCGACCCGGTGGAGGTCCGACTGATCCGATCGTGCGGCCCTGACGCCCATCAATCGCCGTAACCTTATCCGATTGGTAAAAAAGTACACCCGATTGGTATAAATACCTTTCCTAGTTTCTGGAGTCGGGTTACTGTTGAGGGATGCAGCCGTGCGAACGTTATGGCCACATCATGGCCGACCTCCTCAAGAAGGAGGACGTACGGCCTGCGGCGCTGGTCGCCAACGACAAACGTTTCCGGGGGAAGATCGACGAGCGCACGCTCCGGAACGACGTGCTGGACATCGCCCAGCTCAAGATCTCGCGATTCCACGGCGGGATCAGGCAGGCCACCTTCCACTACCACTACGCGGCGCGAACCGAACACGCGGCTGAAAAACGCGACGTAGCCGCGGCCGCGGCCAAGGAGATCCCGCCCAACACCAGCGTGGCTGCCGGTTGCGGCACGACCACGCAGGCCGCCATGGCGGCGTTGCGAGAGCGCGGCACGGCGGTCGTGATCGTCACGGGCTCGCTGGCCGTGATCGAGGAAGAGCCCGCTGAAGGGGGACAACAGGTCACCCTGACCGGCGGCGAGGTCAACATCGACGTCTTTGGCCTGGTCGGCGAGGACGCGATCAAGGGATTCAAGGCCCACCCTTGCCGCTATGGGCTCCTCGGCGTATCCGGGATTGGCCCAGAAGGGGAGTTGTACGTGCACCACGCGGCCGAAACGAAGGTCGTTCAGGCGATGCTGGCGTCGGTGCAAGAGAAGCTTCTCATCGTCGCGGACGTGCACAAGCTGGCACACCGCGATATGTGGCAAACAGCCACCATCGGGGATCTCGCGGACCTCGACCGCCGCCTCGAGGTGCTGCTAATAACCAATCGCCTGGCCGACTGGAAATCCGACTGGGAAAAGGAAAATAACGGGCGGCGGGATCTCGACGTCGCCACGAAGACGCTCGAAGATCTGTCGAAGCTCCATCATCGCCTCCCTCGCTTCAGCGTCCTGGAAGTGCCGCGCAGCAAACCAGAGACGCGCAAGCGCACCACGCAAGGGAGGTAGCACCTTCGGCCGCAGTCTCTTGGCTTCCCTTACGGCGCCAACCCGAGAAGTTCGATAGACCCGCGGACGATCCGCCAAGGTCGACTCGGGCTGCTCCACCGCGTGAGGAGTGATTCAAGATGCCTGACGCAAAAAAGGTGTTCATCATCCATGGCCGCAACCTCGATGCGCCCAAACAACTCGGGCAATTCGTCCGGGCGCTTGGGCTAACACCCAACACCTTTCCCGACGTCCGCGCCTCGATGGCAGGTACGGCAACGGTGGCCGAAATCGTCGAGGCGGGAATGGCCGACGCCCAGGCGGTCATCGCGCTTCTCACCGCCGATGAATACTCCGTCCTTCGGCCAAACCTCAAAACCCGGGCTGACGGGCCAGACGACATCGCCCGATGGCAGGCGCGACCCAACGCCATCTTCGAGGCCGGGATAGCGTTCGGACGCGACCGCGACCGGGTGGTGTTCGTCGTGCTGGGCGATCCGAAACTGTTCACGGACGTTGCCGGGATCCACCTGCTGCGGCCCACAAATGACCCCTGCGGCGATCGTCAGGCGCTGCGGGGAATCCTGACAACCATGGGCTGCGCGGTTGACCAGAACACGACCGACTGGATGGCGGCCGGTGACCTCGTAAGCTGCGTTCAGTCGGTCACCGATGTCAGCCCGCGCAACCCGTTCAGCGCCGACGTCAGCCTCTGGCGACGGATCCTCGGCCGATGCGCCTGGGTCTGCGTGGGCGTCATGATCGGGCTGATCGCGGCCGTCACCGGCTCACAAGGGCGTCCCACATTTCTGCCCGGAGACCCCATCCCCACCCTGACCCGCAGCGAGACCCCTCGCCCTCCTGTCACCACGGACGCGCCCGGCGATCGCGCTCCCGGCGACGCCCGACCAAGAAACCGACCGACGAAGGGAAAGAACAGGTGAGCGTGGTACGATGAATTGGTCATGCAACCGCGCCACGATGCCTTGGCGGACCGCTTCCCCCAGCTGCGCTCCAGAACATTCCTAACAAACCTGTACGCAACTGCGGCACGCCGGATATCACTGAGGATTCCGAGCCCCGCCTGCTTGCTCTGAGCCCCCGCTCGGCGATCCTCCCACGATGATCCCAGCGCTTCCCGCCGGCCCCGCAGCACCGCCGCGCGTACGACCACCGCCTCCGCGAGCACGTGTACCGCACCGGCGCACGCGGGCTGCCGCCCCGCACAGGTATTTTTCGACCACCCGCCGGGATCGGCGATAGGTGGTCACCCTCGCAAAGGCGAACCGGGCGGGCAGAGTCCGCCCTCCTGGCTGAAATAGTGGCGGTGCGATTCGGCCGGCGCAATCTGGCTCAGACCTTCGCCCGACTGTGGCGGCCGGCGAAGCAACAGCGACAGCGTGATGGTGGCGATCAGCAACAGGATGATCACGAACACCGCCAGGCCGAGGCCGGGCCGCGCCGATTCGTCCTCTCCGAGCGGCCCGGAGATGACCACGGGAACACGTGAGCGCGCCCGCTCGGCGTCGTGGCGAGCCTGCAACGCCCGTTCGTACAGCGACATCGGCTCGACCTCGCTGAGGCCGACGGCCTTGGTGTACGAACGGATGAAGCCGCGAACAAATACCTCCGCGGGCAGCCGATCCAGGTCGCTCGACTCCAGCTGCTCGAGCAGCGAACAGGGAACCTTGGTGGCCGCCGACAGCTCGCCCAGCGACAGGTGACGGTCCTCGCGCGCGGAGCGCAGGCAACGGCCAAACTGATCTTTTTCGGGGAGCTCCGGCTTTTCCAGCGCGGCTATGTGACTAGGCAGCCCGGCCATGGTCGTCTCCCTACTGAACCATCTCTCCGTACCGCTTACACTCTGCGGCCAAACAGCTACGCGGCGCAAGATCCACGCAACGTCCAAATAGCTCTCGCGCCCTCGGTAGATCCTTCCGGCGCTGCTGCACCAGCCCCGCCAGCAGGAAGGCTTCCTGGATCGGGCACTGCTTGGCGGCCTCCACCGCGGCCAGTTCCTCCGCCGCGCGGTCATAGTCACCCCGATCCACATACACCTTGGCCAGGCGATAGCGGCCGACGCAGAACCCGGGTGCGCGCGCGGCAGCCTCGTGAAGCTCTTTCCAGGCGCCTTCGATGTCTTTCTTCTGGTAAAGCGCCCAGCCAAGATTGGCGCGCGCCACCTCGGGCTCGGCGTACGTGACGTCCTTGAGCGCGCTGCGCGCGGCATTGGCGGCCACGTCGTAGCTTTGCAGCTGCAGCGCCGCGACCGAGAGGTTGTTCCAGGCCTCCGAGAATTTCGGTCGCAGGTCGGTGGCCTTGCTCAACTTCTGTTCGGCATCGCGAAACTTCGCGGTGGCGTCGCGCCGAACCGCCTCGGCGTCACGGCCGCGAAGACAGGTATCGGTCTCGACCTGCGCGAGGTATTCAGCACCCTGCTGAAGGCTGATGAGGCCCATCAGGTTGTAAATATCGGCATTTTCGGGGTCTAGCTCGAGGGCATGGTGCAATTCGTCCATGGCCGCCTCGATGCGCCGGTTGCGAAAGTAGTCGGCCGCCAGCTGATAGCGAATCTGCGACTGGTCCGCGTCTCTCTTAGGGCGAGGGACACACGCCGCGGTCATCATCACCGCGGACCAGGTTCCCAGGGTCGCCAAGAGTATTCTCAAGCCTCGCGCTTATCCGTTTTTCCCTGAATTCCTCGATACTTACTGCCCTGCGAAAGCGCCCGGAAGCTACCAGACGCAGCGCATTGTTGTCAATGTAAAATCAGACGCCGCGGGTATCAGGCGACCAGATCAATTTGTGGATCTGTAGGTTCAGCCGCGCCGGCAGGTGATCCCTCAGCATCCACTGTACGACATCCCTCGGGTCCAGCTTGCCGTGCACCGGCGACAGCAGGACCTCAGTATGGTCCGCCAGGCGTCGGGCGCGAATTATTTCCGCCGCCCACTGATAGTCGGCCTCGTCGGCGATGACGAACTTCACCGCGTCCTGGCGCCGCAGCCCGGCCAGGACCTCCCAGCGCATCCGGTGTGATTCACCCGAGGCGGGGGTCTTCACGTCGACGATTCTGACCACCTCGGGCGGCAACACGTCGACCGCGTGCGCCCCCGAGGTCTCGATCATGACCCTGAATCCCGACGACAGCAGCAGGTCGGACAGGGCGACGATCTCCCGCTGCAACATCGGCTCCCCGCCGGTCAGCAGCACCAGCGGCGCGCCCAGACGCCGCACCTCGGCCAAAATTTCATCCAGTCCCAGGTCGCGCCCCCCGTAAAACGAAAACTCGCTGTCGCAGTAGCTGCAGCGCAGATCGCAGCCGGTCGTGCGCACCAGGGTGCACGCAAGCCCCGCGTATTGCGTCTCCCCCTGAACGCTGGCGTAAATTTCCGTGATCCGCATCGGTTTCGCCCGAATCCGGGCGACAGTATAGGATCTCCCGGCAAATGGGACCCGACCTGTCAGCAACACAGCCAGTCGAGCGGAAGATCGCCATCGCCGGGGGCCTGGCGCTTCACGCCGAGCAGTTTTTGCCGGCTGGCGCGCCGCGGGCCGCGCTGGTGCTGGTCCATGGCTTCAGCGCGCACTGCGGTAACTACCGCCACGTCGCGCAGGCCTTTGCCGATGCGGGCGTCGCCTCCACCCTGTTCGACTGCCGCGGCCACGGTCGATCACCGGGGCGGCGCGGCTATGTCAAACGCTTCACCGATTTCTCGGACGATCTGGACGCGGTGCTGGCCGCCACGCGGGCGGCCTGGCCTGGCGTGCCGGTCATCCTCCTGGGGCATAGCCACGGCGCGACCATCGCGCTTGACTACCTCCTGTCCGGGCGCGGCGCGGTCGACGCGCTGGTGCTGGCGGCGCCCTACCTGGCGCTGAAGCTGAAGGTGCCGGCGGTCAAGCTCCACCTGTCAAATCTGATGGGGCGGGTTTGGCCGACGTTGACGCTGGGCAACGAGCTGCGGCCGAAGGACGTGTCCCGCAACCCCGAGGTGTGGGCTGGCATGGAGAATGACCCTCTGATTCACCACGTCGCGACGCCCCGTTGGTTCAACGAGGTGCGTGCCGCCCAGGCACGGATCATCCATGCCGCCGAGAAGCTGAAAACACCCACGTTGATGCTGGTGGCCGGCCGTGACCGCATCGTCTCCAGCGACGTGGCGCTGGCCTTTGCGCAGGCCGCCGGTCCCCTGGTCACCGTCAAGCAATACGGAGACCTCTTCCACGAGATGTTTCTCGAGCCGGAGCGCGATGTCCTGATCGCCGATATTGTCCGCTGGGTTGCGAAACGTTTACCTGCCTGAGGCTCGCGAAACCGTGGCAGTCCCAGATGAGATCCGTATACTTGATTCATCCCGTGAGCCACCTGGTCGCGTACTTTGGCAACGAACCAGAGAACATGGCTTGTGCCCTGTTCTCCGCGCGTAGCGCACTGTCGCCGCGCACGTCGCTCGGTTCGCAGACGGCGGAGGATCAGGCTCGCAAGGGTTGGGGCCTCGGATTTGTCCAGGGCGGCGACGTCCTGTTGCAGAAACGGCCCAAGGCCGACGACCTCGACATCGACGTCTATTCGCTGGCCAAGGATCTGCACGCCGACGCGCTGATCGGCCGCGTTGGGCTCAACAAGGAGGGCGACGCCAGCGCCGAGGACACCGATCCGTTCCGGTTTCGCTCGTGGTTGTTCGGCTCGGTCGGTCAGGTCAGCAGCAACGGCTTCGAGAGCATTCGCGAGCGCCTGCTGGAGAGCATCCCTGATTTCCTCCGGCGCAACATCCGCGGCAAGTCTCCCAGCGAACACATCTTCCACCTGTTCCTGGCGTTCATGCACGACGCGGGAATCCTGGACCAGCCCTCGCCGCCGCTGGCCGCCGCGCAGAGCGCCGTCCGCAACAGCGTCGTGTTCCTGGACCGACTGCTGGCTGACAACGGCAGCGAGCCGATGCGCGTTGCCCTGGTGGCCACCAACGGGCGCTGTTTTGTCGCGGCCTCGTGCGCCTACCCGGTGCAGTACCTCGACGTCGAGGGGATCTCCGATTGCCCGGTTTGCCACGGACGTCATCTGGATCGAGACGGTCGCCGGATCCCGCACGACGCCCTGCGCGCCGTCGTGCTCGAGGCCAATCGCATGACGCAGGGGCGGCCGGGCTGGCACGCGGTCCCCGATCGCTCCGCGTTGATCATCGGCGCCGACCGCATCCCCCGCACCGTCCCGCTCAACGGTGAGTAAGGCGCGACGCCAGCAGGCCTGGGGCTACATCGGCGGCGACGCCGTGACCGCGGACGGTGGCGCCGAGGCGAACAGGCCGCGGCGTCGGTAGTAGCTGAAGATGGTCTGGATGATTGAGGCGACCGGCACGGCGAACAGCGCCCCGACCAGCCCGTAGCTGTGCTCGCCGGCAATCAGCGCGAACACGACCAGCACGGGGTGAATCTTGGCGGCGTCGCCCATGATCTTGGGGTTGAGAAAGTTGGCCTCCACCAAGTGAATCCCGATGATCCAGGCCAGCACGTAGAGGCCCTGGCGCAGGTCGAAGTTTCCCGACGAGATCAGCGCGATGGCGACGATTGGGATCGATGATAGGATCGATCCAAAGATCGGGATCAGACTCATGATCGACGCGATGCCGGCCAACAGCAGCGGGAACTTCACCCGAAAGATGGTCAATCCGATGTACGTCAGCACGCCGTTGATGATGCAGATCAGCAACTGCCCGCGGATCACGCCCGAAAGGCCGTGATCAACGCCGACGATGATCCGGTCGTAGTCGCCCTGGTAGGTGTCGGGCACCAGCGATCGCAGGAAGGCCTTCACGCGCTGCATGTCGATCAGGATGAACGCCGCCACCATCAGCACCAGGAACAGGCGCGCGATGCC
>DASRQT010000642.1:0-10054 GCA_035696485.1 Polyangia bacterium | reverse complement strand
CTTCTTCTCGTCGGCCGTCAAAACGTTCAGATAGGCCGCCGCCGACAGCACCTCCAGAAACGACGTGTCCGCGTACGGCCCCAGGCTGCGCCCGTATTCAAATCCGTTGCCGGACAGGTTCATCATCTGCAGCTGCCCATCGACGGAGTTGCGCAGCCACGTGCGCAGCTGCGGGGGAACCTCGACACCGGTTTCGATCAGCCGCTGCGAGACCTCGCCCATGACCAGCAGGCTATAGCGATCGAAGCGCCCTTCGCCGGGGGTCTCGTCGGAATAGCCACGGCCCGAGAAGGTGTCGAACTGCTCGGTCAGCTTCTTGAAGATCAGATCCGCGCCGGCGGCGTCTTCCCACCCCAACAGGATGCGGTTGCGCGCGATACCGAAGGCCACGCCGTAATAGTTCGTGGGCAGGCTGTTGGCCAGCGAGCCGTCGCTGTGCGCGTTGACGAATCCGAAGGGCGTCATGGCGCCGGTCACGGGCTCCTGAACGCGCCATTCCAGCTGCGTCTTGAGCACGTCCAGATCGGCGGCGCTGATGGCCGACACGTTGTCCTTGCTCGGATCACCGGGGTTGACCAGCCCCGCGGTCTTCAGGCGGGCAATGGCATTGCTGTAGTAATACATTCCCCAGGTCTGGTTGAAGAACACCCTGTTGGCCGCACCGAGGGGCGTTATCAGCACCCAGTGGGCCAGGTCGCGATACTTGGCCAGCAGCGCGGCAAAGCCCGCGTCAGCCTGCGGGCAGGTATCCTGACATTTGCTGAGCAGCAGGTCGGCAAAACCGATGGCGACCTTGCCGGGCAGAAATTGATCGCTGGACTGAAAGGGGTTCACCCCGTCCATGGTCAGCGCCGCCTTCTGCTGCACCACCTGCTCGATCAACGCCTCGAGCCGTGGCAGCACCACCTCGCGCACCAGCTTGTTCATCGGCTGGTCGGCCATGGGCGGCAGATACACGTTGGTGTGAGCGGGCGTCGGCGTCGGCGTTGGCGTCCGGGGGCCATCGCTGGTGCAGGAGAGAGACAGCAGACCGAAGCCGAGGCATAGGAATAGTTTCTTCATGGGTCACCCCCAATCCAGAACACGGACCCACTGTGGATTGGGAAACCGCCCATTCACGGACGCGTCGTGCTATGTCAGTGCCGTTGCCGAAAAAACATGTTCCCAGGGTCGGGGCGTGACGTGTTTGTCTTAGTGACGCGATCTACGCGCATCCGGTTGGTAACAAACCTCACCTAACGAATTCGTCCCTTCAAGGAGATCTCGATGAAAGCCATCCTCGGCCTTCTGGCTGGCCTGCTGATATCCACGGGTGCGACCGCTCGCGCCACGGAGTTTCGATCCACCGACGTTCACCCGGACGGGTACCCCACCGTCGAAGCCGTCAAGTTCATGGGCCAGACGCTGAGCACGCTGACCAAAGGCAAGCTGAGCGTCAAGGTGTTCAACAACAGCGCTCTCGGCAGCGAGAAGGACACCATCGAACAGACCAAGATCGGCGCGCTGGCGATGACGCGCGTGAACATCGCGCCGATGAACAACATCTGTCCGACCACCGTGATCCCGACGCTTCCGTTCCTGTTCCGTTCCAAGGAACACATGCGCAAGGTGCTGGACGGACCGATCGGCGACGAAGTTCTAAAGAGCTGCGAGGCCCAGGGCTTCATCGGCCTGGCGTTCTATGACAGCGGCGCGCGCTCGATGTACACGGTGAAGAAGCCGGTGAAGACGGTGGCCGACCTCAAGGGCATGAAGATTCGCGTGCAGCAGTCGGATCTGTGGGTGGCGGTGATGGACGCCATGGGCGCCAACGCCACGCCAATGCCGTTCGGCGAGGTCTATACCGCGCTCAAGACCGGTCTGGTCGACGGCGCCGAGAACAACATCCCGTCGTACGACAGCACGCGGCACTTCGAGGTGGCCAAGTACTATTCAAGGACCGAGCACTCGATGAGCCCCGAGATCCTGCTGTTCTCGAAGAAGGTGTGGGACGGCCTGCCCGAAAGCGATCGCAAGGCGATCCGTAAGGCGGCCAAGGAGTCCGTCCCGTACATGCGCAAGCTGTGGGACGAGCGGGAAGAGAAGGCCCTGGCGACGGTCAAGGCCGGCGGTGCGCAGATCCTCGATGTCGACAAGTCGTCGTTCCAGGGCGTCATGAAGCCGGTCTATGACAAATTCGTCAGCGACGCCAAGCTGCGCGAGATGGTGAAGAAGATTCAAGACACCAAGTAGACGTTCGAGCGTGTCCCCCGCCTTGCGAGGGCCCCGGACGTGAAAGAAAAAGGAATGTTCACGAGGATCTGCGCGCGTGTCGCGCGATTGTGCCTGCAGGCGGGCGTTGCGGGTCTGGTGCTGCTGCTGGCGGCCGTTGCCTATCAGGTCTTCGGCCGCTACGTCATGAACAACACGCCGACCTGGGCGGAGAGCCTGGCGCTGGTGCTGGTGCTGTACGTGACCATGCTGGGCTGCGCGGTCGGCGTACGCGACGCCGGCCACATCGGCATGGAGCTGATCGGCGACCTGATGCCCGACAGCTGGAAGAAGCCGATCGAGATCTTCGTTCACCTGCTGACGCTGATCTTCGGCGCGGTCATGGCCTGGTACTGCTTCGAGCTCTTCCTCTCGGTGCGCGACTACATGATTCCCACCCTGCACATCTCCGAATCGTTCCGCTATGCGCCGCTGATTCTGGCGGGACTCCTGATCGTCCTGTTCTCGATCGAGCACATCGTCGCCTTGCTGCGCGGCGAGGACGTCAAGCCAGCATGGCACTAGCCATCCTTGGCATCTCGTTCTTCGGCCTGCTGATCCTGGGCGTCCCGGTCGCCTTCTCGATCGGCCTGTCGGCGCTGGCCACGATCCTCTATGAAGGCTTGCCCCTGGCCGTCGTCTTCCAGCAAATGACGTCGGGCATGAACGTGTTCTCGTTCCTGGCCATCCCGTTCTTCATCTTCGCGGGCGAGCTGATGCTCTACGGCGGCATCGCCGACAAGATCGTGGTCTTCGCCAAGGCGCTGGTGGGGCACATCCGCGGCGGCCTGGGCATGAGCAACGTCGTCGCCTGCACGCTGTTCGGGGGCGTGTCGGGGTCGCCGGTGGCGGACGTGTCGGCCATGGGCGCCGTGATGATCCCGATGATGAAGAAAGAGGGCTATCACGCCGACTACGCCGTCAACGTCACCACGCACGCGGCGCTGGTCGGCGCGCTGATGCCCACCAGCCACAACATGATCATCTACACGCTGGCGGCGGGCGGCAAGGTGTCCATCGCCCGGCTGATCCTGGCGGGTGTGATCCCGGCGTTCGTGCTGACCGTCTGCAACATCGTCGCGGCCTATCTGGTCGCGGTCAAGCGCGGCTATCCGGCCGGCAGGTTCCCGGGCTGGGACACGGTGGGGCGATCCTTCGCCGCGTCCGTGCCCGGCCTGCTGGTGGTGGTGCTGATCCTGGGCGGCATCCTGTCGGGTGTGTTCACCGCCACCGAATCGGCGGCGGTGGCCGTGATCTACGCGCTGCTGTTGAGCGCGGTGGTCTACCGCACGCTGCGCTGGGAACAGTTCCTGAAGGCGGCCAGCAAGGCGGTCAAGACCACCGGCGTCGTGCTGCTGCTGATCGGGATCTCGGCGGCTTTCGGCTACATCATCAGCTTGTATGAAGTGCCGGCGCTGACCGGGCGCTCACTGTCGGCCGTGACCTCCACGCCCTGGGTCATCTTCCTGCTGGTCAACGTCATCCTGTTCATCCTGGGGACGTTCCTGGACATGGCGGCGACCATCCTGGTGTGCACGCCGATCTTCCTGCCCATCTGTCAGGCGTACGGCATGGGCGACATCCAGTTCGGCATCATCATGCTGATCAACTGCGCGCTGGGCCTGAACACGCCCCCCGTCGGCACCACCCAGTTCGTCGGCTGCGCCATCGGCGGGATCTCGGTCGGCACGGTCATGAAGACCATCTGGCCGTTCTACGGCGCGCTGATCGCGGCCTTGATGCTAGTGACGTACGTGCCCGCGTTCTCGTTGTGGCTGCCGAAGCTGATCCTGCATTGATGGAGGCAAGATGAAAACCGGCTCCGATCCCTTCGGCGATCTGATGCGCGTCTCGGATTCCGAGGCAAAGTTCTTTACCGCCGAGCCAGGCCTGCTGCGCCGGATCCTGGCCCACAATCAGCGCCTGATGCTGGTCGAGCACCAGATGGAGGCGTCGTGGGCGGGCGCGCGGCACTCGCACCCGCACGATCAGCTGGTCTACATCGTCAGCGGCCGTCTTCGTTTCAGCGCCGGCGCGGAGGAGTTCGAGGTGAAGGCCGGCGACAGCTTCGTCATCAAGGGCGGCGTCGAGCATCAGGCCTGGGCGCTGGAGCCCGCCGTGGTCCTGGACGTCTTCACCCCCTATCGTGAGGACTACGCGGCCAGCCAGCAAAACACTTGAGCCGTCGTGATGGGTAACGGAAAACGTCGGGGCCTACCTGATAGATGACCGAATACCCACTCGCAATCATTGCCGTGTCTTACCTACAGGCTTGCGGACGACTCAATGGTCGTGAAGTCACGACCACGGTCGACCGTGCACTGTTGCGAGGACTGTTCAATGACGTTGCTATCAAGAGTTGTGCGTTCGCCATGGCCCACAGTGGCCATGGTCGCGCTCGCAGCCGGGTGCGGGGGAACGGGTAGCGCGCACGTCGACGCTGGCGCTGGAGCGACCCAGGGCGGCGGCGCCAGCGGAGGCTCGTCGAGTGGGAACGGAGGGTCCTCGGGCGGCAACGCCGGGTCCTCGAGTGGCAGTGGCGGCTCGTCCAGCGGCAGTGGCGGCTCCTCAAGCGGCAGCGGCGGCTCCTCGAGCGACGCCCGGCAAGGGAGCGGCGGCTCCGACGGAGGCTCGCCCAACAATCCGGTCGACGCCGGCGCTGGCGTGATCGGCACGCGCAGCGCCGCGGGTTTTTTCCATCCCGGGGTCGTGGTCACGCAGGGCGGCTTGAACGCGATTCGCAATCGCCTCGCGATGGGCGATCCTGATCTGAAGCCAGCGCTCGCCGCCCTCAAGCAGGCGGTGATGGACTCGACGCTTCCCGCGTGTCCAGCCGAAGACAGCGCCGGGCGATGCTATCTGCCACCGACGCCGGCCGCCCCCGCCGGTCACGTGACCGTGACCTGTGGTTCGCACTCGGCCGCGCCAGCCGGGGACACCTCCTGCGACGACGAGAAGTCGAACGCGATGGCAGCCTACTCGCACGCCCTTCTCTGGTACCTCACCCAGGACGAATCCGAAGCGCAAAAGGCCATCGGTTTCCTCGATGCCTGGAACAACGTGACGTCGCATATCGGATACATGACCTCCGACAACTCTCCGTTGCAGACGGGCTGGACGGGAACGATGTGGGCCAGGGCGGCCGAGCTGATTCGCTACACGTACGCGCAGCCACAGTACCAAAAGGGATGGTCCGACAGTCAGGCGCGGGCGTTCGGCAAGATGTTGACCACGGCCATCCTCCCGTACGTCAACGTCGACATCACGAACAGCTCGGACGTGCAGAACGGCAACTGGGAAGCCAGCGAGGCCGACGCCTTCATGCAAATTTCCGTCTACAACGACAACATGGCCGACTACCGGCTCGCGGCGCAGAATGCCCTCAAGGCGATCAAGTACTACATCTATCTCAAGGCGGACGGAGCCACGCCGACCGACGGCAAGGACGTCATCGTCTGCAAGAAGAACGGCAAGAAGACCTCCGGGTGTGGAATCGACTACTGGTGGGGGATCGCGAAGGCGAGCGGCCTCGTGGACGGCACGTCACAGGAGACCTGTCGCGACCTCGAACACGTCCAGTACGGACTGGGCTCGTTCGCCAACCTCGCGGAGACCGCCGCGATCCAGAAGATCGCCGGGGTGGATCTCTACGGCGACACGACGGTCAACTACGGCGAGCGCCTCTTCGCAGCCTTCGAGTTCCACGCCAGCGTGCTTAAGGGCCGTAGCAACTATAGCGGCGATGGCATGACCAACCCGGACCTGGGCCTGATTCCGGCCCCGAGCATGGCCTATACCTGTGACGGTCTGAACGGTTTTACGATGATGGCAACCACCTCCTCGGTCGCCATGATTGCCCCTCTCGACTTCGGTTCGACGCGGAGATCCGGCTATCCCGTGCAACCGATGTGGGATATGGGGTACAACCATTTCGTCAACGTCGAGAACAAACCGATGCCGAACACGCTGGCGCTGCTGGTGGCGGCCGGAGCCTTCAAGGGAAATCGTCCGACCCTCGCGTCGCATCCGCTGGCCTGGGAGACACTGACCAAGCTGGGCACGGGCAAGATCGGCTTTCCTCAGTAGCTACTGACAGAGGTTCGTGTTGCAATTCTGTCTCTGATCACACGCGAGGTTATTGGCACACGTCCGCAGAATCGCGAAGGTGATCGGCGCTGTGTCCAAACTGGTGAACTCCGCCCACAGCGTGTGATCGGCGGCGTTGTATTGCTGGCCAGGAGCGGCCAGCCAAATTCCGACCGGAACCCTGACCTGGTACGTGCTGAGCTTGATCTGATCTCGCATTGATTCGGTGACGGCATCGAGTGTCAGCGCCAGCCGGATCGGGTTGCGTGAGTGCGCCCCGACAGGTTGAACCGACACGCGATACGCCCGCCCGATCGGGCCGACCGCGGACGAATCCGCAATCTCGATGGTCACCACCACGTCCTGGTCGAAGGACATCGAGCGAACGGTGACCACCCCGGTCTCGAGCTGGAGAATCCCATCCGCCCCGGCCGCAATGTTGAGCGAACGCATCGTCGCAGCCTCGCCGGTTTCCATCATGAGACCGAGGTCGGCGGTTGGAACAATGGTATCGGGGGCCGCGGCATCGGGGCCGGTGTCGGCCCTGCTCCTCGTAAAGATCCCCTCGCCGCAGCCGGCCAAGATTGACAACAACCCCCAACAAACCGCGGGTCCGATCGTTCGCGGGGCGCGACCCATACGCGCAAACTATACTACGCTGCCGTTGTTACGATTTGCTTGGCCCGCTCGTTACCCATTTGAGCGCCGCCGCGTGTTTTCCTTGCAGGATGTCCACCGTTCGTATCATGGCATTCGCGACGGGGACGGCAGCGAATGACGTGAAGGTTGGGACCGCTGAAGACACTCAGCAGAACATCGTGAAGGACGACACCGAAGGCGCGGCGCTTGCCGCACTGTACCAGAGCTACGCCCCCGTCATCTACGCGCGTTGCCGCCGCATCCTGAACTCGACGACCGCCGCGCACGACGCGACTCAGGAGACGTTTGTTCGTCTTCTGGGGCGAAGCCGTCCCGTGTTGACGGGCACTCAGGGTCTCTACTACCTGTACGAAGTTTCGACGAACATCTGTCTCAATATGTTGCGCGGGCAACGTGTTCGCGAGCTGGCGGTCCCGGAGTTGACGCTGCGGGCGGCCCGGGCCGGATCGTCCGAAACCGGACATGCCGATCGCCAGTTCGTCACGGCGCTGCTGAGCCGATGCGACCAGACCAGCGCCACCATTGCCGTCATGCACTACATCGACGGCATGACGCAGGTGGAGGTCGCCAGCGTCCTATCAATTACCCGCAAGACCGTTTTCAACCGGCTTCGCAAACTGGAAGCGATGGCCAGCGACTTATTGAGCTCCTTCAAGAATGAAAAGAGGACTGGATGGCAGGACTAGGAACGGAGGAGACGAGCACCTGCCCGTCTACCTTGCGAATCGCCCAGTGGGAGGCGGGCAGTGACGACGCGGCCGAAGAGCAGCAACGGACGTCGGTGCCCATATCCGTGCCTCTGTCCGCGCATTTGCAGGAGTGCGCCCGTTGCCGGTCGTTTACCCGCGAGCTCGCGGCCGCGCGCAGCGAGCTCCTCGGCAATCCTTCACATCCCGCCGCGGAAGCCGTACGCACGATCGAACATGTGGCCGCGGCCCGCCATATCGAGCGCCGACGACGACGGTTACGGTTTTTGTCCCTGGCGGCAGCACCTGTGCTTGCCGGCGCCGCAGCGATGTTCCTCGTCATCCCCAGATTCGTGCACCGCCCGGCGGGTGCAGAGATCCCGCAAGAGGCTGCCCAGGCCCGCGTACGTAGCAAGGGAGGCCTGGTCATGGAGGCTTATTGCAAACGACAGGATGCCGTGTTCACCGTCGAGGACGGAGCCCGGTTCTATGTCGGGGATCGGTTGCGGTTCGCGTACACCGCACCCGCTGCGGGTTACCTCATGATCTTCGGCGTCGACGACGGCGGGCGCATATTCCCTTACTACGACGAGGGCAAGCTGGCCGGCATTCCCGTCGCCGCGGGGGCGCGCACGATGTTGCCGGGTTCGGTCGGGCTCGATGAGCACCACGGCCTGGAGCGGGTCTTTGCCCTCTGGTCCGACAAACCGATCAAAGCCGAGCTGATTCGCAAGGCAGTGGCCGCTGGTCTTGCTGGCGGTGACGTCGGACGGCTGACCCAGTTGCCGATCCCGGCGGACCAGATCTCTTACCTGTTGCGGCGGCCCTAAATGTTGTTGCTGCGCCTGGCTCTTGTGTCCTTTGTGACCGTCGGTGTCGTGAGCTCCGGCGTGGCGCGCGCTCAGCAGGTTCGCCATGCCCTTTTGCTCGGCAACAATGCCGGCAATGACCCAGCGCGCACCCTGCGTTACGCGGAAGAGGAAGTTGTCCGGATGGGGGCATTGCTCGAGCGGTCCGGCGACTTCGACGCCGTCGATGTGCTTCGTGGCGGGAGCCGGAGCGACGTCGAGCGCGCTCTGGGCCTGGCGACCCAGCGACTGGCGGCCGCTCACAAGGCGGGGCGATCGACGCTGTTCCTGTTCTACTATTCGGGCCACGGCGACAACGAGGCGCTGGAGTTGGGAGGGACGCGTCTGCCGCTGCGGGACCTGCGCAACTATCTCGAACGACTGCCGGCGGACGTTCGTGTGGCGTTTGTCGACGCCTGCCAATCGGGGGCGCTCACCGGCGTCAAGGGCGGTCGTCGTTCGGCGGTCTATGACGTGCATCTGGCCGACACCGGCAACGTCAAGGGGTTGGCGGTCGTGACGTCGTCAACGGCGAACGAGCTGTCACAGGAGTCCGAGGACCTACGCGGCTCGTACTTTTCCCACAATCTGATGGCGGGACTGCAGGGACTGGCTGATTCGTCCCGCGATGGACAGGTGACGCTGGCCGAAGTGTACGACTTCGCTTTTCGCCGCACGCTGGCCAACACGGCCGCCAATCTGAGCGGAGGGCAGCATCCGACCTATGACTTTCGCATGTCGGGCACCGGCGACGTGGTCCTGACGCGGACGCGCGCCAAGGACGGTCAATTGCGATTTCAGCGCGAAGAGGGCGCGATCTACAGCGTGTTCGGTCAGGGCGAGGTGATCGCCGAGGTGGCGACCAATCCCGCCGAGGACCTTTACCTGGCGATGCGTGTGGGGGAGTACCGGGTGGTCAGGCGCACGCTGGCGGGGATCTCGGAATCGACCGTTCAGCTGGCGAGTGGAAGCGTCGTCAACGTGCAGCCTCAGCGGATGACCCCCGTCGTTGCGACCGCCGGGGAAGTGCAGCGCAAGAAGGGGAGTACCGTCGATCGGGCGCAAACACTGGAAGCCCACGTCGGCGTGGGTTCCAGCGTCGTGACCGGCACCGACCCGGTGCTGACGAGCGCAGGCCTGTCATACATGCGCAGAGGACAATTGCTCGCCTTCCGGGGGAGCGCCGATGTTTCGTCTTTTTCTGCCGACACTCAGGGCTACCGATCTTCGCTGCTGCGCGTGACGCCTGCCCTGGACCTGCTGATTCCGGTGGTTGATGTCGGGAGATTGGCTCTGCTGCTCGGTCCTTCGGTCGGCATGCCGATCGTTCGCCAGAGCGGCGATGGGACAAGCAACTCGTTCGGGTTTCGCTATGGCGGGGTTGCGCTTGTCATGGTGCGACTGACCCAGGTCACGTGGGTCACGGCTGCCTTCGACGGTGGGGGAGAGCTGTTTCGGCTGGACGGGCAGCGCACGAACAAGCCAGTCGCTGGCGCGTCCCTTGGAGGCGCGGTTGGCTTCTAG
>DASRQT010000641.1:0-9587 GCA_035696485.1 Polyangia bacterium | reverse complement strand
GAATATCTGCGCGTCGCGCTGGAGGTCGGCCAACATTTTCACGACCGGTTCGTGCGCGCGGGGCTGACCACCGGCGGGCCCCCGGACGCGCTGCAATGCCCGGACAGCCAATCGGCGACCGCCTTGCTGGAGTCGTTTGTTGTCCTGTACGAGGTCACCGGCGACGCGGGATGGATCCCGCGCGCGACCGACATCGCCCAGCAGGTGGCGAGCTGGATCGTCTCGTACGACTTTCCCAGGCGCGCGCCGGTTGCCACCGGAGCTGGCGGCGAGTCAGAGATACAGACCACGGGGGCGGTGTTTGCCAACGCTTCCGGCCGCGTCGGATCGCCGGGGTTCTTCGTGCAGTCGGGCGACGCGCTGTTCAAGCTGTACCGCGCCACGGGGAATATCAGCTATCTGGAGCTTCTGCGGGACACCACCCACAACCTGACCCAGTATTCCGTGCCGGCCGATGGACCGGGGGTGCGCGCGCCTGAACCGCCGGCGTCTGTGGCGCCCGTGCCCGTCATCCACCGCGTCGATTCCAGCGCCTGGATGAGCGCGACCGGCGAGGTGGTTCCGGCGTCGGTGCCCTTGCAGGTTTGCAGCATGCTGGCCTACCTCGAGGTGCCGGGCGTGTACGTTCAGCCGAACACGGCGTTCGTGTTCGTGATTGACCACGTGACCGTGGCGATCAAGGAAAAAACCGCGGTCCGCCTGGTGTTGACGATCAAGAATCCGACCAAGCTGGAGGCCTCCGTACGGGTCGTGGCGGAGCATTCCGTCGACATGACCAAGCCGCTGGGGTTGAGCGCTCTGTTCAGCGCCCCCCTGGTCGTGCTGGCTCCCGGTGAAGAGCAGGACGTCGTGTTCGCGCGGGAACCGGCCTGACCGTCCTGACCGGCCGACCTCTGGCGGAAGCATCTGGTAAAATGCGCGCGTGTCGGAGAGCGCCCAGCTGCTGACGATTCTGCGCCGGGTGCGCCGCAGATTGCGCGGGCTGGCCGCCCTGCAGGGGGCGGTGGTGGGCGCGCTTGCGGCCGGTCTGGTGGCGGCGGCGGCGGTGGGGTGGTGGCGCTGGCGCGGTGATGCCATCCATCCGTTTGTGGCGCCAGGTGCGCTCGCCGTTCCGCTCGGGTTGATCGCGGCCGGGGTGCTGGCGTTTGCGCTGCGGTCGGTGAGCCTGGCGCGTTGCGCGCGGACGCTGGATCGATCGACGGACGCCCACGATCGGTTCCTGTCGGCCCTGGCATTCACGACAGAGCGGCAGACCGCCTTCACCCGAGCCGCGATCGCCGATGCGGTGGCCCTGGGACGTCACGTGGCGCCGCACACGGTGGCGCCACTGCGGCGGCCGCGCGGACTGGTCGGACTGGGTGCGGCGGTGGTCGCGATCGTGGTGGCGGCTGTCGTGCCCGTCCCGTCGCCGGCCCGCGGAAATCTGGCGCCGACTGTGGCGAGGCGAACGCCCGAGCCGCCGTTGCGGATGGCGGCGGCCGATCTGGAAGCGGAGCGGGACGAGGCGCGCCTGGCCGAAAAGGCGGCGGCGGCGCTGGACGACGCCGGCTTGCGCGAGCTGGCAGGTGCGTTTGCCGATGCCCTGCGCGACCTGACGAACGGGACAGTCCCGCGCGGCGAGGCCCTTGACCGTCTGGCGGAGCTGCAGAAGCGGGCCGAGGTGCTGGCGGCCGAGGCCGAGGAGCTGGGGCACGCCCTCGACCGAACCGCGGCGACGATGAAGGAATCTGCGATCACCAGATCCGTCGGCGACGCCATGGGGGCCAAGGATCCGGCGGCCACGGGCAAGGCGGTGTCCGAGCTTGCTGAACGCTCGGCGGCGGCGGCCGATGCCGAGCGAAACGCGCTGGCCGAGACGCTGTCCGAGGCCGCCGGCCGGGTTGAGGGGACCGCGACCTCGGCCACGGCGCCCGCCGGGGAACGGAGACCGGGAGCGCCGCAAAACCAGACGTCGCGACAGGGCCAGTCACAGCCCAACCCTGATGAGCAGCCGCAGCGACGGCTGGCGCGCGAGCGGTCGACCAGCGCGCGCCTGGACGAACGTGACGCTGCGGCGGCTCGATCGGGCGAGCGCCGCCTGCAAAGGTTGCGACGCGAGCTCAGTGAAGCGGCGGCGGCTTGCCGCGACAACCCGGACAGCTGCCGTCGAAAGCTTCGCGACAGCGCGCGCGAGTTGCCGCGCATGGAAAACGAGGCGAGCAGCCAGGAATCGCGGCGGCGGCTTTCGGCGGCGGTGAGGCAGCTGCGTGAGCGCCTGCGACGCGACCCGACCGGCAACCGTGACGTTTCACGGCAGCGCGCCGAGCGGCAGTTCACGCGCGCCGCGCGCGGCAAGGGCACGCCTGGCACCAGCAAGGGCGAAGGATCTTCCGTCGAACCGGGGACCGTCATGACCGAACAGGGCGACCCGGGAGACGACGTCGACATCGAGGTCGACAGCGGCGGCGACGAGGAGACTGTGGGTGCGACGGCCGGGGACGAAAGCGCCGCGGCCGCGACGACGGCCGAGGGCGGCGAGGGGCAAGGCGAGGGAAACAACGGGCAGGACCAGACGCCTGGCGCCAATGGCCGGGGTATCGGAAATCAGGCCGGCGGCGACCCACTGGGGAAGCGCGACACCCAGACGACGCGCGGCCGCGAACGCGAGGCGCCGGTCAAGAGCGGCGCCGGGCCAACGCGCGCGCAGGTGATCGAAGCCGCAGCGGCGCGCGGCTTTGCGCGCGGCGGTTACCAGGGTGTGTTCCAGGATTATCAGGCCGTGGTTGAGGAATCCCTGGACGCCAGCGCCGTTCCTCCCGGACGGCGGTATGTCGTCCGGCGATATTTTCAGCTGATCCGTCCGCGAACGATTTCAGCCCCGTCGAGGTCCACGAGGTCCAAATGACAGCCAAGATCGAGCCCCATGACGCCGGTGGTACCGACCCGGCGCGACTGACGGCGGCTTTCAGACAGGATATTGACCGCCTGTTCACGGAGGTTGGGCGGCGCATCGTCGGCCACGCCGATATCGTCGAGGGCGTGGTCTCGGCGCTGCTGGCGGGTGGCCACGTCCTGCTCGAGGGCGTGCCCGGCCTGGGCAAGACGCTGCTGGTGCGGACGCTGGGGCAGGCGCTGGACCTGTCGTTCTCGCGCGTGCAGTTCACGCCCGACCTGATGCCGTCCGACATCGTGGGCACGAACATGATCATCGAATCGGGCGGCGAGCGGCGGTTCGAGTTTCAGAAGGGGCCGATCTTTGCGCATCTGGTGCTGGCGGACGAGATCAACCGCGCGACACCGAAGACGCAGTCGGCGCTGCTGGAGGCGATGCAGGAACAGTCGGTGACGGTGGGGAAGACCAGCTATCCTCTGCCACCGCCTTTCTTCGTCCTGGCCACGCAGAACCCGATCGAGATGGAGGGGACGTATCCGCTGCCCGAGGCACAGCTGGATCGTTTCCTCTTCAAGCTGCGCGTCGACTTTCCTGATCGCGCCGAGCTGCACGCGATCTTGGACCGCACCACCGGGGCCGACGACATCGCGGTGACGCCCGTGCTGGGGCGGACGCGCATCCTCGAGATGCGCGATCTGGTCAGGCAGGTGCCGGTGGCGCGCCCGATCCAGGACTACGCCGTCCGCGTGGTCGAAGCCACGCACCCGGCGCGTTCGACGCTGGGCGAGGTGAAGAAATTCGTGCGCTACGGCAGCTCGCCGCGCGGGGCGCAGGCGGTGGTGCTGGCGGCCAAGATCCGCGCCATTCGCGCCGGCCGCCTGGCACCGTCGTTCGAGGACGTGAAGACCGTGGTCCCGCAGGCCCTGCGTCACCGTGTGCTCCTGAACTTCGAGGGCGAGGCCGACGGCATCTCGACCGATCAGATCCTGGCGGCGATCCTGACGGCGCTTCCGGAAGCGCCATGAGCGCGGCGGCGACCGACAGCGCCGTCACTGGCGGGCAGTTCGACGATCGCTTCCTGAGGAAGCTGGAGTATCTGAGCGTGGTCGTTCGCCGCACGTTCTCGGGGCAGCTACGCGCCGAACGACGGTCGCGTCGGGTCGGCTCCGGCATCGAGTTCGCCGACCATCGCGACTATGCGATGGGGGACGATCTCCGTTACCTCGACTGGAACCTTTACGGTCGCATGGAACGTCTGATGGTGCGCCTGTTTGAACAGGACGAGGACCTGTCGATCTCCGTCCTGCTGGACGCCAGCGCCTCGATGGGGGTGGGACATCCGCCCAAGCTGCAGACGGCGATGCAGGTGGGCGCGGCGCTCGCTTACGTTGGATTGGCCAACCTCGACCGCGTATCCATCCATCCCATCGGCGAGACCTTGGGCGACGGGATGGCCCCCGCCCGCGGCAAGGGACAGATCCTGTCAATGCTGCGGTTTCTTGCGGGCGTGACCCCGGGCGGGCGGACCGCGCTGGGTCCGGCGGTGTCCGCCTTCTTGCGGCAGCATCGCCGCCGTCGCCGCGGGCTGGTGATCCTGCTGTCGGATTTTTACGACCCGGCCGGCTATCGCGAGGCGCTGGACCTGCTCCGGTACAACCGCTTCGAGATCATCGCCATACAGATAAGCGCCCGCGAGGAGCTCCGTCCGTCGCTGCGCGGCGACGTCACCGTGTGCGACGTCGAGACCGGCGAAGAGCGCGAGCTGACGATCGCGCCGGCGACGCTGGAGGCTTACGTCCAGCGCCACGCGGCGTTGCTGCGGGGCCTGGAGGCCTTCTGCCGGGAACGCGCCATCCCCTGTTTCTGCGTCGCCTCGGATGATGCCTTCGACGACGTGGTGCTGCGAATCTTCCGGACGGGCGGCGTCTTGCGATGACGGGCTGACAGCGGGTGTGGTCATCTCTTCTGTCCGATGTCGTGCTGGGTGGCCTGTCGGCGGGCGCGACCGCTGGCATTGCCGCCGCCGGCGCGCTGGTGCTGGCCGGTCTCTATCTGCTGAAGCTGCGCCGGCGCCGCGTGCTGGTTTCGTTCTCGCCGCTGTGGACGTCGCAGTTCGGCGAACGCCGGTACCAGCGCTGGGCGCGCCGGCTGCGCCGCTGGATGTCGCTGCTGCTGCAGCTGGTCTTCCTGGGGCTGGTCGTCGTCGCGGCCGCCGACCCGCGCCCCGCCGGTTCCGATCGGGCCGGTCGCGACATCGTCATCCTGGTCGACCGTTCGGCGTCCATGTCGGCGGTCGACGAACCGGGGACGCGCCTTGGCCGCGCGCGCCAGGCAGCCAATGAGCTGATCAGCGGTCTTGGCGCCGGCGATCGCGCGATGGTCATCAGCTTTGCCTCGGGCGTCACCGCCGAGAGCGGGTTCGAGACTGACGGCGGGCGGCTGCGCGCGGCGACGGCGGCGATCGGCCCCAGCGAAGAGCCAGGCGATCTGACGCGAGCGCTGGCCTTCGCCGCCGCGGCGTTGCGGGGACGCGCCCACCCCACGGTGGTTCTCATGACGGACGGCGGGTTTCCTCCCGATCAGCGCCAGCAGGTCGCATGGACGCCAGCCGCGGACGGGGTTTCACTGGCCGGGATCGACGTCCGCCAGGTCCTGGTGGGCCGGCGCCGAAACAACGTCGCCTTGCTGTCGTTCGCGGCGCGACGCTCCCCGGGAGATGCGACGTCTGTGGAGGCGGCGCTGGTAGTTCAGAATTTTCGCGCCACGCCGTCGCGCGTGCTGGTCGAGATCACCGCCGGTCCCGACCGCATTCCCGTCGAACGGGTGCGCCTCTCCCTTGGGCCCGGCGAGCGGCGGCGACACCTGCTGTCCGACGTCGGCGCCGCCAGCCCCGAGCTGGAAGCCCGTTTGCTGCCGGCAGAGGGCGGCAACGCCGACGATCTCGCCGTCGACGATCGCGCCTTTGCGCTGGTTCCCGGCTTGACCCGCCTGAAGATCCTGCGCGTGGGCGGCGCCAACCTCTTCCTGGACGGCGCGCTGCTGAGTCTTGGTGATAGCGTGGCGGTGCGACGGCTGTCAGCCGCGGCCGCCGAAGCTTCGCGCGCCACCTGGCCGTCGTACGACGCGGTGATCTTTGACAGCGTCGCGCCCACGCCGGCGCCCACGACTGGCCGGTTCCTCTATCTCGACCCGCAGGGGCCCGGAAGTCCCATGGCGGTACGGGGAACGCTGGTCGAGCCGGTTTTGTCGGAGGTCAAGCGCGGCCATCCGCTGTTGCGCCAGCTGACCCTGGCCGACGTCAACATCGCCGAGGCACGGCGTCTGGTCCTGGAGCCGGGAGACGTCACGGTGGCCTCGTCTTTGGGTGCGCCGTTGATGGCGACGCGAACGCGGCCTGGATTGCGCGCCGTCGTCGTCGCGTTTGACGTGCGCCGTTCCGATCTGCCGATGCGCAGCGCCTTTCCGTTGCTGCTGGCGAACGCGCTCGGATACCTCGCCGACAAAGACACGTCGGAGACGCTGAGCTTCGCGACCGGCCGCAACGCGCACGTGGCCGTCGGCGCCAGCAGACAGACCATGACCGTGGTCGATCCGGCGGGAGGAGCCACGACGCGAACGGCGTTCGCCGACAGCATCGACTTCCCGATCACCCGCACAGGTTTTTACCGGATTGATTCTCGCTTGACCGTGCCGGCCAATCTGTCCGACGCCGTCGAGTCGGACACCGAACCGGTGAAGAACCTGACGCTGGGCGGCCGCGCGCTGGCGCCGCCCGATCCGCCGCGAAAGGGTCCGCGCCGCGCCCTGTGGATGATGGCCCTGGTCGCGGCCGTGGCGCTGACACTCTTCGAGTGGTGCAGCTATCACCGCCGGTGGACGGTCTAGTGGTCAATACCATCGTCCTCGGATCACCGGCGTGGCTGCTGTTGCTGCTGGCTACGCCGCTGCTGTGGTTGGTTGGCCGAGCCTCGCTGGCCGACCTCCCGCGGCGACAGATTGCGCTCCAGTGCGCCGTGCGTTCGCTGGTGCTGGCTGGATTGTCACTGGCGCTGGCCCGCCCCGCGGTGCGCCGGGACGCGAACGAGGTGTCCGCCGTGGCCGTCCTGGACGTCTCGGGCAGCGTCACCGATCAGGCGTTGAGCCTGCAGCAGCAGCTGGTCAAGGATCTGATGCTCGCGTCAGCGCGGGCCGCGACACCGCGCTTTGCGCCGTTGCGGGTGGTGAGGTTCGCGCAGCGCGCTGACGAGGTGGGGACCCCGGGCCGTCCGCTGCCGCCGCTGGCGCGTTTTCCTGAACCGGGAGGGACGGGCACCGACATCGCGCTGGGACTGGGCCTCGCGAGCGGGCTGCTGGAACCGGACGCCATCCCGCACCTGTTGCTGGTCTCCGACGGCGCCGCCACCACCGGAGATGCGCTGGCCGCCGCGGAGCGCGCCGCAGCACGCGGCGTCCGCATCGATGTGCTGCCGCTGACCAACGAGACCTCCGGTGACGTCGCCATCGACGGGCTGGAGGCGCCCGACGAGATCCGCCCCCGAGCCCCGTTCGATCTTCAGGTGCGCATACTGTCCGATCACGCCGGCTCGGCGCAGCTTCGCCTGGAGCGCGACGGTCAGCCGAATAGGCCCGATGCCGAGCGAACCGTCGACGTGACGGCCGGTCTGACCACCATCTCCTGGCCGACGCGCATCGACGAACCGGGGACCAGCCTCTATCGCGTTCGCGTGATGGCGGCGGCGCGAAACCAGCATCGGGAAAATGATCAGGGTGTGCTGGCCATCAGCACCGAACGGCAACCGCGTGTCCTCTACCTGGAGGGCGAACCGGCGGCCGCGGCGGCCTTCGTCAGCACCCTGCAGGCGCAGCGCATCGACGTCGACGTCCGCGGCGCGCGTGCCCTCCCCTCCCTGGCCGAGCTGGATCGCTATGACGTCGTCTTGCTTTCGGATGTGCCGCGGGCGGCCCTCGGCGACGAGCAGATGCGCGCGCTCACGACCTACGTCCGCAACGGCGGCGGCCTGCTGATGGCCGGAGGCGCCAACAGCTTCGGGTCGGGCGGGTACGGCGGCAGCCCGCTGGAGGCGCTGCTGCCGGTGCGGGTCGACATCCCCGAGAAGATGAACGACGCCACCCTGGCGCTGGCGCTGGTGATCGACAAGTCCGGGTCGATGAGCGGGCCGAAGATGGACCTCACCAAGGAGGCGGCGCGCGCGACCGCCGAGATGATGCCGGCCTCCGATCAGATCGCCGTCGTCGTATTCGACAGTCAGGCAACTCCGGTGGTCCGCATGCAGCGGGCCGCCAACCGGATGCGCATCCTGGGCGACATCAGCCGCATCCAGGCCAGCGGCGGCACCAACATCCACGGCGGCCTGCGCGAGGCGGTCGATCAACTGCTGCCGGTCCGCGCCCGCAAGAAACACATCATCCTGCTGTCCGACGGGCAGTCCTCGTACGAGGGCATCTCCGACCTGGTCGACACCGCCGCCAGCGCGCAGATCACCATCTCCGCAGTCGGCGTCGGTGATGGCGCCGACCAGACGCTGTTGCGCATGATCGCCAGCCGCGGCGGCGGCCGGTTCTACACCACGCGTGATCCCGCCAGCATCCCGCGTATCTTCAGCCGCGAGACCTCGCAGATCGGGAACAGCTCGATCGTCGAGGAGCCAACCGCCGTCCGGGTGCAAAAACAGGTGGCGGTGCTGTCCGGCATCCCGCTCGGCCAGGCACCCAAGCTGCGCGGATACGCCGTGACGCGACCGCGCCGGGAGGCCGAGCTACTGATGACCACCGAGACCGGCGCGCCGCTGCTGGCGCGCTGGCAGATCGGGCTCGGCCAGGTCACCGCGTGGACCAGCGACATCAAGCCGCGCTGGTCGGCCGACTGGATGCGCTGGTCCCCCTACCCCAAGTTCTGGGCACAGGTCGTGCGCAGCACCATGCGCCGACGCGCGCCTCACCACTTCGCGCTCGGCACCACCCTCTCGGGCGACAGCGTGGCCGTCAGCCTGGACGCCGTTGGAACCGACGATCGCTTCCTGGGCGGTCTGACCGGGAACCTGGAGGTGACGACCGCCAGCGGCGGCGCCGGCGCCGCTGCAACCACCGCCGTGCGCACGCTGGCGCTGGCCGAGACCGCGCCCGGGCATTATGAGGCCAATTTCCCCGCCGGAGCGCTAGCCGGGGGCGCCCTACTTCTGAAGGCGACTCTGAACCGCGGCCCGGCCCCCATCGCCGACGCCTCCGGCCGCTTGCCGCTGCCGTTCGCTCCCGAGCTGCGCCCCCGTCCGCCCGAGGCCGGCCACGCCCTGCTGGCCGCAATCGCCGCCCGGACCGGCGGCAGCGTCCTGGGCGCCGCCGAGCCGGCGCGCCGGCTATCCGATGTGCCCGCCCACCTGTTCGATCCGGGGTCCCAGCACCGCACGCGCCTGACCCCGCTGAGGATCCAGGTCCTGCTGATCACGCTCGGCCTCTTCGGGCTGGACGTCCTTTTGCGTCGGATTCGCCTGAAAACCTTTGACTCGCCACGGTAATTTTGGCATAGGGTGCGTTCACTTCGGGGCGTGGCGCAGCCTGGTAGCGCGTTCGGTTCGGGACCGAAAGGTCGGAGGTTCAAATCCTCTCGCCCCGACAACTCATGCGGCGACGAGAAGCCGCGCTTTTCACGGCTGGCAGGTGATCTGGAATTCGCAGATGCCGAACCAGTGGGCACTAT
>DASRQT010000640.1:0-2853 GCA_035696485.1 Polyangia bacterium | reverse complement strand
GCGTAGGCGTCGCGCGCGGTGAAGTACGACAGATCGCCGTAGATGCGGGCCGTGCTGGGGTTGTAGTTGCCGGTCGACAGGTGGACGTAGCGTTTGATGTGGTGCCCTTCGCGCCGCACGACCAACGCGACCTTGCAATGGGTCTTGAGGCCGATCAGCCCGTAGACCACGTGCACGCCAGCGTCCTCCAGCGTGCGCGCCCACAAGATGTTCGGCGCCTCGTCGAAGCGGGCCTTCAGTTCGACCACGGCGGTCACCTGTTTGCCGTTCTCCGCGGCCCGGATCAGCGAGCGGACAATGGGCGAGTCGGCGCTGGTCCGGTACAACGTCTGCTTGATGGCCAGGACATTCGGGTCATTGGCCGCCTCCGAGATGAACTCGACCACGTCCTCGAACGACTCGTACGGGTGCTGCAGCAAGATGTCGCGCTGGGCGATGACGCGGAAGATGTCCTCGTACTCCTGCAGCGGCGGGACGATCTGCGGCGAGAACGGTTCGTCCTTGAGGTCGCGTAGATCGTCGCGCCCTGCGATCGGCACCAGGTCGGCCAGGTGTAGCGGGCCATCGACCATGTAGACGTCGTCGTTTTCCAGGCGCAGCGCCGTACGCAGGAAATTGACCACCTCGGGCGGCGAATCGTGGGCGATCTCCAGCCGCACCGCGCTGCCGCGTTCACGCCGCCGCAGCTCCTTCTGAATCGTCTTCAGGAGGTCGTCGGCTTCATCCTCGTCGATGCTGAGATCGAAGTTGCGCGTGACGCGAAACGCGCTGCAACCGACCACACGAAACCCGGGGAACAGCTCCCCGGCCTGCATCGCGATGAGGTCCTCCAGCAACACATAGGACAGGCGATGCGGTTGCGCGGCAGGGTCGGCCGGCGCCGCTGCCGGTGTGACCTCCATGATGCGTGCCAGCACCGACGGTACCTGGACCACCGCGATGATGGTCTGGCGGCGGGCGACCTTCTCCCGTTCCTTGTTCAGCAGGATGGCCAGATTGAGGCTGCGGTTACGCAGGATAGGGAAGGGGTGCCCGGGATCGACCGCCAGAGGCGTCAGCACCGGCCAGACCTCGCGCGCGAAGTACGAGACGAAGCTGGCCCTTTGTTCCGGCGTCAGCTGGGCAAAGCGCAACATGCGAACGCCCGCCTGCTCCAGCCGCGGCCCGACATCCTCGCGCCAGATCCGGTACTGCTCCACCACCATCGCGTGTGACCGCGTGCTGATGGCGGCCAGCTGCTCGGACGCCGTCATGCCGTCGGGGGGCGTTTCGGCGACATTTCCCGACAGCTGCTGCTTGAGCCCGGCGACCCGCACCATGAAAAACTCGTCCAGGTTCGACGCCACGATGCTCAGGAACTTCAGCCGCTCCAAGAGCGGGACCGTCTGGTCGCGTGCCTCCTCGAGCACCCGGCTGTTGAACTCCAGCCAGGACAGCTCGCGGTTCAGGAACAGCTTGGCGCTGGCCGCGTCATTGACCGACGCCGGCTTCGCAGAAACCGCCTTCTTCGCCCTCCTCGCCACACGCCAAGTCTACCGCACCCTGCCGCGCGGGACCCTCGGGTACCCCTAATGGGCTTCGGGCAGAAAGCCGTTGCGGCGTTCGGGGCCGTGGAAGTCGACCTGGACGGCGCGGCGATCGCGACGGTGGCCGTGGGCGCGCAGTCGGGCACCCTTGAGGATCTCGTCGACCAGGTCTTCGAACGACAGGCCGGCCCCGTGCGCGATCTTGGGCAACAGACTGGTCGGCGTCATGCCGGGGAGGGTGTTCACCTCGAGGATGATCTCGTTGCCGCGATCGCTGACCATAAGATCCACGCGCGTCGCGCCCTCGCACCCGAGCGCCTCGTGCGCCAGCGTCCCGAGACGCAGCACCGACCGATATCGTTCCGGCGACAGCCGCGCCGGGAAATAGTAGTCGGACCGGCCGGCCGTGTATTTGTTCTGAAAGTCGTAGAACCCGCGGCGCGGGACGATCTCGACCGCCCCCAGCGGCTTGCCGTCCAGCACGCCAACCGAGATCTCCTTGCCCTCGACGAACCGTTCGACGATGACGTCATCGTCGAACCGCAGCGCCTCCTCGACGGCGCCCTCCAATTCCAGCTCGTCGCGCGCGATCCGCACGCCCAGCGACGACCCTTCGCCCGACGGCTTGACCACCACAGGAAATCCAAAGGACCCGTGGCTTTCTATCAAATCCTCGCCCGAATCGGCCGCGATGACGTAGCTGGGGGCGGTCGGCAGGTTGTGCAGCCGCAGGATCTCCTTCGATTTGGCCTTGTTCATGGCCAACGCCGACGCCAGAACCCCCGACCCTGTGTAGGGAATCCCCAAAACCTCCAGCAGTCCTTGAATGCAGCCGTCCTCGCCATAACGCCCATGAAGCGCCAGGAAGGCAACGTCGACGCGCATCTGTCGCAGCACCAGATCGATGTCGCGATCGACGAAAACCGGGCAGGCGTCGTGGCCCCGTTCGGTCAGGGCGGCCAGGATGGCTTCGCCCGAGCGGATCGAAACCTCCCTTTCGCCCGACAAACCACCGAGGAGCACTCCGACCTTGCGATGACCCGTCATCCTTCACGGGTAACCTCCCCGATGTCCCCCGTCAAAAAAACCGCCGCTCCGGACGGTCGGTTATCACGCGCGGGGACCTTTGAGGGGCCCCGGCGATGTGGTAAAGGAGGGCGCCATGACTTTTCTTGAGGCCGCCCTCGACATACTCCGCCGTGAGGGGAAGCCCCTTCACTTCAAGGACCTGACCGACCGGGCGATGACGAAGAAGCTGCTCACGTTCGTGGGGCGCACCCCCGAAGTGACAATGCAGACGCAGTTGACCGCCGCGGTGAAGAAAGCC
>DASRQT010000639.1:0-3521 GCA_035696485.1 Polyangia bacterium | reverse complement strand
CGGGCGAATTCCGGCCATGGACGTCTCTTTCCAGCCTGCAGCCACATAGAAACGCCGTCCAGAGGGAGAAGCGTTCGAACGTGGTGCCAAAGAGGCGACGTAGTGCGGCAAGAACTGCCAACCGAGGGAGTCGACAATGAGCGTTGTTGCGGGCCGTACCCTACCCAGAAGCAAGGGTGATTGGATGCTGCCGCGGGCTTGCCTGCTGCTGGCTGGGCTGCTGGCCCTTGGCCTGTTGGCCCCGGCCTGTACCGGGGCCGTGATGGGTGGTGGTCCGCCCGCGGGGGGCGGAGGCGCAGGCCCCGGTGGCGCGGGCGGCGGGGTGGCGCCCACGATGGATCCGCCCAATCCCTCCGGTCCCATCGTCAGCGCCCCCGTGCCGACGTCGCGGTTCGTGCGCCTCAACAACAGGCAGTGGGAGAACACGGTGACGGCCCTGCTGCGGCTGCCGGCGCCGCTGGGACTTTCCAGCTCCTTTGTCACCGAATCGCTGGTTACCTCGTTTGATACCAACGGCACGGTGCTGGAGGTCGCGACCAACCAGTGGTCCGGTTACAAGCGCGCCGCTGCCAAGGTGGCGAACAAGGTGGCCCGCGAGGCGCCGCTCTTGACGATGCTGGCGCCGCCAGCGGCCGATCCGGCGACACGCGCCAAGAACTTCATCCGCGACTTCGGTCTGCGGACGTTCCGCCGACCGCTGACCGACGCCGAGATCGCCCGCTACACGACCCTGTTCAACAAGGGCGCGGCCGCGATCGCCAGCGGCGATGCCTTCGCCGACGGCGTCGAGCTGGTGGTGCGCGCGTTCTTGCAGTCGCCCTACTTTCTCTACCGCATCGAGACCAGCGGCAACGTCGTGGGCGGCAAGATCCCTCTTGGCGACTACGAGGTCGCCGCGCGGCTTTCCTACAGCCTGACCAACAGCATGCCCGACGACGATCTGATGGCGGCGGCGGCAAGCAAGAAGCTGCAGGACCGCGAGGCCGTCAAGCAGCAGGCGATACGGCTCATCGAATCGCCCGCCGGTCAGGCCATGGTCAAGGACTTTCACTATCAGCTGCTGCACGTCGACAACTACGACCAGATCTCCAAGGATGTGCAAAAGGCGCCCGCCTTCACGCCCGATTTGAACGTCGCCCTGAAGGACGAGACCATGACCTTCGTCAACGACGTCGTCTACGGCCAGAAGAAGGGCTTCGCCGAGCTGTTCAGCGCCACGTACACGTTCGCCAACAGCAAGGTCGCCAAGGTCTATGGCATGAACAAGCCGGCAGCGGGCCAGGACCCGTTCGTGCGGGTCGAGCTCGATCCGACGCAGCGGGCGGGCCTGCTGACCCAGGCCGGCTTCCTCTCGTTCTATGCCGAGGACCAGGTGCCGTCGATCATCCTGCGCGGCGCGCGTGTCGCCCAGGACGTGCTGTGCGTCGACATTCCGCCGCCACCCCCAAACATTCCGCCCCTGGCCCCGCTGACGCCGGGAGCGACCAACCGCAAGCGGGTCAGCGACCAGACCAGCGTGGCGCCGTGCAACGCGTGCCACCAGGAGCTCATCAACCCGATCGGGTTCGCGTTCGAAAATCTGGACGGCTTCGCCCAGTTTCGCACCCAGGACGCCGGCCAGATGATTGACGCTTCCGCCAAGTACACGATTGACGGCAAGCAGCTGTCGTACAACGGCGCCGTCGAGCTGAGCAAGCTGATCGCGCAGAGCCAGCAGGGGCACGACTGTTACGGCCGGCACGCCGCCGAATACCTCTACGGGCGGGGCATCGACGCAAACAGCGAGCCTGACAAGACTCTGATCAGACAGGCGGGCACCAACTCGAAGGCCAACGCCTCTGCCAAGGACCTGATTGTGAAGCTGGTGAGCACTGACGCCTTCTTGACCCGAGCGCCCTGAGGAGACGAACGCCATGGCCAATAAAAGAACGTTCACACGGCGCCGACTTCTCCGCGGTCTTGGCGGGGTGGTGGTCGGTTTGCCCGCCCTCGATGTCTTCCAGCGAAACGCCAGCGGCGCGGTGCCGCCGCCCACGCGCAAAATCTACTCGGCGTGGATGGTCCAGCAAAATGGCTTGGTGCAGGGGCCCCACGCCGGCACTGGCGGCGGACCGATCACCGCCGTCGTCGCCAACGCGCCCCCCGAGACCGACATGTTCTGGCCGAAGGGCATGGGCCCCATCAGCGCCGCCGCGATGGCCGGCGCCGACGCTGATCAGACCACCAGCCAGCTGAAGGACCATGCGGCGAAGTTGATCTTCGTGCGCGGCAGCAGCTTCAAGCACTCGTACCAGCACGGTGGTGGCGCGATGGCGGCCACGACCGGGGCGCTGGTGGTTGGCACCTATCCCAAACAGACTCCGCTGACGGAGTCGGCGGACTTTTTCATTTCGCGAACCTTGAACGGCGGGAAGCCGCCCTTGACCCTCTACGCCGGTCGCAAGGGCCAGTTCCGCGACGACATGATCTCGTTCGGCATGGGCGGCGGCCAGCCGCGGGTGGCCGAGAGCAATCCCTTCAACGTCTTTCAGGACCTGATGGGCGTGGCCCAGATGGGCATGGCCGACCCGGCACTGGCCGCCCGCCTCAAGGACCAAGATCTCTCGGTCAACGACATGGTCCGGGGCGAGCTCAAGGACCTCTTGGCGCGAACCGACCTCAGCAAGGAAGACCGGAAGCGGATTGATCTGCACCTGACCAGCATCCGCGATCTGGAGGCGAACGTGTCGGTCATGGGACCGGTCATCGACCCCAAGACCTTCACCGACATCAACGGCAAGCACGAGCAGGACGCCTTCATCGAGACCGCGGCCCTGCTGCAGATGGACCTCATCGCGCTCGCCTTTGCCTCCGACCGCTACCGGAGCGCGACGCTGCAGATGGGCGCCGCCAACGATCACACGCGCTACACCGTCAACGGCGTGCTGGCGCCTGCGTACCATCCGGTCTCGCACCGCAACAACTCCGACGGCCAGGCCGGGTCACTGATCCCCAATTCCGTGCAAATCCACCACGGCATCGATCAAATCCATGCCCGCATATTCAAGCGACTGCTGGACAAGATGGCCCTCTACACCGTGCCCGAGGGCGGGACGCTGCTCGATAGCAGCGTGAACGTCTGGACCAACTCACTGGACAACGGCCCCACCCACGGCAGCAACAACATCCCCTACGTCCTGGGCGGCGGCGCGGCCGGATTCCTGAAGACCGGCCTGCACGTCACGCTGCCGCCGGCCACCGCCAACAACGTCGTGCTGAACACGGTCATCAGCGCCGCCGGCGGGCGGAAAGCCAACGGCGACCTCATCGACAACTTCGGGGACCCGATGTTCCCGGGCCTGGTTAGCGAGATCATTGCCTGATCGCTCTGATCGCGCCCTGATCGCCCTGATCGCCCGATCGCCCTGATCGCCTGATCGCCCTGATCGCCTGATCGCCCCGATCGCCCGATCGCCCTGATCCCATTACGCGCGCACGCACGCGACAGCCTGACCGAGCGGTAGCAGGCGCGCGTTTGCGTT
>DASRQT010000638.1:0-1742 GCA_035696485.1 Polyangia bacterium | reverse complement strand
CGGGAGCTCGAGCTCGAGGTTTGCAGCGCTGTTTGTTCTGAGCGGCCTGTCGATGGCGTCAAGCATCGCGGCGGCCGAGGTGGTCCTGCACGACGGGGACGGTTGGCGCTTCTTCAGCACCGGTCGCGCCGAGGGTCACTATCAGCTTATCCAGGGCGACGGTGATCCACATAACTTGAACAACAAGCTGGTCGGCGGCCAGATCCAGAACAGCTCGCAGGACCAGAACAACAAGCTGTCCGATTCGCGCATCCGCAGCGGCTTCGTCGGCACCCAGATCGGATTCGGCGTCAGCACCAACTTGAGCGAGACCCTGGAAGCCAAGGCGTTCATTGGCCTGTGGCTCAACGGTATCGACAGCCACAAGGGAAACCCTCCTTACGGCAAGTCGATTGATGCCCGCGAGGGCTGGGGATCGCTGACCGGGCCACTCGGCACGATCCTGTTCGGCCGGACATTCTCCGTTTTCGGTTCCGCTTCCGGGGAAGTGAACGCCTACGCGTACGAGTTCGCCGTCGGCAATCCGTGTCTGGCCGAGGCGGAGACCATCGCCTGCGGTTCCGTCGGCGCCGGCCCCATCTATGCCGCGCCCAACGCCCAGTTTCGCTACATCTCGCCGCGTCTGGCCGGCCTGCAGCTGCAGCTGGCGCTCGCCGACCCGTCGTCGACGCCCGACTACCAGATCACCAACTATCCTCGCGTCGAGGGCGAGATTGGTTACCAGCTTCAGCTCGGTGAGAACGGCAAGGTCATCGTGAAGGGGCAGGGATTCACGCAGCAACTGGCGAAGGTGAACGGCACGCAAAACGGAACCATCTCCACAACCGCCTGGGGCGGCATGGGGGTGGCTCGTCTTGAGGTGGCCGGACTGAGAGTGGGTGGCGGCGCCTGGACGGCCAAGGGCGGCGGAACGCACACGATTCTCCAGCAGGATGATCCGGGCAAGCCGCTGGCTCACGACCTGCCGGGCGGGATGGACCCCATGACCGGCCTGCCCCTGCCCGGTGACAATCTACGCATGTTCAAGGGTTTCTTCGGGAACCTGGCCTATCGTTTTCGCGGGACCGCGCTGGCGGTGGGCGGCGGCACCGTGTCCATTCAGGAGACGCTCTCCGACGCGCTCACGCCCAGCACCAGCCTCCTGCGACAGAACCTTGAGTTTCACGTCGTGCTCACCCAGCGCATTCACAACGCGATTGTCTTGAGCGCGGAGTTCATGCACTGGAAGTCAGAGTGGTACCGCGGCGAGAGCCAGATCCTGAACTTCATCGGCGGCGGGTCGACGTTCGTCTGGTAGCAGCACGACGGGAGTCGAGCCATCAAACTCGCGCCACGCCCGAAGCCGGCGCCAGCTCCGGGAAGAATCGGCTGCGCGTGCGCTCGACGGCAGCCACGATCGGGGCCAGCCCGCGCGCGTGAGACATGCACGGCGTGGCAAACGGAGAAAAGATTGTAGGTGCCAGCAGGCCCCAGACGCTGCAATCGGTGAGCGTCGGGTGATCAGCGACGGCCCATTCGCGGCCGTCGAGCCAGGCGGCGACGGCATCCAGGTCCGCCTTGCCGAACGCGGTGATCTCGTCGGGCGCGTGACGGAGCATGCCTCGTTCGTAGAGGTGGTTGCGGAAGTGTTCCTGCATGGCCGAACCGTACTTCGCGCCCGCGCCTCCCGGATGCAGGATCAGCTCGAACTCGAAGACCTGGTGCCAGTGCTCCTCGAGCAGCACGCGCAGGGCCAGGCCGTG
>DASRQT010000637.1:0-8568 GCA_035696485.1 Polyangia bacterium | reverse complement strand
GTCGAGCTCAACGAAGCGTTCCGTCGCGCCATCGGCGAGTACGGGTACAAGGGCGACTACAAGGGCGTCTACCCGATCAAGGTGAATCAGCATCGCTACGTGGTCGAAGAGATCGTTCAGTTCGGGCGACCCTACCACTATGGCCTCGAGGCGGGATCCAAACCCGAGCTGCTGGCGGTCATGGGCATGCTGGACGACGAGGATGCCCTGGTCATCTGCAACGGCTACAAGGACGAGGAGTATATCGAGACCGCGTTGATGTGTTCCAAGCTGGGGCGCACGGTCCTGATCGTCGTCGAGAAGTTCTCCGAGCTGCAGCTCATCGCCGACACCGCCAAGAAGATGGGCGTGCGGCCGCGCATCGGCATCCGGGTCAAGCTGGCGTCGAAGGGCTCCGGGCGCTGGGAGGCCTCGGGCGGCGATCGCTCGAAGTTCGGCCTGTCGACTCGCGAGGTGGTGGAGGCCATCAATTTTCTGCGCAGGAGCGACCTCTTGAGCTGCTTCGAGCTGCTGCACTTTCACCTCGGCAGCCAGATCTCGGCTATTCGTGCCGTCAAGAACGCGCTGCGCGAGGCCGGGCGGTTCTACGTCGAGGTGGTCAAGCTGGGCGCGCCGCTGAAATATTTCGACGCCGGCGGCGGCCTGGGCGTCGACTACGACGGTTCGCAGACCAACTTCGCGTCGTCGATGAACTACACCATGCAAGAGTACGCGAACGACATCGTCTTTTCGCTGCAGGAGATCTGCGACGCGTCGTCGGTGCCGCATCCCACCATCGTGTCGGAGTCGGGGCGCGCGATCGTCGCCCACCACTCCATGCTGGTGATCGACATCCTGGGCGTGGGCGAGTTCGACGTCGGCAAGGCGCCCGACCAGATCGGCGATAGCGCCTCGCGCATCGTGCGAAACCTGTTCGAAACCTACCGCGATCTGACCCGCAAGAACATCCTCGAGGCCTATCACGATGCGCTGGAGTACAAGGAAGAGGCGCTGCAGCTTTTCAACCTTGGCAACCTGTCGCTGTCGGAACGCGTGGTCGCCGAGGACATCTTCTGGGCCATCTGTCAGAAGATCCTGAAGATGTCGCGCGATCTGCGCGAGGTTCCGGAGGAGCTGGAAGGCCTGGAGCGGGCGCTGTCCGACACCTACTTCTGCAACTTCTCCATGTTCCAGTCGCTGCCCGACATCTGGGCCATCGATCAGCTGTTTCCCATCATGCCGATCCACCGCCTGGGCGAGGAGCCGACGCGGCGGGCGGTATTGGCCGACATCACCTGCGATTCCGACGGAAAGATCGATCACTTCATCGACCGGCGCGACGTCAAATCGGTGCTGGAGCTGCACCCGGTCAACGGCCAGGACTATTACCTGGGCGTGTTCCTCATCGGCGCCTACCAGGAGATCCTGGGCGACCTTCACAACCTGTTCGGCAACACCAACACCGTGCACGTCTCGCTGGCCACCGGCGGCGGCTACCAGATCGAACACGTCGTGACCGGGGACACCGTGACCGACGTGCTCAAATACGTCAGCTATGCCCGCGAAGATCTTGTGGCGCGCGTGCGCCGGTTTGCCGAGCTGGCCGTGCGCGCGAACCGCATGACGCTGGAAGAGACGCGCGCCATGTTGCGCGTCTACGAGGAAGGTCTGGCCGGCTACACCTACCTCGAGCGCTCCTGACGAGGGCACGCGTGAGCACACCGACGGACATGAGCGGGTCGCTCGGCGACCCGTACCAGGTGGACGCGTCGCTGTCGCGCCTGGCGCGCGGCGTGATCGGTTCGGAGATCCTGCGCATCGCCGCGCAAATCAGGGCGATGAAGGCCAAGGGCGCCGCCATCTGCAACCTGACCGTCGGCGACTTCGATCCCGCGTCGTTCCCGGTCCCGGCCTCGCTGCTGGAAGGGGTGCGCGCCGCGCTGGCCGCCGGACACACGAACTATCCGCCGTCCGACGGCATGCTGTCCCTGCGCGAGGCGGTCACGCGATTTTATTCGCGCGGCCTTGGCCTGCACTATCCGGTCGAATCCGTTCTCATCACCGGCGGTGCGCGGCCGCTGCTGTACGGGTCGTATCGCACGGTTCTCGATCCCGGCGACGTCGTCGTCTACCCGGTGCCGTCGTGGAACAACAACCACTACGCGTATCTGTGCGGCGTCAAACCGGTCGAGCTCCCGGTCGGCGCCGACACCAACTTCTTCCCGACCGCCGAGCTACTGCGTCCCTTCCTGGGATCGGCGCGCATGTTGATGCTGAATTCGCCGCTGAACCCGACCGGCACCGTGATCGACCCGGAGGAGCTGCGAAAGATCTCCGAGCTGGTGGTCGAGGAGAACCGCCGCCGCGCCAGGGCCGGCGGCGACGCCGAGAAGGCGTTGTGGCTCTGCTACGACCAGGTGTACTGGCAGCTGACATTTGGGGGCGCCCGCCACGCCACGCCGCCCGAGGTCTGCATCGACGTCGCGCCGTACACGATCATGCTGGACGCTGCCTCCAAGAGCTTCGCCGCCACCGGCATGCGCGTCGGCTGGGCGGTGATGCCGCCGGCGGCGCGCCAGCGCATGGCCGACATCCTGGGCCACGTCGGCGCCTGGGCTCCCAAGGCCGAACAGGTCGCGCTCGGCGAACTGCTCGACAACCAGGCGGTCGTCGATGCTTACCAGAGCAGCATGTTGCAGCGGGTGAAACAGCGCCTGGACCTGCTGGCCAACGCCTTCCAGGGCATGCGCCGCGACGGCTACCCGGTGGAGGTCATCGCCCCGCAAGGCGCGATCTACCTGTCGGTCCGTTTCGCCATCCCGGGGCGCAGCAACGAAGACATCCGCAAGGAGCTCCTGGATCGCGCCGGTTTCGCCGTCGTCCCGTTCCAGGCTTTTGGCCTGCGCGACGACAGCGGCTGGTTTCGCATCTCCGTCGGCGGCGTCTCCGTCGAGGACATCACCGCAGCCCTGCCACGGGTAAGAGCCGCCCTGACGCCCGCCTAAGATAGACTGGGGGCCGTGGGGCTTCTCTTTGCGGCGATCGCAACCGCGCTGCGCCTGACCTGGGTGCTGCTGGTCCCAAGTCGCCCGGTCGGCGACTTCGCCCTCTACCTCGAGTCCGCCGCGTATCTACTCGAGCACGGCGCCTTCGACTCCGAGTTCATCTACATGCCGGGCTATGTGTTGCTGCTGGCCGCCGTCCAGGCGCTGGGTGGCGGCGTTCTCTGCGCCAAGCTGGTCGGCGTGGTTCTATCAGGCGCCGCCGCCTGGCCTGTGTTTGGGATCGCCACCCGCCTCTTCGATCGCCGCGCCGGTGTCATCGCCGCGACCCTCTACACGCTGTGGCCGGCCGGCATCGCGGTGGCCAGCGTGACCGGCACCGATATGCCGACCGCCGCGCTGCTGATCACGGCCACGTACCTGCTGGTGTGCCTGGGCGACCAACGCCCGTGGCGGGCCGCCGTCCTGTTCGGCCTGGTGCTGGGCCTGGCCGCCACCGTGCGCGCCGTGGCGGTGCCCCTGGCCGCGCTGGCGGTGTTTTACTGGCTGGCGGCCGGCGCACGCTTGCCCGCCGCGCTGGCGCGCACGGCAGCGGGCTGCGCGGTGGCCGCGCTGGTGCTGTTGCCGTGGGGGATTCGCAACCAGCGCGTCTACGGCGAATTTTTTCTCACCGACAGCCACGGCGGACACACCGCCCTGGTCGGGTCTAACCCTAACTCCGATGGGGTGTACACCCGTTCGCTGAATCAGATCTTCTGGAAGGGGACCGGCTACAAACTCTTCGACCCGCCCCACCGCGCCTCGGATCGCGCCGCTTACCAGCTGGCCAGGTCCTGGGCCGCGTTCGAGCCCGCCTTCGCCCTCGGGCTTGTGGTCGCGAAAGCCGATCGCCTGCTGACCCTCGAACGCCCGCTGCTGTACTGGCCAGTTTACAGGCAGGGCGTCTTGCCCGACGGCGCGCGTGCCTGGTTCGACGCCCACCGCGGCGATCTGGAACGCCTGGTCGACGGCTGCTGGTACTTCCTGGTGGCGGCGGCCGCCATCGGTTTCGTCGTCGCGCTGTCGCGTCGCCACTGGCGCGCGCTCGCCCTCACGCTGATTCCGCTGGCGCTGACGGCGCTTTATGCCAGCTTTTTTTCCGAGGTTCGCTATCACCTGGCCATCGCCATCTTCATATTCCCGTTCGCCGGCCTGGCGCTGCGGACGCTGATAGACGGCCCGGGCGAGCTCTTCGCCGGTCGCCTCAACCGGCGTGATCGGCGCCGGCTGGCCCGCGAGCTGCTCGGCTCGCTGGCCGTCGTCATTTTGATTTTCGTCGGATGGCCGAGGCTGGTCAGCGCCGGTGCTGCGATCCGCGACCGCCATCGCTGGGCGGCCACCGTCTGCACCGTCGGTGATCGGTCGCAAGTCTGCTCCTGGCGCGCCGCGACGCCGCCCCCATCGCCCGTGCGCGGCGTCTGGAATGGCGTCGGCTTGCGTCCGCGCGCCGACAGCGAGGTCGCCGCCGTCACGGCGTTGCCTCTCGCTGCCGGCCAGTACCGAATCACTGCCACCATCGACAGCGCGTTGCCGTCAATCGAGCCGAGTGTTGATGTGACCTTGCGCACAGGAAGTAACGCTGTTGCCGAGGTCGCACTTCCCGCCCCCGCCGGGGCACCCGCCGCAAGCGTTGACGCCATCGTCGACCACCCCGGCGGCCTGCTTGAATTCAGGTTCGCGGCCGCTCCCATTCCCGGACGTCCGACTTCCGATTTTCCGTCGGTGTGGCTGTCCGATTTGGCCGTCCGAGTAAAAGATTGAGGTCGTACCGGGGTTATGCATTAATCCCCCCCGATGCAAAACTGGAGTGCCCCCAAGCTGCTTTTGGTCGGCATCGGCGCCTTCGTGTCGCTCGCAGGATGCGGCGGGGCGACCGACGACCGTCCGGTCAAATGGTCCTTCATTTCTCCCGCGATCATTGTGCCGAGCTGCGCCACCGCCAGCTGCCACTCGGCCGTCGCTGAACGTGGTGGCGTCGACCTGCACGATCGCGCCATGGGATACAGGCACCTGCACGACCGCTACTTCGCCATCCCCGCGGTGGTGGGGATGCCGGAGACCGCCCCGCTGGTCTTCCTGCTGCGCGCACAGGGCACGCGACGGATGCCGCCCGATTTCCCGCTGCCGCTCGAGGACATCGACCTCATCCAGCGATGGATCGCCGCAGGAGCACCGAACAACTAATGCGCACCACCGGCAAACGCACCGTCTTCAAGCTCGCCTCGGTCTTCCTCGTCGCCGTCGCCGCCCTTGTCGCGGGCGCCCGTGAGGCCGCCGCCTATCCCCAGTTCCAGTTCAGCTCGGGGACTTCGCGATGCGCGCAATGCCATTTTTCTCCGTCGGGCGGTGGCCTCATCAACTCGTGGGGGCGCGATGAGAGCGCCGACACGATCAGCCTAGGCGGCGACGGCGGCTTCCTGCATGGCGCGGTGACGCTGCCCAGCTGGCTGGCGCTGGGCGGTGACCTTCGTCTGGTCGCGCTCCGCAACGACGTCGGCGGCCCGGCCTCCCCCGAGGTGGCCTTCTTCCCGATGCAAGGCGACATCTACGCCCGCGCCGCCATCGGCGAAGCGTTCTCCGTCAACGTCACCCTGGGCGACCGTGGCGTCGTCCGTCCGCACGACCCCTCCGTCGCCGGCCGCTTCTCCGATGTTGCCGACCGCTTCGTCTCGCGCGAGCACTACCTCATGTGGCGTCCCAGCGCCAGCGGCCCCTACGTGCGCGCCGGCAGATTTCAGGCCCCCTACGGCATCAAGTTCGTCGAGCACCCCTACTGGGTCCGCCGCTACACCGGCTTCAACCTCTACGAGGAGACGTACAACCTCTCGGGCGGCTTCCTCGCCGAGGACTGGGAGTTTCACGCCACCGCGTTCACGCCGCCGCCCAGCACCTTCCCGGACCCGCTGCGCTCGGTCGGCCAGCCCGAATCGGGCGCCGCGGTATTCGGCGAGAAGCGCTTCAATGCCATGGCCGCGGTCGGCGGTCAGGCGCGCGTCGGCATCGGCAAGGACGAGGCGCGTTACCAGGGTGGCGTGGTCGGCAAGGTTTGGATCGACGCCGCGAAGATTCTGGTGCTGGGCGAGGCCGATCTGGTTCGCCAGCAACTGAAGGCCGCAAATTACGCCCAGAATCAAATGGTCTCCTACCTGGGCGCGACCGTGTTCCCGATCAAGGGTGTGATGGCGGGCGTCGCGTTCGAACGGTTTCAGGAAAACCTGTCGGTCTCCAGGACCGGTCGCAACGCCGTCGATGGTCAGATAAACTTCTTTGCATGGGCACACGTCGAATTGGTGCTCCTCGGGCGCTATCAGTGGACCGGAGCCGGCAGCGCCGACGGCTCGCCCGCGACAGTTGGTATGTTGCAACTTCACTATTACCTGTGAGCAAGACGGTGCTGAAGACAACGGTCGCTTTTTTGAGCCTGTCTCTCGCCACCGTCCTGCTGGGTTGTGGCGAGGAGCCGGTTCCTGCCGAACCCGGGTACGCGGCTGACGTGCGGCCGATCTTCGTCGCCCGTTGCGTTCGCTGCCACGGGGCGGGCGACAAGTTGAACGGCGATCCGCTGTCGCTCGCGGGCGCTCCACCAACGAACGGATATCTTCAACAATACGACGACAGCGGCCCCTGCCTACAAGATCCTCTGGCGGCGGCGTGCAAACGGGGGGCGCTGTACTACGGGAAGATCAAGCCGGCGCTGATCTTCACAGGGCGTCTTCACAGCTCGGGGGACGACAGGATGCCGCCTCTGCCCGCCGAGACGCTGAGCGACCACCAGATCCAGGTCATAGAGCGCTGGACCACCGAGGCGACACCCAAGCCCTAACCAAGACGATGCTGAAGACCACGTTCCCTTTCTTGAGCCTGTCACTCGCCACCGTCCTGCTCGGCTGCGGCGAAGAGCCCGTACCGGCCGACCCAGGCTTCGCGGCCGACGTACGGCCCATCCTTATCGCGCGCTGTGTCCGCTGCCACGGTGCTGGCGGCACTCTGAATGGCGATCCTCTGTCCAAGAAGGGCGTTCCCCCGGAGATCGTCTACCTCGAACAATACGAGGACACCGGCATGTGTACCGCGCCGGTCATGAACTGCAAATCTGGCGCAAAGGGAAGAGCGGCGCTGATCCAGGGCTATGTTCATGAAACGGGCCCCTTGAGAATGCCTCCGTTACCGGCGGAGTCCCTCAGTGATCGGCAGCTACAGATTATCGATCTGTGGGCCGCCAAGATGCCGCCAAAGCCCTAACGGTCCGGGCAAGCACCACGGCGGCAATTGTGTTGGGGCCGCCGCTCTCACCAAAGTGTGCGTGCGCCCTGACCCCATCCGCGGACGCTCCCCCGGCGGAAGGTACCTGTATGGAAGAGCACAACAAGACACGATATTGATTATCTTCGGCCACTCAGCCGCCCTGCGATGGACCCGGTCTCGACCCTCGAGGAAATTGGTCAGCGCGTAAGGGGGGCGACGGCCCGACCTGGGGGGCCCGGGATCGCGTGTAATTCCAGCCCGTGGGTGCCGGAAAGGGCTCGCTATTTCAGAATATCGCGGTAACCTAACCGCATTCGTCGCGTTGGATATCTCCCTTCCTCCGGAACGTGCTGATCGCAGGTCTGGGAACAGGTAGCAGAGAGATTCAGACCGACCGACTCATCAGCCAGGGAGAGACCACATGGGAAAGCGACTGTACGTAGGGAACCTTTCATACTCTGTCAACGAAGCCGATCTGCGCGAGGCATTTGGCGCCGAAGGCTACGAGGTTTCAGAGGTGAAATTGGTTATGGATCGTGACACGGGCCGCCCGCGCGGCTTCGCCTTCGTTGAGATGGCGACAGAAGAGGGCGCCCTCAAGGCGATCGAGAATCTGAATGGCCGTGAGCTTCAGGGCCGCGCTGTCAGCGTCAGCGAGGCGCGCGAGCGAACCGGTGGCGGCGGCGGTGGCGGCGGCTACGGCGGTGGTGGTGGCGGCGGCGGTGGCGGCGGCGGTGGTCGCGGTGGTGGTCGCCGCGAGCGCTGGTAGTCACGCGCCGAACAATCAACTTCCGTAGACGACGCCGGCCCACTCCTGGGCCGGCGTTTTTCGTTTGACGTCTTCGTTTGACGTCTTCGTGGGAGGGCGAATCGTTCCGGTCAGTCGTGCGACGGATTGCTGGGCCGCGGGGTTCGGATCAGATCGGGCGGCTTGGGAGTCTTGAGTACGGTGGCTCCGCTGAAATTTGCCCAGTACACGTAGGTATCATCGACCGCCACGCCGCGCGGGCCCGCCTGACTGACGGCGATGTCGACCTTCCCGCTGCCGTCCTTGGCGCTGGTGATGATGGACCCGTTGCTGTTGTCGCCGCTGGTCCAGTAGATGTTGGTGTCGTCGATGGCGACAAAACGCGGTCCTTCGCCGCTGGTCGCGGCCAGCTGTTGAGGCAGCCCACCACCCTTCGAAACCTTCATCACGCGCCCCTGTTGGTCGGGAGTGGTATCGCGCCAGTAGACGGACGTGTCGTCGACGGCGATGCCCCAGGAATCGAAGGCCGCCGAGACCACCTGCGCAGCCGATGCG
>DASRQT010000636.1:0-9698 GCA_035696485.1 Polyangia bacterium | reverse complement strand
CGAAGACGCGCGACCAGGCCTCGTCGGGTGTCGCCATGCGCTTGAGCGGCGTGCCGTCCTTGGCGAAGTTGATGTCCGACGGAGTGTCGCCGCCGATGGGGTGCAGACCGAAGTTCAAGTTGGCGAACGCGCTGTCGCCCTTGACCGCTTCGCCGATGACGGTATCGATCGACGGACCATCCAGGCGATTGACGGCCGTAAATTGATTGCCGAGGTAGGGAATGTCCCCGCTGGTGCCACGAGCCCGCGCGGTCAGGGTGATGAGGGCCTGATGCTGGGGCGGCACGCGATCCTGGTTGCTGGTGCCGCCGCAAAGGCAGTACGTCAGCCCGGTCCCGCTCATCGGCGTGGCGCCGTTCATCTTCGGGCCCAGGATCAGCATCTTGTCCTTGAACGGCTCGAACGGGGCCAGGATGGTCGACAGCTGAAAATTGGTCTCAGTTCCGCTGGGCCAGAACGCCCCCTGGTTCACGCCGTCGGGCGTGTAGCAGAAGACAGCGAACCGCGCCTTGGTAGCGCCGCCGGCCTGCGCGCGCGCCTGGCGTTCGAACAGCTCCAGTCCGCTGGGCAGGGCCAGCGCGGCGCCACCCAGCCACTTCACGAGATCCCGACGTCGGAGACCCCTTCGGTCTGACAGCTTCACGGCGCGCCTCCTTCGGATAGTCGCAAGCGGAATGAATCGCTGGCGGCGATGGCCGCGACCAGCTCGCGCAGATCGCCGCTGGGGATGAACGCCTTCTGCAAGGGTTCGATCGAGCACTGGTCCTGCGGGGCGATGGCGTGGGACGCCGCATATTCGAAGTACTTCTGGGCAAAGCAGCCCCGGATGTCCTTGCTCTGCGCCAGCCGGGCCAGGAGCTCGGCGCCATTTGCGAAGGGGCCGGTCAAATCGCCGGCATCCTTCATGATGCCCGACGTATCGAGCGGCTTTCCGCCGTCCGCCGTGCGGTGGCGCCCCACCTGGTCGAAGCTCTCCAGCGCATAGCCGGGCGGATCAATCATGTCGTGGCAGGACGCGCATAGCGGCACCTTGGCGTGCTGGTCCAGCCGATCGCGCGTCGACAGGTTCGGCGCCACCGGCGCCAGGGGCGGGATGTCCACTCCCGCCGGCGGCGGGGGCAGATCCTGGCACATCAGCGTCCTGCGCAGGTAGAGGCCTCTGGAGATGGGGTTGCTCTCGTTCGGGCGTGCCAGCATCGCCGTCATCGCCGGGTGGGTAACGATGCCGATCCGGTCTTCACCCGGAATATCGGTGGCGGTGAACGCCGTATCGGTGGTGTTGCCGGGCAAGCGATAGAACTTTCGCAGCGGCCCGTTCATGAAGTACGAGTGACCGGTGAAGAGGCCGGCGATATTGGCAGACCCCCCGCCGGTGTAGAGCTGCGTGGCCGACATCAGCAACGACGTCTGCAGCGCGGCCACCACGTCGGAAGTGAAGGCCTGATCGTCGCGCGCCACCTCGGCAAAGCCGCCCAGGCGCATCCACGAGCCATAAAATCCGGTCACCCCGCGCGCGAACCGCTGGTCCTGGACCATGCGCGCCACCTGCGCGCGGATCGCGGCCGCGTCGCCCAGTTTGCTGGCGGCGGCGGCCGCGTAAAGCGTGTCGTCGGGCGGCGAATCCCAGACGAAATACGCCAGGCGGCTGGCCACTTCGTAAGGGGGTAGCGGACGGACCTGACCGACGGCCTCACCGCTCTGGCGCCTGGCGAACTGATACAGGAAATCGGGTGACTGGAAGATGCCGGCCAGGAACCACTCCAGGCCGGTGGCGAAGTCCTTCTCCTTGACGCCGGCGTCGAACAACGTTTGCAGCGCGGCGCGCTCGACCGGCGACAAGGGATGGCGATAGGCCTGGGCGCCCAGCCGGTCGATGATCAATCCTTCGCAGGCGGCGTCGGCGGCGGTCGCGGAGGCGCACGGCGTCCACTGGGCCAGTGTGGCCACAGCCTGGCGGGCGATGTCGGCCGCGGCGTTCGCCCGCAGCTCGACGTTGGAGTCATCGAGCTGGGCGTCGATGCCGGCGCTGAAGTTCTTCGAGGTATTGCCGGTCACCTTGACCAGGTCAGCGACGGTGTTGTTGTACTGGCTAGGCCCGAGGAGCCGGGCGTACAGCACCGGCGCCGTGGCCTGTGTGCAGGTGACGGGCCCGGTTCCGGGGCCGCCGGTTCCGGGGCTGCCGGTTCCGGGGCTGCCGGTTCCGGGATCTCCCGTTCCTTGCCCGCCGACCTGCCCGCTGCAAGCAGCGACCGCGATCAGAAAAGCGAGCGCGCTGAGGGGATGCGTTTGTCTCATGATGGCTTCCGGTCCGCGGCAGATGGACGAATCGCCTATCACCGCGAGTAGGCGACGTTAGTTAAGTGCCGACAACGACCCAAAATGGCTCACAGACTTCGTCAAATTCGGGCCCATTTCCCGGCTACGGCGAACTGCCAGCACGAGACAATGGCCGCCAGCGCGCGGAATGGCTCAGCGAGTCGTTGTCTATTTCTCCCATCTCAGTTTACGAATGCGTTCGGCGACCTCGCGGCGACCGCGAAAGAGACGTGACTGCGCTGCGGCAACCGAAACGCCCTTCAGTTTCGCAATATCAATGAGGTTATGCCCACGGAGGTCGTGAAGGATGAGCACCTCGGCACGTTCGCGTTTGATCGCCGCCAGTGCCCCGCGCAACGCCCCGAGACGCCGATGGAGCTCAATGGACCGCTCTGGGGTATCGGCGACCGAGGGGAACGCAGCGAGTTGGTTAGTGCTGACAGAGCGATCCACGAACGTGCGCTCGCGGGCGCGGTGTCGAACTGCATCGACGGCAATGCGTTCTGTGATGCGTGCTGCCCAGATCTTGAGCGTGCATCGGCGCGCGAACTGACCTGACACCACGCTGGCGAACACTTTTTCACGGGCCTGCTGCATCAGATCATCGAACTCATCATCGCGGTAGCCCAACCTTCGAAACAGAACCGCGCCTATGGTGCTCTCGACGCACGCATACAGGGCGTTGCCAGCCCACGGCTTACCGGCGACAAGCGCGTCGCAGATCTGATCGTTATTCATACCAGCGGTACTGAGCACGCTCTATCCGGCGATGAAGCCCCACCTTGCCCGTCACCAGCAGCGGGGGGCGGGGCCGTCACATAATAAGAGTGTCCGCGTGCCCGGGAGGTGGCTCAGTGGAAAAGCGGAAAAAGTGCATGATTGGAGAGACCCGACAGTTCTAAATGGCTCCATCGCGACGTTTTCAGGTAGCCACCATTCTCCTGACCCGGTTACGTCTCGGACGGCGCTGCGCTCAACGGGGCCAAGACGCTGACCGTCAAATAAAGCCCCTCCGCTCGAGCCCCTAGCGCAACTCGATCCCGACGCGCAGGGTGGCTTCCGTGGTGGGTCCGGGCCCGATCAGGCTGAAGGACGAATGGACGACCTGCACCGCGGCCAGCAGGGCCGGATCGTGCGCGCCACCCTCCGGCGTCCGACGCAGAGCCAGGTGGGTCTCGACGATGCCGCCCGCGTACAGGGCGGCGTTGACCGGTGCGCCGATCGCGATCCAGGTCGGGCGCGCGAACAACCGTATGGCCAAAAAGCTGCGATGGCTGTCGGCCGCGCCCAGCCGGCGGCGGAACTCGAGGCCCAGCGCGAGGCCCAGGCTTTGCGGAGCCAGACTTTGGGAAGGATCGTTGCGTGGGGCGGCGGCGCTCGGGAACTCCGCCTGGTAGGCGACACCGACGGTGGACAGCACGTGGTCGGCCAGATCATCGCGTTCCCAGAGCCGGAGAATGAGACCCCACCCCGCCGCCACGCCGGCGGCCACCGCCCGCGCGTCGCTTCCGTAGAGATCCACCGACAGGTCCCAGCCGAGGGGCCACCCGCTGCCGCCCGCCTCGGACAGCCTTGGCAGCAGGGAACGGAAACCGATCAGGCGGGTTTCGTGGGCGGCGACGCCCGGCCGCCCCTTTGACCAGGTCAGCAGCGCGGCGCTGCGGGCGACGACCATGGCGGTGTGGCTGGCAAACCCGAAACGACGGTGATCGCCCAGGCGTTCGTCGTAAAGGGCTCCGGCCAGCACCAGGCCGGCCTTCACTTCGGCACGGGCGCCTGCCGCTCCGGTGACCAGCCCATCGACAGCCGTCAACACCGCCAGCTGGTCGATACCGCTGCGTGGCAGGGCGCCGGCGTACGCCCGCGCCGACACTTCGGGCGCGGGTGCGTCCTGCGCGCCGGCCAGGACCTCCGCGGTCGGTTGCAGCCCCCGGGCCGCGAACGCCACCTGCTTTGTCCGTTGCAGCGCCTGCAGAGGCACCGACACACGCGTCTCCGACGGCCAGCGCAGCAACGTGCGCGGCTCGTCGTCGGCCACATACGGCTGTTCGTCGATCGGCTTTTCGGCGTCGACAAACAAGAGGTCGTCGCGCATACCGGCCACCGCCTTCATGCGCGTGACGTCGTAAGAAACCTCCGACTGCAACAACACCAGCAGACGTGCCCGTGCGGCGACGTCGGGCGCAATCGTCGTCAGTCGCGGCAACGTCTGCCGCAACTGCTGATAGCCGGCCAGCCGGCGCGCGGGATCGCTGTGCGCGACGGCGGTCACGACGTCGATGAGCTCTCGTCCGCTGTCACGTCGCGCGACCGCAGGACCCTGTGCAAGCTCTGCTCCCGCCGCCGACAGTCCGGACGAGAGGCGCCTGACGGCGGCCAGCAGGCGCTCGCGCCTGATGATCTGGGCCTGCTCGTCGGCCTGCACGTTTGCCACCACGGACAGATGGCTCTCGAGTGCGGCGCTGTCTCGCAGGAACTGGTACACATCCGCTGGTTCGCCGACGTCGTCACGGCCCAGCAGCGACGCCAGCACGGAATATCCGGTCGCACGCGAAGTTTCGCTGGCAGAGCTGACCTGCTGGAACGCTGCCTGCAACTGCGCGGTGGCAACGGAAGGAGACGATCTCAGCAAGCGGGCCGCGACCTCGCGGCGCCGGCGTGACGCCAGTCGTGCCTGGTGTTCGAAGGCGAGGATCGGTTCCGGCACGTACGTCACCTGCGGCCCGCCGTCCCAGGCGCGAGCGCTTTCGAAGCGTTCCAGAATCGACGACGGCGGCGCGGCCAGGACGCCGGGGATCCGCACCGCGCGGGTGGGTGGCAGCGCGCTGTTGATGAGATCGACCATCAAGGTGGCGCAGTTGCGAGCGAAGAAGAAGTAACGGTAGCGACCTGCCTGCAGCAGCGTCCAGATTCGTTCCAGAAGCTGGCGCCGCTCGTCGCTGGATAGATTGAGTCGCCAGCGTCGCAGATCGCGCCCTTCCAGCACGACGTACTCGCGGTAGGTGACCAGGAACGGGCGTTCGTGTAGCGACGCCGAATATTTTCCGAAGATCCCCTTCAGCGCGTAGCCGGGATCGTCGCGGTACGGGACGTCGTTGTCGGCCAGAAATCCGACCGCGCGTCCGAGATCGACCGGCGTGTCCCCGCTGTCGTCGCGATAGCGCAGACGCAGCAAGAGGTGGCCGAACAGCGAACCCACCATCGCGCTTGATGGCGCCGCCAGGATCACCTCGACGTCCTGCAGACGCGCGAGGTTCGCCCATTCGGTGAAGGCCTGGCAGCGCGGCGCAGGCGGAACTGCGACACCGGGGGTCAGCTCTTCCAGGCGCGCGCGGAGGAATGCCGCCTGGCTTACCAGCCGGCAGATAACGCGGTCGTCGCCGACCGCCTGGTCCAGCAGGGCCGCGGTCGCGAACGTCACCAGGTCCCGGCGGGGAGAGAGGGCGTCGGCGGCCAGATTTTCAGATGACAGCCGCCAGGCGGTTGCCATCGACGACCGCCATCCATTGAGGCGCAGCCAGTCGGCGCGCGACGACCACCCGACAGCGGCATCGAAGGCATAGAACAGCGTCTGCGCCACCTGCCGCGCCAGCTCGAATCGGCCGTCGTCGCAAACGCGCGCGTGACCGCCCTCGGGGTCCAGGACCTCGTCGTCGGCCGGCATGCCGTCCGCAAGGCACGGGCGGTCGCCGCGCTCGATCGACAGCGCGCGCCTTCTGACGGCGGCCGGCAATCGCGCCAGCATCAATTCAATGGCGCTGCGCTCGGCCGGCGTCCAGCCACGGCGTCCCGAGGTGAAGGTCAGGCCGCCGGAGACAAACGTCGTCGTGGCGCTGGCCAGGGCATCCGTGATCGAACCGGCGACCAGCGTGGCGACGGCGGCCACCGCGACCACCGCCGTCCCGCAACGAAACCTCCAGGTTCCATCAGCCGCCATTGTCCGAGCCCGCCGCGCGGACCACCAGCTTCCCCATTCGCGTTGGCCCCAGCGCCCGGGTCGACACCCGGAAGAACGCGGCCGAAAACCTGCGGGCGCTGGCCTCGTCGATCGGGCCGTCCAGGGCCCTCATCAGATCACCCTGTTCGGCCGAGCCCTCCATGGTGACCGCCAGCCGCTGCCTCTCGGTCGCCGACAGATCCAGCTGGCGCGACCAGGTGTCCAGCATCGGCCCGCCCGCCATGGCCATGTCGTGGGTCAAAAGCCCGTGGTTCTGCCGGATGAAGGCGGCCACCGCGACAGCGTTTCGTTGTTGATTGGCGTTGGTTCCCTTGAGGGCGACCGTCCCCACCACCCCGGCACCCAGCAGCACGACCGCCGACACGGCCCAGAAGACATGCGCGCCGTGGCTCTTGGTCGAGTTGTCCGTCGTCCACTGGGTGGAACCGTCGGCCGAGTTTTTGGGCGAGTTCTGCGTCGAATTGTTGGACGACTTGGAGGAATCGCCCGAGTTGTGGGACGAGTTGTTCGAGCTCTTCGACGAGTCGCCCGAATTGTTCGACGACCCGTTCGATCCCGAGCTGTCCGAACCCGACTTCCCTTGCCCTGACGCCAGCGCCGGCGGCTGGACCGTCCAGCTACCCAGCACCAGCGCACAAATCAGGCGCAGTTTTCTCGGGCGTGTGGCTGCCACCACCATGACCGTCGTATCGGCCGCAGCGCGACAAAACCTGAGCCGTTCCAACTCGGAGGGAGCCGGCTGTAATGCCGGCGGGGCTGGGCACCTTTACTGTCATGCGCTCCGTAACCGCCGGTTCGGCCGGGCATCTACCAGAACACGGAGGAAAATCGTGCGTGCCTTGACCAGGCAAGCTGAGCGCCCTTGCCCTTGCCTCGAATCGGAAGACGACAGCTTTTCCAGGTCGGTCACGCGGCTGGTGCATGAGCATCGCGCCCACCTGGCCCGCGTCGCCCGGCGTGAGGGGTTGTCTGCCGAAGATGCGTTCGATGCCGTCCAGGAGGCCTTCAGCGCATTCCTGGTCTTGCCCCGGTCGCGGCAGCTGGACGGCTCCCCGGACGATGCGCGCAACCTTCTGGTGGCCGTCACGCGTAACATCGCGCGCAACGCCCGCCGACTGCACGTCACGGCGCGGCCCCATGTCTCCGAGCCCTCCGTCGTCGAGGGGTTGCAAGACCCGCAGCCGCCACCGGACCAGACGCTGGCGCTGGCCGAGGAGACCGGCCGTCTGGCACGCTGCGTAGGCCGGCTAGCCGAGGCGCAACGCGCGGTGATCACGCTGCGCATGCTGGACGAGCGGCCCGGAGACGACGTCGCGCGGGTGCTGGGCATCAAGCCCGGACACGTGGCCGTCTTGCTCCACCGCGCCAAGAGCAGCCTTGTCACCTGTCTGACCCAAGGAGAGGAAAAACCAGCATGAATGCCAATCCGAACGTCATCGAGATCACCGACACGAACTTCGACGCCGAGGCGATGAAGTCCTCGGTGCCGGTCCTGGTCGACTTCTGGGCCGCCTGGTGCGCGCCCTGCCGCGCCACCAGCCCGCACATTGACGCGCTGGCCAACGCCTACGAGGGGAAGATCCGCGTCGGCAAGTGCGACGTCGACGGCAACCAGGCCATCGCCGCGCGCCTCGACATTCGAAGCTTACCGACGTTCCTGATGCTGAAGGACGGACAGGTCATCGGTCAGATCGTCGGTGCGGTCCCGCGCGTCAAGCTAGAGGAGCTGGTGAAAAAGAGCCTCGGCTGACGCTTCCGCCCGGCCCGCGCCGCGCGTATGTGGTACTCGTTTCACCAGATGATCCACCTCTCGTCATTACATTGTAAAATCCGCCGCCTGGCCGTCTTGCTGGCGGTTCCCCTTTTCGGTTGTGCCGCCGACCTCGCGGTAAACAACGAAGCGTCACATGTTGACCCGCTCGTCACCGTCGAAAACGGCATCGAGGCGGCGAACGGACTGGCCACGGGCAACGGCCTGTCGGCTTACAACGGCCTCAACAGCCACAACGGCCTCAACACCTTCAATGGACTCAACACGTTCAACGGCCTCAACGCCAACAACGGCCTGATGACCTTCGCCAGCGGCCGCAACATGGTGAGGTACCTGGCCAAATGCGCTCTGCCGCCCGGCATGACGCTGGTCAAGGCGGATCAGAACGGCGTCAGCTATCCGTTCCCAGGATCGATCGGTCTGGCGCCCACTTGGTATACCGGCACCTGCGACGCCGCCTGTCAGGAAAAAGTCACGGCCTGCCTGATGTCGCTTACCAACAGCGGTGGCCGCCACGTCGCCGTCGAGCTGGTCTCGGCTGCGGCTGGTCTGACGATGATCGGCCCCGGTGGGGATGATGTCGAGTACCCCAACCAGGAGGGGGCGGTGTTCGGGAACCTGTTTGAGTCTCCGCCCCAGATGTTCACCTGCACCGGCACCGATTCGAGCCGCTCCGAGCAGGTCAAGCGGTACTGCATCGACGGCACGCCCTGCGACCTCTTCACCAAGGTCGGCACCTGCGCCACCGCCTGCACCGAGACGTGCACCGTCGGCCCGGGCGGCAAGAAGGTCTGCTCGGCCAAGAGCTGCAAAGATCCCACCGGCAAGAGCTGGGCGAACCCCATCACCGTATTCCTTCACAACAAGATGGAGGCCAACAACTTTGATGGACAGCTCGGCGTCGCGACCGCAGGCCTGCCCACGAACGGCAGTATCACCAACCTGGACAACGGCGACTGGGTGCAGATGAACGACGTTCAGTTCGGGAACGTGGCCGGCGCCGTGAAATCGGTTCAAGCCACGCTGGCCACCCCGGCCAGCACCACGGTGAGCGGCAACTTCGTCGACGTCCGCGTCGATTCGCCGGCCGGGACGCTGCTGGGAACCCTTCCCGTACAGGCGACACCGACCGGCGGCACGATGGTCGTGGAAAGCGCGGCTATCGACACGGCGGGCCTCACCGGCCGTCACCCCGTGTTCTTCGGCTTTCGGGGCGCATCGAACATCGCCCGCATCTCTTACTTCGAATTGAAGTAGTCGCGGTCAGAGCTCGGTAATTCTCCCCGTGCCGCTGTCGCCGAACTTCGTGAGCGGTGGCACGCCCATGCTCTTGGCGATCCACATGAAGAGGTCGGCGAAGGTTTCGCCCTTGGTGTACTGGATGTGTTGCCCCGACAGCTTGATCAGGCCGCCCAGGCTGCCGCCAATAAGGACCGGCATATCGTCGTGGTTGTGACGGTTACCGTCCGATATTTCGCTGGAGCAGAACGCAAGCGTGTTGTCGAGGATGCTGCTGACGCCGTCCACGTCCTTGACGGCGTCCAACTTTTGCAGGAACTGGGTGAACTTCAACACCGTCCAGGTAACGACCGTGCGGAACTTCGGCTGCCAGTCCGCGACGCCGTGGTGGGTTATGCCCAGGTGATAGTCGGT
>DASRQT010000635.1:0-7307 GCA_035696485.1 Polyangia bacterium | reverse complement strand
GTTTGAGCTCGGCGACGATCTCCACCAGGTCCTGCTGCTGCGCCATCACGCGCTCGATGTTCTTGTAGGCCTTCGGGGCCTCGTCGATGATGCCGGGATCCTTGCGGCACTCGACGCCGGCTGTCTGCTCGCGCACGTCGGCGAGGGTGAAGCGGCGCTTGGCTTCGCCGCGGCTCATGCAGCGGCCGGCGCCGTGCGACGCCGATTCGAACGAGGCGGCGTTGCCGAGGCGGCGCACGATGTACGACTTCGTGCCCATCGAGCCCGGGATGATGCCCAGCTCGCCCTTGCCGGCGCGGATCGCGCCCTTGCGCGTGACCAGGAGGTCTTCGCCGAAGTGGACCTCCTCGGCGACGTAGTTGTGGTGGCACGCGATGGGCACCTGCAGCTTTGCGCGCGGCCAGAAGCGTCTCACGACCTCGCCCAGCAGGTGCAGCATGACGTCGCGGTTGAAGCGCGCGTAGGACTGCGCCCAGTAGAGATCGCGCCGGTACGCGGCGAACGTCGGCGTGCCCGCCAGGAAGACGACCAGCTCGCGATCTTCGAGCGCCTGATTGTGATTCAGGCGCTGCGCGATCTCGATGTGGTGATCGGCCAGCACCTTGCCGATGTGCCGACTGCCCGAGTGGAGCATGAGCCAGACCTTGTCGTCGGTGTCGAGGCAGACCTCGATGAAGTGATTGCCGCCGCCCAGCGTGCCGGCCTGACAGGCCACGCGCTGCCCGAGGCCTTTGATCTGGGCCGCCAGGTTGCGGTAGCCCTCCATCAGCGTCGCGCCCTCGGTCGCCAGCTCCTCGGTCGTTCCCTCCCAGGCTGCCGCCGGATGCGCGTCCGTGCCCACGGGGATGGCGCGTTCGATGGCGTTGCGGAGCGGGCGCAGATCGTCGGGCAGGTCCCTGGAGCTGAGGCTGGTCTCGAGGGCGGCCATGCCACAGCCGATGTCGACGCCCACGGCTGCCGGCGCGACGGCGCCGCGCATGGCGATGACCGAGCCGACGGTCGCGCCGCGTCCCGCGTGCACGTCGGGCATGACGGCGACGTGGTGCGCGACCCAGGGCAGGCTGGCGACGTTCTTGAGCTGCGCGATGACCTTGGAATCGACCTCCTCCAGCGGAGCCCAGACCTTGATGGGGACGTTGCGTCCATTGATCGTTGAGAACGGCATGGCCAGTTCCTATTGTGCGGCATCCGGCGCGTACGTCGAAGGACGCCGTCACGGCCGAGCCCTAGAAAGCCATGCGATAGCTCACCGTCGTCGCGGGAGGACCCAGCGCGCCCGCGCGATAGCTGCGCAGATCGCCGATGCTGCCGGTCGGCTGCGTGAGGATGATGGCCTCGCCGATCGCGATTCCAGTCCCGGCATTCAGGGCGCCCGCGCCCCAGTGGTGGTAGCCGAGGCCCAGGAACAGACCGACTCCCGTGTTCAGCACCACGTTTCCGACATGCAGCCACCAGCGTTGGCCATCGGTCTGGTTGGCGGCGTCACGCACCAGGCGGGCCTCGGCGTCGGCCAGCAGCCGGCACACGTCGTCCCCGGCGCTCGACTGGGCAATCTCCTGGTGAAGGGCGCGCGCGTCGGCGATGACATCCAGAGGCGCAATCAGGAGCGGAACGATGCCGACGATGGTGGTGCCGGCACCGACGTACCAGTCGATTCGCTGGTCGGCCGATACGAACGCCAGAGGCACGAGGTTGGCGCCGGTGGCGGCCACGATCCCCACACCCCAGCCCCAGGTCCAGATCCGCGCCTTCCGCGCCGTCTCCGATAGATGCGCGTCGATCCAGGCCAGTCGTTGCCGGGAGTCGACCCGCTGCAATGCCGGGTCGGCACCCGCTGGTGCCGGGCAGGTTCCGCTCGCCGCGGCCGGACGGGATGACAGCGCGGCCGCCAGCAACAGGGCGACCATGGCCAGCCGACCGAAACGCTTCATCAGCGCGATTGTAGAGGTTTACCGACGGACGCCCCGGGTTTTCTCCGCGCGGTGGTGCGCGCGCAGAACCCCAGTTGACTCTCGTTCAATACGATCGCACGCTCGATCCGGCCTGGGGGACTGCATGGATCCTGACTTCACCACCCTGCCGGAAGAGCCAATCGCGCCGCGGCGCGAGAGCTTTCCCGATCTGGTGGCGCGGCTGTCCCAGCTCTCGGTCAGCAAGCACTACGACGCCTATGCCGACGTGCCGTGGGACGATCCGTCCAGCCGAATCGAGGTCGAGGATCCGGTCTGGCAACTGGGCGGCGACCATCCGCTGGGGGCCAGCGCCTGGTATGCGGAGCAGCGGCCCGAGGTGCGCGCGCGCATCGGGCTTCATTTCGTCACGTGCGCGATGCAGACCGGGGCGGAGTTCGAAAACGTGCTCACGCGCGGCCTGCTCAACTTTGCCGTGTCGTTGCCGCGCGGGGCGCCCGAGTACCGCTATGCCTACCACGAGGCCATCGAGGAATCGCAGCACACGCTGATGTTCCAGGAGTTCATCACCCGGTCGGGCCTCGATCCGGGGCGGGCGCCGTTCATGATGCGCGCGGGGTGGGGGCCCGTGATCGGTTTTGCGCGGCACTTTCCCGAGCTATTCTTTCTCTTCGTTCTGGGCGGCGAGGATCCGATCGATTACGTTCAGCGGATGCTGCTGCGGTCGGAGCGCGCGGTTCACCCGTTGCTGAGACGAATCATGCAGATCCACATCACCGAGGAGGCCCGCCACCTGTGCTTCGCCCGCGCGTACCTCAAGGTCCGCGTGCCGGCGCTGCGGCCGGTTCGCCGCCGCATCCTCGCCATCGCCGCGCCGCTGGCGCTGGGGTCGGTGGCGCGGCGGATGCTAGACCCACCGCCGGCCGTGGTGCGTACCTATAAGATCCCGCGAGCCGTTGTGGCTCGCGATTACCGGCGCAGCCCCATCCAGCGCGAGCGCATTCGCAATGCCCTGAGCAAGGCGCGCACGCTGTGCGAGGAGCTTGATTTGCTGACGCCCGCGGCGCGCCGGATCTGGCGCGCCATGGGGATCGCGTGAAGATCGTGGTCACGGGCGGCGCGGGACAGCTGGGCAGCCGCGTGCTGCGCCGCCTGGCCGACGAGCGCGGGGTCAAGGCGATCACCTGCGTCGACGTGCGGCCGCCCGCGGTCGCCAGTCCCAAGATTCGCGCCGTCATCGCCGACGTGCGCGACCCTGACATCGGACGGCACATTGAGGGGCACGACGCGCTGGTGCACCTGGCCTTCGTGGTCACGGAGGCCCGGCCGCGCGCCGAGGTGGACAGCATCAACGTCGCCGGCAGCGCCAACGTGTTCGCAGCGGCAGCGCGCGCCGGGGTGACCCAGATCGTCTACAGCTCCTCCATCGCCGCCTACGGCGTCGTGCCCGGCCATCCGGAGCCGATCATCGAAAGCACGCCGCGCGTTCACCAGCCGGAGTTCGCCTACGCCGCCACCAAGTTCGAGGTCGAGGCCGCGCTGGACGTTTTCGAGGCCCAGTACCCCGGCATCGCCGTCGCCCGCCTCCGCCCCGCGATCCTGGTCGGTCACGACATGGATCATGCGCTGGGCGTCGGGCTGCGCCGCGGCCAGCTGGTGGAGGTCGGGACGGAGAACGGCGCTCCGCTGCCCATCGTTTGGGACGAAGACGTGTCGGACGCGGTGGCGCTGGCAGTTCTCGGTGGCAAGCGGGGCGCATTCAATCTGGCCGCCGACAGCGCGCTGCCGCTGCGGGAGCTGGCCGCCGAGGGAGGATTGCGCCTGCTCCGGGTGCCGCTGTGGTTGGCCCGCGGCTTTGTCGTCGCGTCAGCCTGGTTGGCTCGCCTGGGCGTTGGCCGCGCGACCGACCCCGCCTGGCTGGATCACGCCGGCGCGCGCATGGTGATCTCCAGCGAGCGGGCCAAACGCGAGCTTGGCTGGAGGCCACGCTGCCCCACCGCGGCCGACGTGATCCGCCGTCATCAGGCCGAGGTGCCACGGCGCCTGGACCGGCGCATCGCGCTGTTCTTCCGCATGGTGGCGCTGGCCTCACGCGGTCGAGCCGCCGAATCAGGCCACAGCATCGGCTTTACAACCCACCTGCGTATCACTGGGCCCGAAGGCGGCGATCGGACGATCGTCGTCGATCGGGGTCGGCTGTCGATCCGTCGCGGTGTTCCACGTCCGCCGGCCGCAACTGTCACGCTGACCACGCAGACGTTCCGGCGGCTGCTGACCGGCGACGGTGACGTCACCACCGCGCAGTTCGTCGGTGACCTGCGCGTCGAGGGCGAGCCGGCCGCCTCCATGCTGCTGGCGGCGATCTTCGCCGGCTTTCGTGCTGCGGGCACGGTCCCGGGCTGGCGCGGAAAGGTGATGCGCCGCCTGGCCGCCTGGTTCTCGCACGCACGACCGCTCACGCCACCGCCGGCCCCGACACCGGCCCGGGAAGCCAACCCATGAAGTTCTCGATCTTCTTCGAGATGCAGATCTCCGATCCCACCGCCGCCAAGGAGGCGCAGAGCTTTCACGACTGCGTCGCGCAGGCGGTTTTGGCCGACCAGCTTGGTTATCACTGCGTCTGGGAGGTCGAGCACCACGGCCTCTACGAGTACTCGCATTCGTCGGCGCCCGAGATCTTTCTCGCCTTCGTCGCCGCGCGGACATCGAAGATTCGCCTCGGGCACGGTGTCACGTTGCTTCCCGGTCGCTACAACCACCCCATCCGGATCGCCGAACGCGTGGCCACGCTGGACGTCCTGTCGGGCGGCCGAGTCAACTGGGGCTCGGGCAAGTCGTCGTCGCTGGTGGAGCAGATCGCGTTCGAGACCGACATCCCCAGGCTGCACGAGGAGTGGCTGGAAGCGCTGGAGATGATCCCGCGCATGTGGGCCGCCGACGTCTTCGAGCACAAGGGCAAGTTCTTCCAGATCGCCCCCACCCAGATCGTACCCAAGCCGGTGCAGAAGCCGCACCCCCCGATGTTCGCCGCCTGCACGAAACCGGACTCCGCCGCGGCTGTGGGTCGGCTGGGCCTGGGCGCCCTGAACTTTGCCTTCGGATCCGACGACTACCTGACCGAGAAGGTCGCCGAATATCGTCGCGCCGTGGCCGCGTCGCAGCCGATCGGCCGCCAGCGCAACAACCATTTCGCCTGCACGCCGGCGACCCTGGTGCTGGCCGACGACAGGAAGGCCTGCGAATACGGCACGCGCGGCGCGCGCTTCTTCGCCGCCAGCATGGCCCAGTACTACCTGTCAGGCACGCGGCCGGTGGGGAGACTCAACGTCCCGCGCGATTTTTTCCCCGCCGCCGAGCTGGACCGCGCCATGGCCGCGCGCAACGCGCCCGGATCGCAGGTGTCGCTGATCGTCGGCGACCCGACCGCCGCGCGCGAGACGGTCGATCGCTTCAAGGAGATCGGCGTCGACGAGCTGATCCTGGTCATGCAGATGGGCACCGTCCCCCACGACCTGATCATGGAATCGCTCCGCACCTTCGCGGAACAGGTGATGCCCCACTTCGCGTGAGCGCCGTGCGGCCCTGAGGTAGCCTAAGGTGAAATATGGCCGAAAAGGCGTTTCAGGATTTTTATCCGGAGATCATGGCGCATTGCTACGGGTGCGGGCGTTTGAACGACCATGGACATCAGATCAAAAGCCATTGGGAGGGAGATGAGTCGGTCTGTCATTTTCAGCCCGGCCCTCATCATGTCGCCATCCCAGGTTACGTATACGGAGGCCTGCTGGCATCCTTGATCGATTGTCATGGTACCGGCACGGCCGCCGCGGCGGGCTATCGGGCTGAAAACCGCGCCATGGATTCAGCGCCGCCTCTGCGTTACCTGACCGCATCGCTACACGTGGATTACCTGAAACCTACCCCGCTCGGGCCCGTGCTTGAGGTCCGCGCGAAGGTGAAGGAAGTGAAAGGGAGAAAGGTTGTCGTGGAGGAATGGATCACCGTGGACGGCATTGTCACGGTACGCGGCGAGGTTGTTGCCGTGCAGGTCCCCGATCAGCTGGTTCAGGAACTGTTGAGCAAAAAATAGTCAGGCGGCGGATTTTCTCCCGCCGCGGGTCGGGTGGGGTAGCCTGGCGGTTTCAAGAGGAGGTCATCATGCGCCCAGGGTTGTCACTGCGAACAATCTACTGCTTTCTCCTTGCCGCCGGTCTCGCCGGCTGTGGAGCCGACGCGCCAAGCTCGACCGGTGGGACGGGCGGCGCGGGCACCGGCGGCGCGGGAACGGGCGGTGCCGGGACGGGCGGGGCGGGCACCGGCGGCGCGGGCACCGGCGGGGCGGGCACCGGCGGCGCGGGGACGGGCGGCGCGGGCACCGGCGGCGCCAGCGTCGATGCGGCAGCCGATCAGGGGAGCATGACCGACGCCAGCGGCGGCGACGCTGCGCCGGGCGCCTTCCAGTTCAAGTCGGCGGGGCTGGTCATGATGGGTGCGGACCTGGTCTTTCCACCGCGCCATTCGGCCCCGATGAATGTCAGTCCGCCGTTCAGCTGGGGCACCGGCCCGGCCGGCACCATGAGCTACGCCATCACCATGTTCGACATGTCGATCGGCAACCCGCACTTCGCCATGTGGGATATCCCGGCCAGCGAGACCGGCCTGCCCGCCAACATCCCGCACACCGCCATGCCGGGCGCGCCCGCTCCGGCCGGGATGCGCCAGACGGCGAACGGATTCCAGGGACCGGGCGGCCCCAACGTCAACATGTACGAGCTTCGCCTGTGGGCGCTGAAGGTGCCCATGCTGCCGAACCCCGGCACCAACGCCGGCGCCATCCGGACACGTCTGCTCACCGATCTCATGGGCGCCAAGACGCTGGTCCTGGAATCGCAGGTGATCATCGCCAAGGGCACGCGCGGCGGGATCGGGACCGACCCGCAGCCCTAGTGTCCCGCCATCGACTCTCCTCGGCGCGCGACCTGTTGAGCTCTTCCAAGTGGCCCGCGGCGGGGAGGGACGGCACAATATGGAGGTGGTCGGCGCTCGGCGATGGACGGAACTGACGTTGCTGGGTGTCCTCGCCTTGGGCGCGAACGTCGGCTGCGCCGCCCGGCCGTTGTCCAAGCGTGACGGAAGCGCGGGGGCGACGGGCGCCGGGGGAGCGGCCGGCGCCGCGGGACAGGCCCCGGGCGCCCAAGGACACGACAGTTGCTCGTCGGACACGGACTGCCCGCCAATCCAGTGCTTGGCCGTACCTTGTCCTGTAGCACTATGCGCGCGGGGCGACGACGGGTTTCACCATTGCACGTCGCGCACCCATCCGCCGATTCTCCCCTGCGCGGCCGATGCTTCGACCTGCTGCACGGGTGACGTGGACTGCCCAAGTGCACAGGCGTG
>DASRQT010000634.1:0-10130 GCA_035696485.1 Polyangia bacterium | reverse complement strand
CTGGATATGAAGGTCGATATGTCCGGCGCGGCTGCCGTCATCGCCGCCGCCGGTGCGATCGCGCGCGAACGGCTGCCGGTCGAGGTCCACGCCATCGCCGCCTGCACCGAGAACATGCCGTCCGGCCGCTCGTACAAGCTGGGCGACGTGATCACGTCGATGGCGGGCAAGACCGTCGAGATCACCAACACCGACGCCGAGGGACGGCTCACGCTCGCGGACGCGCTGACCTACAGCCTCGCGCTCAAACCGGACGCCATTATCGACTTCGCCACGCTGACCGGCGCCTGCGTCGTCGCGCTCGGGCCGCACACGGCCGGGGTGATGAGCAACAACGACGCGCTGTCGGCGCAGTGGCTGGCGGCTGCCAAGACGGCCGGCGAAGAGATGTGGCCGCTGCCGCTTCCCGCTCGTCTCTCCGATCAGCTCAAGTCGGAGATCGCCGACATGAAAAACACCGGCGAACGCTGGGGTGGCGCGCTGACCGCGGGCCTGTTCCTCAAGGAGTTCGTTGGCGAAACGCCCTGGGTTCACGTCGATCTGGCCGGGCCCGCCAGCGCCGACAAGGAATTTGGACACATCGCCAAGGGGGGAACAGGCTTTGCGGTCGCGACAATCATCGAGCTGGTGCGCGCCACGGCTGACGCCGGCTGATACCGCGTATGCGTCAAAAGAAGCCGGTTTGTACGGCTGAGCTTTTTGCCAACAACTATTTGTATTTTCGGCGACATATTAGCGGTTTCACGTTGAAGGGGTCTACACTGCGTGATAGAGTTCGCCTGCCTTGAAAACCGCTATGACCAAGGAGCAACAGTAATTATGGAGCCGACTTTCCGAGTGGGAGATTTGGCCGTTTATCCGGCCCACGGGGTAGCGCAGATTGTCGGTATTGAAACGCGGGAGATTTCATCAAACAAGCAGACGTTCTATATCCTCAAGATTCTGGAAAATGGGATGAAGATCATGATCCCGACGCGCAACGCGGGCGCTGTTGGGCTGCGTGAGCTCATTAGGGCAGACGAGGTCGACGAAGTGTTCGAGATCCTCAAGAGCCGCGAGGTTGCCGTCGAAGGGCAGACCTGGAACCGCCGTTATCGCGAGTACATGGAGAAGATCAAGACCGGGTCCGTCTTCGAGATCGCCGAGGTCCTTCGCGACCTGCAGCGACTCAAGGGCGACAAGGAGCTGTCCTTCGGTGAACGCAAGATGTTGGACACCGCACGCACGCTCCTGATCAAAGAGATCGCGGTGGCGACCAAGTCCAAAGAAGTCAAGATCGAGGAGAAGCTGGACCGCATCTTCGCCTGCTAAGCCGCTTCGTTCGGTTCGAATCGCCCGGCCGGGGATCCCCGCGCCGGGTTTTTTTTGCGCAAAGCGGCCCCGGTCCGCAACCGCGCCGGCACCCACCCGAAGCCTTTTCGTTCCCGGTCACGCGACGAAAAAGGAGCTTCGCCATGCCCAAGTCGACTGCGCCCGCCCCCGACTTTCGTGAAACCACCACCATGAAGGACCTGCTCGGGATCCCCGAAGCGGCGCTCGATCAGATCATGGCGATCGCTTACCAGTTTTACGCCAGCGGGCACTACCAGCGCGCGGCCACGTTGTGCCGCGGCCTCATCGCGGCCGATCACCAGTACTGGTGGTCATATTCGCTATACGCGGCGGTGCTGCGCCGTCTCGGGCGGCTTCAGGAGGCGCTGGAGCAAATCGATCTCGGCCTGGCCTACGAGCCGGGCGAATCGAAGCTCCTGCTCATGCGAGGCGAAATTCTCGCGGCGCTCGGGCATGCTCCCCCCGGACCCTCGCTCCCCCGAGGGCGGACCTTGGTTTTACGCCGGCGGAGCCGACGACCCAGGCGTCAGACGTCGAGGTTGCGGACGTTGAGGGCGTTGCGTTCGATGAAGGCGCGGCGTGGTTCGACCAGATCGCCCATCAGGGTCGAGAACAGGCGGTCGGCCTCGTAGGCGTCCTCGACACGAACCTGAAGCAACGTGCGGCGGGCGGGATCCATGGTGGTCTCCCACAACTGCTCGGGGTTCATCTCGCCAAGACCTTTGTAGCGCTGGATCTGCAGCCCCTTCTTGCCCAGCTCGTTGACCTTGTCGGATAGCTCTTCCAGGCGCTGGAACTCGATCAGGTCGGCGCCGTTCTCCATGATATAGGGCGGCTCGCCCATGACGGCCAGCTCGGCGTGGATGGCGGTGAGATCCGCGAACTCGGGCGAGTCCATGAACTCGAAGTCGATGGTGGTGGCCTTGCGGACGCCGGCGCCGCGCGCGGGGGCGACGATCTTGAAGCCGCCGTGCTCGGTGTCAGGGGCCACCTTCAAGACCGCGTCGGACAGCTCGGGCGCGAACTTGTCGAAATGCTCCTGCAGCCGCGTCAGGGCCTTGGCCACAACCATCTGATCGCGAAGGTCGGTCTTGGACAGCCGCGCCGCCTTGACGATCGCGTCGACGACGCGCGCGTCAACCTTGCGATCGATCACGGCCAGCAGGCGTTTGTACTTGGTCGCGAGGCGCGCCAGCTGCCGGAGGGCCGCCCCGACCAGCGGTTCGCCGCCCGCGCTCCCGCGGCGCAGCTTCAAGTTCTCGGCGGCGCTGTCCAGCAGGTAATCCTCCAGCGCCTGTTCATTCTTGAGATAGAGCTCTTTTTTCCCCTTCTTGACCCGATAAAGCGGCGGCTGCGCGATGTAGAGGTAGCCGCGGTCGACGATCTCGGGGAAGTGGCGGTAAAAGAACGTCAGCAGCAGCGTCCGGATGTGGCTCCCGTCGACGTCGGCGTCGGTCATGATGATGATGCGGTGGTACCGGATCTTCTCGATCTCTTTTTCTTTCTCGACGCCGCAGCCAAGCGCGGTGATGAGGGTGACGATCTCCTGGGACGACAGCATCTTCTCCAGACGCGCCTTCTCGACGTTCAGGATCTTGCCGCGCAGCGGGAGGATCGCCTGGTCCTTGCGGTTGCGCCCCTGCTTGGCTGAGCCGCCGGCGCTGTCGCCCTCGACGATGTAAAGCTCGGCCAGGGCGGGATCGCGTTCCTGGCAATCGGCCAGCTTGCCGGGCAGCGACGACGAATCCAGCGCGCCCTTGCGCTGGACCATCTCGCGCGCCTTGCGAGCGGCGTCGCGCGCGCGTGCGGCCAGGACCGCCTTCTCGATGATCTGCTTGGCCTCTTTCGGATGCTCTTCCAGAAATCGGCCAAGCTTTTCGTTGACCACCCGTTCGACGATACCCTTGACCTCCGACGAGACCAGCTTGTCCTTGGGTTGGTTGCTGAACTTCGGATCGGGGTGCTTGATCGAAACAATGGCGGTCAGGCCCTCGCTGATGTCGTCGCCGCCAAGGCCCGCCTTCAGATCCTTGAGGAGATTCGCGGCCTGGGCGTAGGCGTTGACGGTGCGGGTCAGGGCGGCGCGGAAGCCGGTGAGGTGGGTGCCGCCATCCTTGTTCTTGATGTTGTTGGTGAAGCAGTAGACGGCCTCCTGGTAGGAGTCGTTCCACTGTAGGGCGATGTCGACCTGCGTGCCCTCGACGTCGCCCAGCACCGAGATCGGTTTGTCGTGGATGGCGGTCTTGGACGCGTTCAGATCGGCGACGAACTCGACGATGCCGCCGACGAACTTGAACTCGTGGGACTTGTCGGAACGCTCGTCGCGGATGTTGATGCTGAGGCCGCGGTTGAGATAGGACAGCTCGCGCAGCCGCTGCGACAGAACTTCGAAGCTGTATTCGGTCCCCTTGAAGACCTGCGAGTCGGGCTTGAAGGTGACCTTGGTGCCGGTCTTTTCCGAGACGCCGATGGCGGACAGACCGGTGACCGGATCGCCGCGCCGGTACTCCTGGTAGTAGGTCTTGCCTTCGCGTTTGATCTCCAGCTTCAGCCACTCCGACAGCGCGTTGACGACCGAGACGCCGACGCCGTGAAGGCCGCCCGAGACTTTATAGTTCGAATGGTCGAACTTGCCGCCGGCGTGCAACACGGTCATGACGATCTCGGCGGTCGGACGTTTCTCCGTCGGGTGTTCGCCGACCGGGATGCCGCGGCCGTTGTCCTCGACCGAGACCGAACCATCAAAGTGAATCGTCACGCCGATGGTGTCGCAGTAGCCGGCCAGCGCTTCGTCGACGGAGTTGTCGACGACCTCGTAGACCATGTGGTGCAACCCGGTGCCGTCATCGGTGTCGCCGATGTACATGCCGGGGCGTTTGCGCACGGCTTCCAGGCCCTTGAGGACCTGAATGCTCTCTTCGTTGTAGTCGCTGGCGGGCGCTTGCGGGACCGGGGTCGGGGTCGTGCCCTCGCCCGTGTCCGTGCCGCCTGCCGGGACGACCGGGGGTGTCATGAGCTTGTCACCGGAGGTCTTTTGGGAGGCTGCTGTCGGGTTTCAATTTGCAGGCCGGTAGGGGGGCCCTGGAGGCTGGAAAGCGCAACGGTTCCAATTACCTAGCACGCGATCACCCGGTCTGTAAAGGAAACTCTGCGCAAAAGTTCGGGGTTTGCGGTCGCGAACTAGACAGCCGGGCGAACCCGGCCTTCAGCGACGTCAAAATCGTCCCGTCCGGGCAGCGACGGAACGACCGTGCGATCGGCGACCGAGATGATCGTCTGACACGACAAGGACCCGATCATCTGGAAAAGAAATTCGCGCCGATGGGGATCCAGCTCGCTGGGAACATCGTCCAGCAGCAAGACCGGCGCGTCGCCGCGGACCGCTTCCACGTTGGTCAGCTCTGCCAGCTTCAGCGCCAGCACCAGCGAGCGGAGCTGTCCTTGCGACGCGTGCTCGCGCGCCAGCCGCCCCGACAGGTGGATCGCCAGATCGTCGGTCTGCGGACCGAACCCGGTGAAGCGACGGCGCTCGTCGAGATCGTGTCGCTCGCGCAGGCCGTCCAGCAAAGCGGAGGCCACCTTGTCTTCGGGCGCGTCGGCATCGGTCAGCGTGGCGCTTTCATAACGAAGGTCGACCGACAGATCGCCGTGCAGGGTCTTGAAGAATGTCTGTACCCGCGGTCCGAGCTCGCGCACCAGCGCCCGCCGCCGTACGATCATCCGCGCGCCGGTTCGCGCCAGCTCCTCGTCGTACGTCTCCAGCAAGACCGGATCGGGGCGCCCGCGGCGCAGCAGCATGTTGCGGCTCCTGAGCACCTTCTGAAAAGCGCTGGCTTCCCTGTAGTACGCGCGTTCCACGTTGAAGACGGCCAGATCCAGAAACCGGCGGCGCGCGGCCGGCGCGGCGCGCGGGAGCAACAGGTCCTCCGGCACGAACAGCACCACGCTCACCGCGCCAAAGATCGCGGCGGCGCCCCGGATCGGCTTGCCATCGAGAGCGACCGTACGCACGCCTGGGGCGAGTTCAATCTCGAGCTGGCGGTCCAACCCTTGCGACGTGACGGCGGCGCGAAGGCGGGCAGCAGGGACGGCGACAGGGGCATGCTGGATCAGATCGGGCGCGTGGCTGGTGCGGAACGAGCGCAGCGTGGCCAGGTAGTAGACCGCCTCGATGATGTTGGTCTTGCCCTGACCGTTGTCGCCGGCGAGGACCGTCAAGCGCGGGCTCGGCCGCAAATCCAGAGGCTCGAGGTTACGCCAGCCGCGCGCCCAGAGCTGCCGAACTAGCAAGCGCGCTCACACAATATTGGTGCTAGAGACGCATCGGCATGACCACGCCGACGTAGTCGCTGCCGTCGGCCGGCCGGACGACGCCGGGGTCGAGCTCCCCCGACAGCTCCAGCCGGACCTCGGGCGTCTCGATCTCCGACAGCAGCTCGATGAAGTAGCGCGCGTTGAACCCAATCTGCACCGGCGTGCCCTTGTAGGGGACGTCGATCTCCTCACGTGCGGCGCCGAGGTCGGGGTTGTCGCTCTCGACCAGCAGCTTGCCCTTCTCGACCCCGATGCGAACGCCCCAGGTCTTGTCCGACGACATCAAAGCCACACGCTTGAGGGCGTCCAGCAGCGCCAGGCGCGACAGCACCACGGCGCGCTCGTTGTCCTTGGGGATGACCTGCTCGTAAGGCGGGAACTGGCCGTCGATCAACTTGACCGACAGGCCGACGTCGTCGGCCTTGAGCACGAAGTTGCCCTGGTGAACGCCGATCGCCGACGGCGCCTCCCGGTTCTCGATCGCGCGCCGCAACTCGATGACGCCCTTACGCGGAATCAGGACGCCGGTCGCCAGCTTGGGTCCACCCGGCAGCGCCCGACCCACCTTCGACAGACGATGGCCATCGGTCGAGACCATGCGCGCCGTGGCGCCGTCCGACTCGAACAGCACGCCCGACAGATGCTGCCGGGTCTCGTCCAGCGAGACCGAGAAGATGGTCTTGGCGATCATCTCGCGCAGGGTGGCCGAGTCGACCTTGAAGGTCTCGGCCTCGGCAATGCTGGGCAGCTTGGGATAGTCGCGGTCGGGCATGCCGACGACCTTGAACTCGACCTTGCCGCAGCGGATCTCGGCCCAGTTCTGTTCCGTGCGGCGGACGCGGACCTCGTCACCCGGTAGTCCCTTGACGATTTCATATAGCTGACGCGCGACCACCGTCAGACCTCCTTCCTTCTCGACCTTCGCGGAGAGTGTGGCGATGGTCGTGACGTTGAGGTCGGTGGCGCCGCACATGACCTTGTCTTTGCCCTCGGTGCGAAGCAGAACGTTGGCGAGGATCGGAAGCGTGCTCTTGCGGTCGGCAATTCCGTGCGCCAGGTAGAGGCCACGCAGGAACTCGGTTTTGTCTATCTTGAACTCCATCCCTGGCTCCTTGGTCGATGAATCCCCACAGGTTTCTTCTCCCCTCTTCTATCTTTAATTTAGAAGATTAAAAAGTAGCTGTAGTAGGGGGTGTTGGTGATGTGGATAAGTCACTTTCCCCGTCGGTGAAATTTCTAGAAGTCCTGTGCACGGACCACCTGTCCCAAACCGTGGCGCGGTGGACAAACCTCCTGGCCGGGTTTCGAGCCCTCCGCCAACACGTCTATGCACAGGCTGGCAGGGCCATTCGTTCGTTGCTTGCCGGGCTTTCAATACACGCGCTCGAAGGGCGCGTACGAGAGCAAGGTTGAGAGCAACCGGATCAGGTTGAAGATGTGCCAACCGCGAGAGGCGGCGGTAGGGCGTGGGGCCGTTAGGCAGGCAAGGCGTCACGCCGATAAGGCCGCTAGGGCGGTAAGGGCTCCAAGCCCTTAAGGCTGCCGGAGGTGGCTCTCGATCGTGTTCACCACGCTCCGCACTGTGGGCTCTTCCGCGCACAATCGCTCGATCTTCCGAACCGCGCTGATCACGGTCGAGTGATCCTTGCCGCCGAAGCGGCTGCCGATCTCGGGGAAGCTCATCGAGGTCAGCTTGCGCGCCAGATACATCGCGATCATGCGCGGATGGGCGACCGCGCGATGGCGCTTGGGGCCCTTGAGGTCGTGCAGCTTGACGTCGAAGTAGGCCGACACCTCGCGCTGGATGCTCTCGATGGTCAGACCCGTGGGCGTGTTGGCGAACAGCTTCTGGAGCGCGTCGCGCGCCAGATCCAGCGAGATCGGCTGCGACTGAAACGACGCCCGCGCCGCCAGGCGCAGCAACGCGCCTTCAAGCTCGCGGACGTTGGTCTTCACGTGGGCGGCAAGGTACAGCGCCACGTCGTCGGGCAGGCTGACCTTCTCGGTCTCGGCCTTGCGCTTGAGGATGGCGACTCGGGTCTCCAGGTCGGGAGTCTCCACCTCGGCGATGAGGCCCCAGGTGAAGCGACTGCGCAGCCGATCCTCGACGCCGGGCAGCTCGGCCGGCAGCTTGTCCGAGGTCAGAACGATCTGCTTGTGCGCATAATGGAGCGCGTTGAAGGTGTGGAAGAACTCGTCCTGCGAGCTGTCCTTGTTGGACAGGAACTGGATGTCGTCGACCAGCAGCACGTCGGGATAGTTGCGGTAGCGCGCGCGGAATTCCTCCATGAGGTTGACGCCGCTCTGGCGCTTCTGGTTCATCATCGACCCGATAAAATCGGTGACGAACCGTTCGCAGGTCACGAACGTGATGACCCACTCCGGATGCTGAATGTGGAGCTCGTGGCCGATGGCTTGCAGAAGATGGGTCTTGCCCAGGCCGACGCCGCCGTAGATGAACAGCGGGTTCCAGCGCGACGCCGGCGCTTCGGCGACCATGCGCGCGGCCGCGTGGGCGAACTGGTTGGTGGGACCGACGACGAACTTGTCGAAGGTATAGCGGGGCAGAAGATCCGGCGGGCGCGCCGGCGCAATCACCGGGATGGGCGTGCGCGCGGACGACCCGGTGGCGCCGGCCATGTCCGTCATCGCGCCCAGACCGCCCGCGGAACCGGTGCTGGGGTCGACCTCACCATCGGTGGCGACCTCGAAGTCGACCGTGAACCGCTGCTGGGCGCGGGTCTCGAGGTCTCTCAGAATCGACGGCAGGAAATTATCCTCGAACCATTCCTTGTGATAGCGGTTCGGGGCGCGGAGATGAATCCGCCCTTCCGAGATGCCGACACACACGATCGGACGCAGCCAAAGATCCCGGTGCGCGGGCTTGACCATCGGCTCGATCGAACGGACGGCCTCTGACCAGAGCTCAACCGACATCAACACGTCCTTCGCCGGCGTGCCCGGCGGGGACGCCGAGGTGAGGTTCTAAAGAGTCTGTCCACAGGCGCACACGCGACAATTCCCAAAGGACCGACGGGAGTTTCACTGATCTTTCCCCTCTCTATCCACAACCGGCGACATCGTGAGCACTGTCCACCGACCCGTCGGGGAACGTGCGTCCAAACTGGAAAATCTTTTCTTCTGGAGACTTGCGCCACGTGCCGCGCGAGTGCTGGGTTGTCTATCAGACCGCTTCGAAGCCCAGCAAGGTGGAATCAGGACATCTGCCGAAGATCGCGAAGATCAGGGCGATAATTTTTCTAACGGTGATCACGGCTGGCGCGATGAAACAGCGCAGCGCGTGTGAGGCGCATTTCTAAACGCGCGCGGTGAAATGTTTTTTTGTGAAACGTTGTCGTCACATCTTCGACACGCACGAGTTTCACGGCTTTTTCCGGCACACGCGCGCGCTAGTGCCCATGTGATGGGCTCTTGCGCGATCGCCGACGCGCGGATCGAAACAGTCTCGACGGGGATTGCGCTGACGAACATTGCAAAGCGACGAAACTGCCACAACCAAGTGACGGCAACCGGCGTCGCCACCGGTTCGGTGGTCAATCCTCGACGGAACGCGCGAAAGTTCCAGTGCCCGATGAACCCGATGGCGCCCGTTCGGCCCCGATGGGCCTCCGATTGACTCCCCGGGGGGGCGATGCTATTCAAGACGGCCTTTTCGTCAGTGCAGCACCGCCAGGTCAAGCCACGCCCGTTTAGTCGTTCCGCCCGTCGGAGGTCAGTGTCGTGAAGAGGACGTATCAGCCCAGTCGCAAAAGTCGCCTACGAACGCACGGCTTCCGCAAGCGTATGAAGACGCGCGCGGGCCGCGAGATTCTGCGACGCCGGCGGCGCAAGGGGCGCAAGCAGCTCACCGTCTCCGTCGCCAAGAAGTAGGCTCTTGGCCGCTGCGGTTCGCCGCCAGCGCTTTCCGCGCCAGCGCCGACTGCGTTTGCGCGCCGACTATGTCGCGGTTCAGAACCAGGGCCGACGTGTGGGTGGCGCGCACTATCTGTTGTTCGCGCGTCCCAGCAGCGCCAGCGCCCAGACCCCCCATGCGCGCGTCGGGATCACGGTCAGCCGCAAGGTCGGCAACGCGGTGGTCCGCAATCGGGTCAAGCGTTGGGTTCGCGAGAGCTGTCGCCGGAGCGTGCTCGGCGAGGTGCCGCCAGGGCTGGACCTGGTCATCGTCGCGCGACCGTCGGCCGCAAACGCCGGCCTGGCGCCGACCGCCCTGGAACTTGCTAGCCTTGTGAAGCGGCTGCGCGGACGATGACCAGGGTCCTGATTTTTCTCATTCGCATCTATCGAGCGGCGATCTCGCCGCTGATTGGTCCGTCGTGCCGTTTTGAGCCGAGCTGCTCCGCCTATGCGGAGGAGGCGCTGCAACAACACGGCGTCGTGCGTGGGCTGTGGCTGGCGGCGCGCCGGCTCGGCCGCTGTCATCCGTTCTCTCGCGGTGGTATAGACCCCGTGCCTCGCCGCGGATA
>DASRQT010000633.1:0-9972 GCA_035696485.1 Polyangia bacterium | reverse complement strand
CGTTGGCGATGCCCGCGACGGCGGGCAGGCCCTGCGAACGCGCGAGGATGGACGTGTGGGAGAATTTGCCGCCCCGCTCGGTCACGAAGCCGCGGGCTCGTCCAAGGTCCAGGCGAGCGGTCACCGAAGGCAGCAGCTCGTCGGCCACCAGGATGGCGTGCTCGGGATGCTCCAGCATCTCCAGTGTCTGCTCTTCCAGCATGCCCGACAGTACGCGGCGACCGACGTCCCGTATGTCGCTGGCCCGCTCGCGCAGGTAGGGGTCGGGAATGTCGTCGAAGGCGCGCGTGAACTTCTCGATGACCTCGGCCAGCGCCTGCTCGACGTTGACCTTGTTGTTTCGAACCAGCGCGATCACCTGATTGCGGAACGAGGGATCGGCCAGCACCAGCGCCTGAGCGGCGAAGATGTCCGCTTCGCTGGCCCCGATCGTTTCAGCCACCAACGCCTTCAGCGTTGCCAGCCCATTGTCTGCCTTGACGAGGGCGGCCTGGAATCGGGCCAACTCGGCATCGATGTCGCTATCGGCGATCCTACGCGACGGGACGGCCGCTCGAATCGAGGATGGAAGGACGTAGGCGGTGCCCTGAGCCACGCCCGATGAGACCGGCGTACCCTTGGCCGCGCCGCTCCCGAGGGGCTGCTCAGCGTCTTCCGTCTTCCCCACGCGACAAAGCTTAGGCGATCCGGGACCGGACGTTAGATGCTATCGACTCTCGTCCGGGGAGTACTCTCGGATGCGCCCGATCTCGACGATCCAAAGTTTGCCATCGATTGTCGACCGTGTAAGCGCCTCAGCCAGCGTGCGGACCAACGATTCCAGCTCGGCAATCCTCGGCCTAGATGGTGGTCGCAGAACTACAATCCCCGAGAACTTCGCCGGTGGGAATCGCAGCGGGTTCGAGAAGTCGAGATCCATTGTGACCAAGCAGCGGTTCTCAGCGCGGCAGTGCTCGATCAGCGTCGCATCAGCCGCCGAAGTCATGCCCTGGCCAGCGACGGTGGCGACATCATGCCCCGCTGCAGCCAGCACTGCTGCACCTCGACGACCGAGATTCTCGTCGAGCTTGAACTTCACGCGGTCCGCTTGACCGGAATATCGACGTAGCGGTCGCGTGACATCTCGGCGCCGTAGGCGAGACAGGCGAGGATGTCCTCCTCCTCTAGCCCGGGATATTCGCCGAGCAGCTCCTTTACGGACGCACCGCCGGCCAAAAGGTCCAGAATCAACGATACCCAGACCCGGTGACCACGGATGCACGGTTTTCCGAAGCAGATATTCGGATCGATCGTGATGCGAGAAAGAAGTTGGGTCCGATCCATATCGCCCTTTCTTTAATGGGTAATGGTAGCACAGCGCAGCAGGCTTAAGCGATCCGGACCGGGCGTTAGATGCTACTTTTGATCAGCCATGACCCCCGCGTCCCGGCCGGTTCGTGCTTCGCTGGGCGTTGGTGCAGCATTGCTAGTTTGCTGCGGGGCCGGGCAATCGGCGGTGTGAGCCGGTCGGGTGCCAGGATGGGTTGTTCATACGAATCAAGCGTGGACGCGCCAAGGTGGGGTTGGCGGCGTCGCTGGAGATCGACGGCAGGGGCATCACTTGCCGCGCTACCGTGAACTTGGAAACATGCGCGCCGGGAGTCACCAGCGATTTACAGGAAATCGAAGACTGCGACCGGCGCTTTGTGAACCAACAGGGCGCCGTACAATGTTCCGCGACCGGCGAATACGCGCAGTCCATCACTGTCGAGGGAACACCGAAGAAGGTGGTGGTCTTGCTGACAAAGGACGGACGCGTCGTCTTCCAGCGGGAGGTGACGCCGCATTACTCTGCACGGCCCCGCGGCGGCTCCTATTGTGGTACCCCCTGCAAAACCTCCCATGAAGATTGGGATGTGCCAATCTAGATATGCCGGGCGGCGACTCATTCCCCACGCCACCTGAACGTGCGTCGTTTTACGCCCCGCCATACCACGTTGTCTCGCAAGGTTTGGCCCTCTCCCAGGCCCTCTCCCGCAAGCGGGAGAGGGTTCATCGGATCGGACCACGTTGTCTCGCAGGGTTTTGCCCTCTCCCAGGCCCTCTCCCGCAAGCGGGAGAGGGTTCATTGGATCGGATCAGGGGACGTGAGCGCGCATCTCGCGCAGCAGGTCTTGGGCGCCGTCAACGATGTCCATGACCCACAGCATGTAGCGCGCGTCGACGTGAATGGTGCGCGCGACGGCCGGCATGAACAACCAGTCGGACGCCACGCCCTCGATGTTGCCGTCGAAGGCCAGCCCCACCAGCTCGCCGCGCGCGTTCAAGGTCGCCGAGCCTGAATTGCCGCTGGTGATGTCGACGTCCGACAGGAAGTCGACGGGGACGTCGCCGAGATCGGCGTCCACGTAGGAACCGAGCCGCCGCTGCCGAACGGCGTCGCGCAGCTTCGCTGGACAGTCGAAGGGATCGTGACCGGTGTGACGCGTGACGACCTCGGTCAGCACCGTGAACGGTCGCAGCGCGGGGGCGTCAGGTGACGGCTGATAGGCGCGCACGGTTCCGTAGGTCACGCGCAGCGTGCCGTTCGCGTCGGGCGCCAGCGGCCGCGGGGAAAACTCCCGCAGAGCGGCGATGTAACGCGGCCGCAGCAAGACCAACGCACCCTCCAGCGCCTTCTTCGTGTCTTCCAGCTGTTTCTGGAAGGGCAACAGCGCCGTCGCCAGCTGGACTAGCCGGTCGGTGCTGGCATGCAGCTCGGCGGGCGTGGCCTCGAGCAGGCGAACGCGGGCCTCCTCACGTTCCAGGTCGGTCGCGCCGTAAAGGTCGTCGACGGCCCTGTCGACGTGGGCCGCGGTCGGCTCCGATGCACCCAGCAACAGGCCGATGATGGGACGATCGACCGGCGGCAAGCGAGCCGCACGCTGCAGCGCCAGCTTCAGCAGGGGTCGGTCAATCGCCCGATCGTACGTCTTTTGCATTTGCACCTGCGCCTGCTTGATGCGCGGCCAGTTGCGCTGCTGAAACGCGGGAACGCGCGCGTCGTCGGGCTTGCCGCGTTCGTCGGCCATCCTGACGATGGTCATGGCCGCGCCCAGCAAGCGGCTGAACTGCAGGGTCTCGCCCCACGCCGCCTCGCGCTCTCGCAGCTTGATACGCTCGGCGTCCAGCGCCGCCAGTCTTGCGAACAGATCGCCGTAGCGCGCGCGTCGGTCCGGGTCGCCGGCGATCCACGCTCGCAGATCGGCGTCGGTCTTCTGCTTGCTGGACAGCAGACCGCCTTTCAGCAGGCCGTCCATGATCCCGCGCGCCTTGAGCAGGCCGTTGCTGAGGTAGCGAATCGACGGCCCGGTCTTGATTGTCAGGTTCGGGTCCGCCTTCCCCAGCGCCTCCAGCGCGGCCATGTAGATCTCCGCTCGTTCGATGGTGTGCGGATACTGCCAGGAGACCGACTGCGCGACTTCGCTGGCGGTGCTGAGGCGACTGGTATGGCCGGGATACCCGGCGACCATGACGAAGTCACCGGGCTTGAGCGCCGTGGACGCCAGCTTCAGGTGCTGTGGCGGATGATAGGGAACGTTGTGCTGGCCGTGGTCGGCGCCCTTGCCGTCGGGTCCCACGTACGCCCGAAAAAATGCGAAGTCGCCGGCGTGGCGGGGCCAGCGCCAGTTGTCGATCTCGCCACCGTAGTTGCCGATCTGGCCGTGCGGCGCGTAGACGAGGCGCACGTCGCGGATCTCGAGCTGCTCGACCAGGGTGTAGGTGGCGCCACCGAAGGTGCTGGCCACGGCGCAGCGCACGTCGGGACGGTCGCGCTCACATGCCGCCACGGCGGCCTTGGTTCGTGCCTCGATGGTGTCGTAACGTTCGCGGTCGCTGCCGAGCTCTTCGAGGCCCGCGCGAACCGCAGCCGTCACGTCGCGCAGCCGCTGCGTGACGTACACCCGTGACGTCGGTCCGTTCCACAGCTCGGCGGCGCGGGTTGGCGCCAGGAAGCCGCCCTCGATCAGGTTGCGCGCGGGGGTCGAGTTGTACTGAAGCGCGCCGATGGCGCAATGGTGATTGGTCACGATCAGCCCATCCGCGGAGACGAACGACGCCGAACATCCGCCCAGGCTGACGACCGATCCCAGCGGATAACTGAGCGGATCACCCAGCGCTGCCGGATCAATCGACAGCCCCAGGCTCTTGAGGGTCGCCGCCTGCTCCGGGAGCTGCTGCGGCAGCCACATGCCGCCGGGATTCTCGAAGGGAGGCGACGTCGGTCTTGCTGGATGGCCCGGGCGGCAGGCGGCCAGCCCCAGCGCAACGAAAAGCAGCACTCCGCGCATCACCGACTCATAGCACGTGCGGCCAGAACCAACGCAGGGCGACCCGGCGGGCGACCGGCAAAACCGCCGCCAGCGCACGATTCCACTTACGCCGCCGATCGGTCGTCCTTAAGATGCCGGCATGAGCGAGCCAAAATCCTATACGGGCGGTTGCCACTGCGGCCAGGTGCGGTACCAGGCGACCCTTGATCTTTCGGGGACCGTCATCTCGTGCAACTGCTCGATGTGCGGCCGGTCCGGCACCCTGTTGTCCTTCATCCCTGCCACCCAGTTCACGCTGCTGTCCGGCGACGACGCCCTGACCGACTACCAGTTCAACAAGAAGAGGATCCACCACCTGTTCTGCAAGTCCTGCGGCATCAAGGCGTTCGCGCGCGGCAACAACGCCGACGGCAGCGCGATGGTCGCGATCAACACGCGCTGCCTGGACGACGTGGATCTGGAACAGTTGAACATCAAGAAATTCGACGGCAAGCACCGCTAGTCCGCGTCAGTGACTGCGCACCAGCTGTAAGACGGTCGCCCCCAGGCCGATAAGCACGACCAGGATCTCGATCGCGCGCGGCTTCATGCGGCGGCCGACGGCGGCGCCCGCGTAGCCCCCGATGACGGCGCCGGCGCTGAGGAGGGCGGCGTCTTTCCAGGCCACGGCGCCCGAGACGACGAACACCACGCCGGCGATCCCGTTGATCACCGTGGCCGAGACGGTCTTGAGCCCGTTGCGCTGGTGAATGTCCCCCAATCCCGCCAGACCGTACGCGGCCAGCATCATGATCCCCATCGCGGCGCCGAAGTAACCGCCGTAGATCGCGACCAGCAGCTGGCCCACCACCAGGACGGTGTTGCCATGCGTCCGCGGGGGCGTGGCCCCGGCGTCACCCATGGCGCTGGCGGAAGGACGGCGAAACACCCGCTCCAGTGGATGCTTGAGGGCGATCAACGCGGTGGCCATCAGGATGAGATAAGGGATCAGCGTCGAGAACACGCGCGATGGCGTCACCAGCAGCAGCCCGGCGCCGAGAATCCCGCCGATTACCGACGGGGGCAGCAACAGCATCAGCAGGGGGCGGACGCCGGCAATCTCGCGGCGAAAGCCAAAGGCGGACGCCAGCGATCCCGGAAACAGCGAGATCGCGTTGGTCGCGTTGGCGACGATGGGATCGCGCCCCAGCCACAGCAGCACCGGAAACGACAGCAGCGTCCCGCCGCCCGCGATCGAGTTCACCATCCCGGCGGCGATCCCGGCGGCGAAGATGGCCACAAAGTCGAAATTGCCTGCCACCGCGCCGCTCACCATACCCGACACGCCCCCCGGCGGCGACACCTGTCGGCCCAGCCGGTAGTGGTTTACCCTGTTGTGATGGACCACGACCCCGCCGGCGGCTCTGACCAGTCGCTGCGCGCGTTGTTCAACGAAGCGCGCCGCGCGCAGGGCGAGCTGGCGACGCCTTACGAGGTGTTCTGCGCCCGCGTGGCGCCGCTGCTGGCGGACGGGGAATCCCTGTCGGCCGAACGCGCCAGCGACATCTTCCTCGCCTGCGCCTGCGAGGCCGGCGATGTCACCGCTCTCGACCAGTTCGAGCTGCACTTCATCCCGGCCGCGCGCGCCGCCATCGCCAAGGTCACCTCCAGCGAGGACGCCGTCGACGAGGCGGTGCAGGAGCTGCGGCGGCGCCTGTTCGTCGGCCCCACCCCGCGTATTCGAGCCTATTCGGGCCGCGGCCCGCTGTGGAAGTGGCTGCGGGTCGCCGCCACGCGAACGGCCCACGACCTGCGCCGGGCGCAGGGGACCCTACCGGCGGCCGGCGACGACGTCGTCGAACGCCTGCTGTCCGAAGACGTGGATCCGGAATTCCGCCTGGTTCGCCAGCGCTACGAGGCGATCTTTCGCGAGGCCCTGCGTGAGGCGCTGCAGACCCTGACCGCGCAGGAACGGACCCTGCTGCGCCTGCGCTACATTCAGGACCAGGGGATCGACAGCCTGGCCGTCCCCTTCCAGGCTCACCGCGCCACCGTGGCCCGCTGGTTGCAGACCATCCGCGGCAAGATTCTGGCCCACGTCCACCGGCGCCTGGAGACCCACATTCCGCGCCTGACCGAGACCGAGGCGAAGAGCCTGTGGCGGGCCGTCCGGAGCCAGGTTCACCTCAGTTTCGCCCGCCTGGTCGACGACGACGGCGCCGACCCCTGATCGGCGCAGGGGCCATCTTCGACTGTAGAGGGCAGCCCGAGTATCATCCCGGTTGGTTATGCCTGAGTCGCCACCGTCGCCCTGCCCCGACGAGGACGTCCTGGTCGCCTTCTCTGAAGGACGGCTGCCCGGCGACGTGCAAAACCGGACCATCCAGCACCTCGGTGGCTGCGACGCCTGCCTGGCCGCGGTCGGGTCGGTCGATAGCGGCCGGCCCACGGTGGAGATCCCGCAACATCCGATCACGGCGTTTGCGCCCCACGACATGGTCGCCGGCCGCTACGAAGTCCAGCGGTTCGTGGCGCGCGGCGGGATGGGCGAGGTCTATGAGGCCGAGGACAAGCTGCTGGGGGTGCGCGTCGCACTCAAGACCGTGCTGCTGGCCAACGGCGAGGACCCGCGCGCCATCGCGCAGATTCGCCGCGAGGTCCAGGTCGCGCGCGCCATCAACCATCCCGGCGTGTGCCGCGTCTTCGATCTGGGCGAACACATCAACGCCGCCGGTCCCACCCGCGAGTCCAAGCGATTCTTCCTGACCATGGAGTTTCTGGACGGGTCGACGCTGGGGCAGCGGATCCGCACCGGCGGCCCGCTGCACGGCGAGCTGTTGCTGGCGATCGCGCGCCAGCTGGCCGAGGGCCTGACGGCCGCGCACGAGGTCGGCGTGGTCCACCGCGACTTCAAGAGCGACAACGTGATGCTGATGCCGTCGACGCAGGGGGGGATCCCGCGCGCGGTGATTATGGACTTCGGCCTGGCGCGCGGCGGTCCCACCGCGACCGCGGTGGCCAGCACCGGCGGCATCATGGTGGGCAGCGCGGCCTACATGGCGCCCGAACAGGTCGAGGGCAGCCCGGTCCGCGAGGCGGCCGACATCTACTCGTACGGTGTCGTGCTGTTCGAGATTTCGACCGGCCGCCTGCCATTCCTGGCGCCGACCGCCGTGGCGATGGCGACCAAGCGGCTGTTCGAAAGCCCGCCCGCCCCGCGCAGCCTGACGCCCACGCTGGACGTCCGCCTGGAACAGATCATCCTGCGCTGCCTCGCCCGCCGCGCTGAAGATCGGTTCCCGTCGATGAAGGAGGTCCGGGCGGCGGTTGTCGCGCTGGAGGCGTCCGAGGGATCGTCGGCGGACAGCGCGGCGACGGTCGCGCCGAAAAATCCGGCGTCGCGCCTGCCGTGGCTGCTGGCCGCCGGCGGGATCGCAGTCGGGGCCGTCGCCGGGTTGATCATGATGAAGGTGTCGGAGGGGCGCCGCGACGTGCAGTCCGCCGCGCGACGAGAAGCGGCCAGCGCGCAAGCCAAGGCCCCTCCTGCCGCGCAATTGCAGGTGCCGACGCCGCCGCCGACACTGCCGGTGCCGGTGCCGGTGGCGGCGGCGCCGGCAGCTGCTGTTCCTCCATCGTCGCCGGCAGCGGCTGCCAAGGCGAGCGCCCGTCCCTCGAGTGTGCCCGCCGCGGTCGATTCGCCCACCAAGAAACGCACCGCCAGCCGCACTCCGGCTGGCAAGGTGGTGGCCGGTCAACCGGCGCCGACTGCGACCTCTGTCCCCGCCGAGAAAGCCGCCGACCCGGCGGAGCCCAAACCGGCGGAGGCCGATCCCCCGTCGCAATCCCCGCTGGACGGCTTCGCCAACCCCTTTCGATGACACCCGCGTTCTTTCCGCTGTTGTTCGCGCTGGCGCTGTCCGCGGACGGCGAGGTCCCCGCGACCGCCGCCGCGCGCTTCGATCAGGCGCGACGCCTGTTCGATACCGGGCAATACGCTGAAGCCGCGCGCGTCTTCGGCGAGCTGCAGGTCCAGACCGGAGACGCCGCCTTGCTGTACCCGACGGCCCAGAGCCTGCGTCTGGCCGGCCGATGCCCCGACGCGCTGGCGGCCTACGAACGCTTCCTCGGCCAGGCCGATCTGTTGCGCGAACGAGCAGAGACCGCCGCCGCCGGCTCGGGCGTCAAGCGGCTGGCGAACGATTTAATTTACGCCGGGGCGCGGATCGTCGAGATGCGCACCTGCGTCGGATACCCGAAGGCGCAGGACGCGCGTCAGGCGGCCCGCCCGCAGGCCGCCAACGGCGACACCGCCGCCGCGATCGCCAAGCTCTCGACGGTCTGGATCGAGACCAAGGACGCCACCCTGCTACCCGAGATCGCCGACCTCCATCGCGTACGTGGCGACTGCACCCAGGCGGGCGAGCTGCTGGACCTGGCCGTCAACACGCTGGCGCCGATCGAGAACCTGCGCGAGGTGGCGGCGCCCGGGTCGCACAGCGCGCGCGCCGCGGACGCCCTGCGCCGGGCGCGCGTCGCCCGACGGGAGCTCAAGTGCACGCCGGGCGCAAGCGCGCCGGCGGAGAAGCAGGGGCCCAAGCTGGCCGTGGCCGAGTTGCCGCAAGCGACGCAACCGCTGGTCACACGGCCGGGCGAATCCAATGTGGTCGGGACGGAACCGGATCGGGCGCCGGCCGCGACTGCCTCGGGGAATCTGCGCTGGCCGCTCTGGACCGCGGGCGTGGGCGCGGCGCTGCTGGTGGGGGGCGGCGTGTCGTTCATACTCGCCCATCAGAAGTCGAACGAGTTCGAGAGCTACATGGGCATGAAAGGAGCAGAAGTTAAGGCCAACCAGGTTTATGAGGCCGGCCAGCGATACGACAAGATCGGCATCGCCCTGGTCAGCACCGGCGCGGCCGTCACCGCCGCCTCGCTGGTCTACTACTTCGTCGTGAAAGACCGAGATCCGGGAACCGGCCCGGGGGTCAAAATCTCGGGGAAAGACGCCACCTTCACCTGGGCCGCCCGGTTCTGATGGCCTTGGAATATGCCGAGGCGGGTCCGTTACAGGGGTGCGCCGGATGATCGGCGCGGGTGAGCCCTCATGAAGCACCACGTCCTCCTCCTCCTCGCCTGCGTCATCACCCTGGCCTCCGCTACCTGCTTCCGCCCCAGCATGAAGTGCTCACCCTGCGGTAACGCCACTTTTTGCGCCGACGGTCTCATGTGCCTCGGCGGTCTCTGCCTGGACAAGCCAACTGACAAGTGCGCCACGGACGCCGCCATGGATTCCGGCAGCAGTTCCGAAGTGGTCTCCGACGTCCCCGCGCCTGACAGCGACAATAACGCCAGCGACGTGCCCGACTCCTCCGCCGAGGTCGGCGTCAACCAGTGCGTCGATCGCTGCTGCATAGGCGCTGCCTGCTTCAATTTCCCCGCACGCCTCCGGCAGGGCCTGTTGCTGTGGGCGGACCGAACCTCGTTGGGAGAGCCCGGACTCGACCTCGAGACCTGGTATGACCGCTCCGAGCATGGTCATCACATCAAATCGTTGACCGCGGGCGCGCCTCCCAGGGTTCAACTGGACCCGGTAGGACCCATCGCCGAGATCACGGACATGCGCACATCCCTCGCCACAGCCAGCGGCCCGTCGCTGCGCCTTGGCACCGAGGACTTCTCAGTTCTCGTGCTAACCCGCTGCAAC
>DASRQT010000632.1:0-2465 GCA_035696485.1 Polyangia bacterium | reverse complement strand
CTCGGCCCCCTGTCGTTCGATGAGGCCGCGCGATTCCAGCTTGTCGACGATTCCGGTCACGTTGGAAGCGTCACAAATCAGGGAATCAGCCAGCGTGTTCATCGACACCGGCTTGTCGGGATCGAGGATGCGGAGCGCGTGCCCCTGCATCGGCGTCAGGTCCAGCTCTTCACAAAGCGACACCCACCAGGCCCGCTGGCTGAGCGCGAATTCGCACAAAAGGGGCCAGAAGTCTTGGGCTTGGGGCGAAATGGAAGCCGTCACTCCATTAGAATGTCACAAAACTTAACAATTGAATACTTCAATATTCGTGCGTTATAAGTACGCTACGAACATGAACTCAAGCGCAAGCAGGGCAGTCTTACTGGGTCTTCTGGTGGTCGCGGGCGGGTGCAGTCGCTCGGCGCCGCAGGCGCCATCGGGCGCGATGGCCGCGGAGATCAAGACGATCGCGGTGACGGTGGTGGAAGCGAAGCCGATCAAGGTGCCGCGCATCTTGACGCTGTCCGGCACACTGGCCGGCACCGAGGAGGCCGACGTGGCCGCGGGCGCCGCCGGAAAGGTGGTCGCCACGTACGTCGAGCGCGGGTCGGTGGTCCACAAGGGCGCCGTGCTGGCGCGGCTGGATTCGCGGACGGTTTCGGCGCAGGCACAGGAGGCGGGCGCGCAGCTGGAATCGCTGAAGGCGCAGGAGAGTCAGGCACAGGCCGACTGCGCGCGCAACGAACGGCTGTTCGAGAAAGGCGCCATCGCGCGCGCGGACTTCGATCGCGCGGCGACCCAGTGCAAGACCAGCAAGTGGTCGGTGTCGGCGGCGGAGGCGCGCAAGCGGCTCTACGGCGAAGCCCTGCTGGACACCGAGATCCGCGCCCCGTTTTCGGGGATGATCGTCGAACGCGCCGTCAGCCCCGGCGAATACGTCCGTCCCGACTCCAAGGTCGTCACCCTGGTCGACGTCGATTCCCTGCGCGTCGAGCTGACGGTGCCGGAGGCCGACGTGACCTTCATCAAACAGGGGATGCCGGTCGATTTCCGCACGGCATCGGATGAGAACAAGGTCCATCAGGGGAAAATCAGGTACGTCGGGCCGTCGGTGCGCAAGCAGACGCGCGACGCGGTGGTCGAGGCGGTGGTGAAGAACGAAGGCCGCGCCCTGCGCCCGGGGATGTTCGTGACCGCCAAGGTCGCCCTGGGTGACCAGACGCTGCCGGCTGTCCCGGCGACGGCGGTGAAGGCCGACGGCACCCTGCGCCACGTCTTCACCGTCGCCGGCGGGCGGGTCGAAGATCGCCTGGTCCAGGTCGGCGAGGTTCACGGCGATCAGATCCCGATCATCAACGGCCTCAAGCTCGGCGAGAAGGTGGTCGCCCCGCTAACACCCGACGTGCGCGACGGCGCCCGGGTAAAGTGAGGCCGCCATGCAATGGTTAGCTGCTGTCTGCGTCCGCCGTCCCGTCTTCGCGACGGTGATCATGCTGTTTCTGGCCGTGATCGGCATGGTCGGTTACGGCAAGCTGAACGTCGACCGTTTCCCCAACGTCGACCTCCCGATGGTCGCCATCATCACCGCCCTGCCGGGCGCCGGCCCGGAGGAGGTGGAGACCGAGGTCACCGACAAGGTTGAAGAGGCGATCAACACGCTGGGCGGCATCGACGAGCTGCGGTCCATCTCGACCGAGGGCGTGTCACAGGTGTTCGTCACCTTCGATCTCAGCAAGGACGTCGACGTCGCCGCGCAGGACGTGCGCGACCACGTCAGCACCGTGCTGCCCGAGCTGCCGGAGGGGACCAAGGCGCCGGTGGTCAGCAAGCTGGATCCCGCGGCCGCGCCGGTGCTGTTCGTTGCGCTCGAATCCAAGCGGCCGTTGCGCGAGGTGACCGAGCTGGCCGACCACGAGATCCGGCAGGCGCTGGAGGCCATCAACGGCGTCGGGCAGGTGACGCTGCTGGGTGGTCGCGAACGTCAGGTTCAGGTGTTCGTCGACCCGGTCAAGCTGCGCGCCGCCGGGCTGACCGCGGTGGACATCCAGCGCGCCATCGTCTCGCAGAACGTCACGGCGCCGGGCGGCGCCATTGACACCGGCCCCGAACGTCTGACCTTCCGCGTGCGCGGCCGGGTCACCAGCGTCGACGGCGTTGGCGACATCATCATCCGCAGCAGCGACAACCATCCCATCCTGGTGCGCGACGTGGCCACCGTCCTCGACGGCGAGGAGGAGGCTGAGACCGCCGCGTTGATCGACGGCCGCCCCACGGTGGTGCTCTCGATTCGAAAGCAGTCGGGCGCAAACAGCGTCGCCGTCGTCGATGCCCTGCGCGAGCGCCTCAAGGAGATCGAGCCCTCGCTGCCGGCCGGGACGAAATGGACGGTCATCCGTGACAACACCGAGACCACGCGGACCAGCGTCGGCGCCGTGCGCGAGCACCTGGTGCTGGGCGCGATCCTGGCGTCGCTGGTGGTGTTG
>DASRQT010000631.1:0-3130 GCA_035696485.1 Polyangia bacterium | reverse complement strand
TCGGCGAGCTGGACGAGGAGATGGTGCACGAGACGCGCGCCGGGGAGGTCTTCCTGCTGGGGGCCAGCAGCTGGCGCGTTCTGCAGATCACGCGCGACCGCGTGATCGTCGCGCCGGCGCCGGGCGAGCCCGGCAAGATGCCGTTCTGGCGCGGCGAGGGTCCCGGCCGCCCGATCGAGCTCGGGCGCGCGCTGGGTGCGCTGGTCCGCACGCTGGGGCCCATGGGCGAAGCCGAGGCACAAAGCTGGCTCGTCCGCGAATACCCGCTGGACGCGCAGGCGGCGCGCAACCTGTGGCGGTACGTGCAGGACCAGCGCCAGGCGACCGGGACGCTGCCCACCGACTGTGAGATCACCATCGAACGTTTTCGCGACGAGCTGGGCGACTGGCGGATCTGCATCCTGTCGCCGTTCGGGGCCCGCGTGCACGCGCCGTGGGCGCTGGCCCTGGAGGCGCGTCTGGGCGCCACCGTCGGCGTCGAGATCCAGACGCTGTGGAGCGACGACGGCATCGTGCTGCGCTTCGCCAGCAGCGACGACGCGCCCCCGCGCGAGACGTTGCTGCCCGATCCCGACGAGGTCGAGGATCTGGTACTGGGGCAGCTGGCGTTGTCGGCGCTGTTCGCGACGCGCTTTCGCGAAAACGCGGCGCGCGCTCTGTTGCTGCCGCGACGTGCGCCCAATCTCCGGACGCCGCTGTGGACGCAACGGCTCAAGGCACAGGCGCTGATGGCGGCGGCCATGCGCTACCCGGCTTTCCCGATCGTCCTCGAGACCTACCGCGAATGCATGCAGGACGTGTTCGACGTGCCCGCCCTGGTTGGGCTGCTGGCGGCGATCCGGCGGCGCGAGGTCAGCGTCGTCGAGGTCGAGACCAGGAGCGCCTCGCCCTTCGCGCGATCGCTGGCGTTCGCCTACGTCGCGACGTACATGTACGAAGGCGACGCGCCCCTGGCCGAACGCAAGGCACAGGCGCTGACGCTGGACCGGGGCCTGCTGCGCGAGCTGCTGGGTCAGGAGGCGCTGGCTGATCTCATCGACCCGCAGGTCATCGACGAGGTCGAGGCCGAGCTGCAGGCGACGGCGCCCGACCGCCGCGCCCACCATGCCGATGGCCTTCACGATCTGCTGCGTCGGATCGGCGATCTGGGCGACGATGAGGTCGCCGCCCGCACCCGCGAGGATCCCCGGCCGTGGCTGGACGCGCTGGTCAAGAGCCATCGCGCCGCGCGCGTGCAGCTTGGCGCCCCGGGTTCTCCGCAACGCTGGATCGCGCTCGAGGACGTCGCCCGCTACCGCGACGCTCTCGGCGTCGTGCCCCCGCCCGGGACCCCCGCTGCGTTTCTTGAAACGGTACCCGACGCGTTGCCGACCCTGGTGGCGCGTCATGCGCGTACCCACGGTCCGTTCGCAGCCGAGGCGGTGGCCGCCCGCTACGGCCTCGGCGTGTCGGCCGTGGAAGGCATCTTGCGCGCGATGACCGCCGTTGAACCGGCGCGGTTGGTCGAAGGACAATTCCGCAGCGGTGATACCACCCGCCGCTGGTGCGACGCCGAGGTGCTGCGGGCCGTGCGGCGCCGCGCGCTGGCCAGGCTGCGCAACCAGGTGGCGCCGGTCGCCGCCGAAACGCTGGCGCGTTTCCTGCCGCGCTGGCAAGGCGTCGGCTCGGCGCGCACGGGAGCGGCCCGCCTGCGTGAGGCCGTGGAACAGCTGGAGGGGTTGTACCTCCCCTTCGCCGACCTGGAACGCTGGATTCTGCCGGCGCGAGTGCGTGATTTCTCCAGCGCGCTGCTGGACGAGCTGGGCGCGCTGGGCGAGGTGGTCTGGGTGGGACGCGGCAGCGGGGGACGGGGCGACGGTCGCGTGGCGCTCTACCGGCGGGATCGCGCCGCCGCGTTGATCGACGTGCCGGTGCCGCCCGACGGGCTGTCGCCGCTGCACAAGACGGTCCTGGAGACGTTGGCGGCGCAGGGCGCATCGTTCTTTGCCCAGCTACAAAATGCCGGCGCCGGCGCCACCTCCGACGAGATCGTCGCGGCCTTGTGGGATCTGGTCTGGGCGGGGCAGGTCACCAACGACACGTTTCAACCACTGCGGGCATTGAACGCCGCCGGGCGATCGGCCGCGACGACGCGCAGCGCGGGCACCCGCGCCCGCCGTCCCGGACGAGCGCTGGTTGCGCAGGTTTTGGGCCGCTGGTCGTCGGTTGGCGCGCTGGTGCGGCAGCCCGCCAGCGACACCGCGCGTGCCCACGCCCGCGCCACCACGCTGCTGGATCGTTACGGCGTCGTCAGCCGCGAGGCGGCGGCCGCCGAGGGGTTGCCGGGGGGATTCGCCAGCATCGCGCCGGTGCTCCGCGCCATGGAGGAAGCGGGGAAAATTCGTCGCGGCTATTTCGTCGAGGGCCTGCTGGGGGCGCAGTACGCCCACCCGGGCGCCGTCGATCGGCTGCGTGCCGTCCGCGATGAAACCGACCCGCAGCCGCCGATAGCTCTCTCGGCCGTGGACCCGGCCAACCCCTACGGCGCCCTGCTGCCCTGGCCCGAAACGCCAGATTCGCGACCGGCGACGCCCGACGATGCCGCCGCGCGCCCGCGCCGCGTCGCCGGCGCGCGGGTCGTCCTGGCCGGCGGCCTGCCGGCGCTGTTCGTCGAACGGGGCGCTCATCGTCTGCGGGTCTTCACCGACGAGCCCGAAACCTTGCTGGCGGCGGTCGCCGCGCTGCGGGCCGATGCGGCGGGCAAGCCGCGCCTGCGGCCCCTGCGCGTCGAGAAGATCAACGGCGTCCCGGCGCTGCGCAGCACGTTGCTGCCCGAGCTGCGCCGGGCCGGGTTCCGGCTGGAACCGGGGGGCCTGGTCCTCGACCCGACCTGACGGTACGATCACTTACCGGGCGTGATGGCGTTTCCAATCCTCACCGTCTTCCTGACACTGGCGTTTGTCGTCGGCTGCACGGCATCTGACCAGCCGGGGGTGGCGTCAGGATCGGGTGGCGCCGCGGGCGCAGCGATTGATGCGGGTAGCGGCGGACAGACCGGGACCGGCGGCGCCGCGGGCGCGGGCACGGGCGACGCGGTCCCCAGCGAATGTGGCTGGACGACGCCGGTCTTCACCACAATGGCGCCCTCGAC
>DASRQT010000630.1:0-2780 GCA_035696485.1 Polyangia bacterium | reverse complement strand
GACGCTGGGAACCACGCTGTCGGCGCTGACCAAGTCGCACATGTTCGAAAAACGCGTGCACAATTTCGGGTCGACGCTGGAGGCGTCGCTGTTCCGCGACAACATCCCGACCAAGGTTTACACGCAGCTGGTCGCCGACGTGAACCGCAGCCTGCCGACGCTGCACCGCTATCTCAAGCTGCGGAAAAAGATGCTGGGCGTCGACGTGCTCCACTACCAGGATCTCTACGTCCCGCTGGTTGCCAGCGTCGATCTGCGTTTTGATCCCGACCAGGCGCGCGCGATGACGCTGGAGGCGCTGGCGCCGCTGGGGACCGAGTACGTCGAGGCGCTGCGCAAGGGGTTCGACAGCCGGTGGACCGATTACCTGCCGTCGCCGGGTAAAAGGTCGGGCGCCTATTCGACCGGCGTCTACGGCGTGCACCCTTATCAGCTGCTGAACTTCAACGGGCGCTACGAGGACCTGACCACGCTGGCGCACGAGGCCGGTCATTCGATGCACACGTACCTGTCGCACACCACGCAGCCGTATTCGACGGCCGACTATCCCATCTTCGTGGCCGAGGTCGCCTCCACGCTGAACGAGAATTTGCTGATGCACCACATGCTGGGCCAGGCCAAGGACGACGCCACCCGGCTGTACCTGCTCGGGACGCAGCTTGACGGCCTGCGCACGACGCTGTTCCGCCAGACGCAGTTCGCGGACTTCGAGCTGGCGTTTCACGAGCAGGTTGAGAAGGGCGAACCGCTGACCGGCGAGGGGCTCTCCGCTCTGTATCTGAAGATGGCGCGCAAGTATTACGGCCACGACAAGAAGATCTGCCAGGTGGACGACCTGCTGGGGATCGAGTGGGCCTATGTCCCGCACTTCTACTACAACTTCTACGTCTACCAGTACGCCACCAGCATGATCGCGTCGACGACGCTGGCGCGCGCCATTCGAGACGAGGCCAAGCAAGCTGAAAAGACAGGGGTAGGCACCGCGCGCCGGGACGCGTACCTCAAGCTGCTGCGCGCGGGTGGATCGAAATATCCGATCGACCTGCTGAAGGATGCGGGGGTTGACATGACGACGTCGGCCCCGTTTAGCGCCGCCATGGCCGAGATGAACGCGACGATGGACGAGATGGAACGGATTCTGGCCCGCCAGACGAAGACACCGGCCGGCAAGCCGGGCAAACAATAAGGCGGCGGCGCGCGCGGATGGGCGGCGCCAGTCAAGGCGCGCGCCCCGTCGCTATTTCTTCTGCTGCAGCGCCTTCTCGAACGTCTCGGGAACCTTGCGGATGTTCTGCACGGCGTCGCGCGCCTGGGTCACCGCGCCGAAGATGTCGTTGAGAGGATTTGGCTGACCGCCCGACGGCGCCGATTCAGCGGTGGCCTGGGCCGCGGGCGCCGTAGGCGCAGGCGCCGCCGCCGCTCCGGCCGGTGGCGGTACCGGCTCGGCGGCGGGCTCGGCGGCCGGACGGTCGCCGGTGGCCGTCGCGTGGGTTGGTTTTGCCGAAGGCCGCGCGGTTGCAGTCGCCGCCGGCTTCAACCGAACCGCGTGGCCGACCACCGCTTCCTTGAGCTGCTGATTCTCCTGCTGCAACCTCTTGAGGGCGTCGTTCATCTCGTTCAGCTTCGGTGCCAGCGTGTCATAGCTGGTGGCGGTGTATTCCTTGGCGTCGGACCGCACCTTTTCATAGACGCCGAACAGCGCCGTCATCGAACCGACCACGGCCGCGACGAGTCCGGCACCGCCTTTGAGCCGGTCCATGACGCGGTCAGCGCGCGACGGCGCGGGCGCGGAAGAAGGCGATTGGATGGCACCTTTGTCTGACATGCGGCTGACAAGGTAATCCCAGGTAGGTGCTGGGCCAAGGCCCAAGACCTTGGTGAGCCGGGGCAGCGCGACCGATCCCAAGCTCACCGACAACAGCGGGCCTAAAATAGCTGCGCCCGCTGCGACCGCAATTCCAGTCGCCCGCTATTAGCTTTCTGGAAAATTGGACACGCATTTCACGGCAGATGCTTGGGCGACGCCGTTGCGTGCGACCGGAGGAGGGCGCACTCTATACACATTGCTGGGTATTGATGAGCGCCTGTCGGGGGACCAGGTGGACGAAGGACAAAGGGCGCTTGCAGCTCTCGTGGAGATCTCACGCGCGGTAGCCGAGGCCGGCCTCGATCTGGCTGGGATCTGCGACGCGGTCAGCAGCGGGGTAGCCGGCTTACTGGGCGACGCGTGCGGCGTCCACCTGTTGTCGGAAGAGGAAGAAGATGACGGCCCGTGGCTGCAGACGATCAGCGTCGACCATCGCGACGCCCAGGCCCGCGACCTGTTGCGTGAAATCCTCGCGCACAAGTATCCCACCTATTCAGGCTTCAGCGCCGACGTCGTGCGATCGAAGGTGGCCCTGTTTGTTCCGGTCGCCGACCCGCTGGCCGTCACTGCAAAGGTCGCATCGGTGTACCGCCCCTATACAACGCGGTTCCCGACCCACAGTCTGCTCATCGTTCCACTGCGCGCGGGCAATAACGTGATCGGGACGCTCTCGGCCTCGCGCACAGAGCCGAATCGTCCTTACACAATCAGCGACAAGCGGCTATTGCAGGAGCTGGCCGACCACGTGGGTCTGGCCATCATCCCGGCGCGAGAACACGACCAGCTCCTGGGCGAACGTGACCGGCTGCGCGCAAGGAACGCGGAGCTTGAAGCGGTGATGTCCGCGGCACCGGTCGCCATCTGGGTGGCCCAGGATCCCGAATGCCGGTGCATCCTCGGAAATCCAGAATCG